>DATJNU010000011.1:0-25039 GCA_035507775.1 Jatrophihabitans sp.
AGTCGTGATTGTCCGGGTCGTAGGAGATGTTGCCGGTGCGGTCGGCCTTCTCGATGCCGCCCACCCGGTGTTCCAGGCCAGCGGTGCCCGGCACCGCCCACGGCCGGGCCAGCGTCTGCGGGTCGCGCAGGTACGGCAGGAAGCTGCCGTCCGGCCCGTTCGGCTCGGTGGCGAACTCCACCCGCAGGTCCGGCAGCTCGGTCAGCTCCGGCAGCCGCCACGGCTCCGAGCCGTTGGCGATGTAGCCGTCGGAGAGCAGGAACACCGGGGTGCGATAGGCCAGCGCGATCCGGCAGGCCTCCACCGCGGCGTCGAAGCAGTCGCCGGGGGAGCGCGGCGCCACCACCGGCACCGGCGCCTCGCCGTTGCGCCCGTACATGGCCTGCAGCAGGTCCGACTGCTCGGTCTTGGTCGGCAGGCCGGTGGAGGGGCCGCCCCGCTGGACGTCGACGATCACCAGCGGCAGCTCCAACGAGACGGCGAGCCCGATGGTCTCGGCCTTGAGCGCGATGCCCGGGCCGGAGGAGGTGGTCACGCCCAGTGCGCCGCCGAACGAGGCCCCGAGCGCGGCGCCGACGCCGGCGATCTCGTCCTCGGCCTGGAAGGTGGTCACGCCGAACCGCTTGTGCTTGGACAGCTCGTGCAGGATGTCCGAGGCGGGGGTGATCGGGTAGGCACCGAGGAAGAGCGGGAGCTCGGCCCGGTGGGCCGCGGCGATCAGCCCGTAGGCGAGCGCCAGGTTGCCGGCGATGTTGCGGTAGGTGCCGCTGGCCAGCGCGGCCGGCTTGACCTCGTAGGAGACGCCGAACGCCTCGGTGGTCTCGCCGTAGTTGTAGCCGGCCTTGAACGCGGCGACGTTGGCCTCGGCGATCTGCGGCTTGCGGGAGAACTTGTCCCGGAGGAAGGCCACCGTGCCCTCGGTGGGGCGGGAGTACATCCAAGACAGCAGGCCCAGGGCATACATGTTCTTGCAGCGGCCGGCGTCCTTGCGGCTGAGGTCGCTGAAGGTGGCCAGTGAGTCCAGCGTCAGCTGGGTCAGGTCCATCGCGTGGACGGTGAAGCTGTCGAGCGTGCCGTCCTCGATGGGGTTGGCCGACCAGCCGATGCGGGCGAGGGCGCGCTCGGTGAAGTCCCTGGTGTCGACGATGATCGTCGCGCCCTTGGCCAGGTCCGGCAGGTTGGCCTTCAGCGCCGCCGGGTTCATCGCCACCAGCACGTCCGGCCGGTCGCCCGGAGTCAGGATGTCGTGGTCGGCGAAGTGCAGCTGAAAGGACGAGACCCCGGCCAGGGTGCCGGCAGGAGCCCTGATCTCGGCCGGGAAGTTGGGCTGGGTCGACAGGTCGTTGCCGAAGTTCGCGGTCTCCTGGGTGAACCGGTCTCCGGTGAGCTGCATCCCGTCGCCGGAGTCCCCGGCGATCCTGATGACCACTCGGTCGAGTTGCTGAACTTGTGTGGACATGCGAAGAAGTCCGCCTCCTGTACGCTCAGGTCGGGCATGCCGTGGAACCAAGTTCACGACCCGTTCGGTACCGCCCGTTCCATGGTAGAGAGCCGACGCGCGGTCCACGTGGTGGTATGCCTCACCGGCGGCCGAGTGTCGCACCGGCTCCCCCTGCAGACCCTATCGGGCGAAAACTCCGACTGTTCCGATTTTCCACTTCATATGTCATGAAGAGGTGAAAACGGCGCGAGTTCCCCAACCCTGCGCGCAACGCACGATGAATGCGCACCGCGGCGCACCGTCTGCGGCCGAGTGTGTGCGTGGCAACCGAACGTTCCGTTTCCGTTCACGCTCTTGATCCGATTCGGTCGCCGGCGGGGCCTGTGGCGGCCGTCGGATGCATCGAACCCGGCTGTAGTCATTCGTGCCGGAAACGACTACAGGCGGTGTCGGATTGTCGCCAAGTATGAAAAGACAAACGACACCGTTGCGGATGCAGCTACCTCGGAGCGGCCCGCAACGCGGTCCGTACGTCCGATTCGGACCGTTCGGTCTGAATCGCAATGCCCTTTACTCACAGGGGTGTTCGCTTCTGCAGCGGTCTGTGGACGGGACGCTGCGGGATAAACCGACCAGCGCGAAGGTTTTTTGCTCGGGTGGCTAGCTGCAAAGCATTCCGGGTGGTATTTTTCTCAGCAGCGCGAAGGTCCGATTCGGAGGAGTTCGACTCCGGGGCACTCGCGTGGCACGTCTAGAAGCCTGTCGTCGCGGGTACCACAACCAGGCAGCCGATTAACGGTGCGGGGTCGCGCTGCGCGAGCACACGAGCAAGGAGGCGTCATGGAGAGCGAACTCCACGCGCTGGAACTTCCGGCATTCGAGCTCGATTGCCGGGATTGGCTGATTGCAACTCCCGAAGATGGTTCAGTTCCTGAAGAAATTGGCGGAGCGCCGGTCGTGGCCGTGCTCAGCACCGCGGTCATCGGTGCTGACGATATCCTGCCGGCCAGCGCCATCCTGAGCGTCGGCCTGCTGGACGAACCCGTCGACTGCGTGCGGTTCGACGCGGACTCGCCGGTCGCCGAGCTGCTCGACGTCGACGAGGTGATGGGCGCCGCCCGCTACCTGGTGCCGGCGCCGGACGGCAAGCTGGCGCTGCTGGCCGAGTTCAGCGGCGGCGCCGACTGCCCCGACCTGATGGCTCGCTTCGACGAGCTGATGGCCTCCTTCCGCTGGGCCAGCTGATTCATCAGCAGAAGCGGCGTCTCGTGGTCCACGAGGCGCCGCTTCTGCCATACTGCGACCATGACGGACGAGTTCCAGGGAACCGGTTTCCCGATGCTCCCGTTCTGGCAGGTCACCTTCTGGACTACCCGGCGCGCCGACGCCTTCGATCAGCACTGTTCCCGGAGCCAGCTCCCAGCCTGACGTCCGGTCTCAGCCCTGCTTCGAAAGTCCTGCCATGTCCCTCGGTCCTCCCCGATCGGGCCCGGCCACGCCCCACGGTGCCGCCGGTTCCGCGCTCTTCCTCGATCCGGTCCAGCTCGTCGACTTCACCCGCTTCGTGGCGGCCGAGGTACGGGCCGGTCGGTATCCCTACATCCGGTACGAGCAGTCCGAACGCTGGCACCAGCGGATCTACCGTGACCGGCGGGTCGACGTCTGGTTGATCAGCTGGCTGCCCGACCAGGGCACCCAGCTGCACGACCACGGCGGCTCGTCCGGCGCCTTCACCGTGCTGGCCGGCGAGCTGGCCGAGGCGATCCACCGGCCGGGCGCCGAGCGGGGGTTGGTCGAGCGGGTCCGCGGCGCCGGCCAGAGCGTCGGCTTCGGGCCCCGGTACGTCCACGACGTGCGCAATCTCGGTACCCGCCCGGCGGTCAGCGTGCACGCCTACTCCGCGCCGCTCCGCTCGATGACCTACTACGACCTCGACCCAGGTGCCGGCCTGCGCCCGGTGCTCAGCCTGCCGACCGAGGACCCGGAGCCGGACGTGCGGCTGCCCGGCCGGGGCGAGCCCGCCGCGTGACCGGACCGGTGCGATGAACCGGCCCTGGGAGCCGGACGGTCCCGGCGGAGCCGAGTACTCCGGTCCGGACGCGCTGCTTGCCGCGGCACGGCGCGGCCTGCGGCGGCTGGCGCCGGGCGAGGCCGCGGCGGAGGTCGCGGACGGCGCCCGGCTGGTGGACATCCGGCCGGCCTGGCAGCGCGAACGGGAGGGGGAGATCGCCGGTGCGCTGATCGTGGAGCGCAACCACCTCGAGTGGCGGCTGCATCCCGGCTCGGTGAGCCGGCTGCCCGGCGCGGTGCCCGGGCAGCGCTGGATCGTGGTGTGCTCCGAGGGCTACACCTCGTCGCTGGCCGCGGCGGCGCTGTGCTCGCTCGGGGTCGACGCGGCCGACCTGGTCGGTGGCTTCCGGCGCTGGCAGGCCGACGGGCTGCCCACCGTCACCGGCCGCACCCGCACCGAGCGGGTCGTCGGCGAGGACGGTGCCTCAGTGGACCTCGGTGAGCTGGGCGGTCCCGACGTCGAAGACGAAGCCCCGCACTGAGTCGCGGTGCGGCAGCCAGCCGCATGCCCGGACCCGGGCGACCGAACCGGCAACGCTGGCCGCGACATCGCTGAACCCGGGCACGTCCCAGTCCGGCCGCTGGCCGCTCTCGGCCTGCAGCTCGGCGCGATAGGCGTCGTCGTCGAAGTTCAGCATGCCGCAGTCGGTGTGCCCGATCACCGCGATCTCGCGGGTGCCCAGCTTGCGCTGGCTGATCGACAGCGAGCGCAGCGTGTCCGGGGTGGCCAGCGCCCCGGCGTTGCGGATCAGGTGGGCATCCCCGATCTGCAGCCCGAGCGCGGGGAACAGCGCCAGCCGCGAGTCCATGCAGGCCAGCACGGCCAGCCGCAGGGCGGGCTGCACCGGTCGCGCCCCCGGGAACGAGCCGACGTAGTCGGCGTTGGCCGTCAGCAGGCCGTCGATCGCAGACATCTCAGCGTCCCTTCGCCAGGGCCTTCGCCGCCACCTCGACGACGTACTGGCCGTATCCGGACTTGGCCTGCGCCCGGCCCAGCTCCATCGCCTGCTCGGCAGTGATGAGGCCCTTCATCAGCGCGATCTCCTCCAGGCAGGCGATCCGGACGCCCTGCCGGTGCTCGAGCACCTGTACGAACTGGCCGGCTTCGAGCAGCGAATCGTGGGTGCCGGTGTCCAGCCACGCGGTGCCCCGGCCCAGGTCGACCAGCTGGGCCGAGCCGCGCTCGACATACCGGTTGTTGAGGTCGGTGATCTCCAGCTCGCCCCGGGCCGACGGCGACAGGGCGGCCGCGATGTCGAGCACCTCGTTGTCGTAGAAGTAGAGGCCGGTGACGGCCAGGTCCGACTTCGGCTGTGCCGGCTTCTCCTCGATGGAGATCAGCCGGCCGGTCCCGTCGGCCTCGGCCACGCCGTACCGCTCGGGGTCGCGCACCCGGTAGCCGAAGAGCCGGCAGCCGTGCTCCAGCCCGGCCGCCTCGGTGAGCATCTGGCCCAGCGCGTGCCCGTAGAAGATGTTGTCGCCGAGCACCAGCGCCACGCTGTCGGAGCCGACGTGCTTGCGGCCGATGATGAAGGCCTCGGCCAGGCCGTTCGGCTCGGGCTGCACCTCGTAGCTGAAGCTCACCCCGAGCTCGCTGCCGTCACCGAGCAGCCGGACGAACTGGTCCTGGTCGTGCGGAGTGGTGATGATCAGGATCTCGGTGATGCCGGCGAGCAGCAGCACCGAGAGCGGGTAGTAGATCATCGGCTTGTCGTAGACCGGGAGCAGTTGCTTGCTCACCGCCCGGGTGATCGGGTGCAGCCGGGTGCCGGAACCGCCGGCGAGCACAATGCCCTTCACATTCGCACCTTTCGACTGGGCCGGCCCGGGCGCCGGGCGCGCGGGGTCAGCGGTAGTTGTCGAACTGCAGGGCCACCCCGAAGTCGCCCGCCTTGAGCAGCGCGATCACCGCCTGCAGGTCGTCCCGCTTCTTGCCCGACACCCGCAGCTGGTCGCCCTGGATCTGGGCCTGGACACCCTTGGGGCCGGAGTCGCGAATCTCCTTGGCGATCTTCTTCGCGGTCTCGGAGTCGATGCCCTGCTTGAGCGTGGCCGAGATGACGTACTGCTTGCCCGAGGACCTGGGTTCGCCGGCGTCCAGTGATTTCAACGAGATGGAGCGCTTGATCAGCTTCTCCTTGAAGACCTCGAGCGCGGCGCTGACCCGCTCCTCGGTGTCGGCCCGCAGGGTCACTCCCAACTCGCCGGACCATTCGATGGCGGCGTTGGTGCCGCGGAAGTCGAATCGCTGCGAAAGCTCCTTGGCCGCCTGGTTGAGCGCGTTGTCGGCCTCCTGCCGGTCGATCTTGCTCACGACGTCGAAGGACGAGTCGGCCATGACGCACTGCCTCCCTGCTCGAGCCGGTTGCGGGGTCTTCGCTGGTCGCCGGCCGGGCCCGGTCGGGCGGCCGGCGGCGTTCCCGCGCCTGCAGAGCACGGTAGCGCGTGCCGGCCGACCCGGGGCGTCGGCCCCTGCTCGGGCTCGTGTAATGTCTCGTCGCGCACAAACTCTCGCAGTGCGCGGCTCCGGAGGGCCGGCGGGCGAGACATACGGCGGTTTGCCCGAGTGGTCAAAGGGAGCAGACTGTAAATCTGCCGGCTCTGCCTACGTTGGTTCGAACCCAACAGCCGCCACCGGTAACGGCCCCCGAGGGACTCCCTCGGGGGCCGTGGTCGTCTCGGCCCAGACCCGGGCGGCCGGTCCCGGTGCCTGTCCCGCGTCACGAAGAAAGTCCGGAAAATTAGTCGCGAGGGGTTGCCATGCAACTACCCAGGGTTCATACTTGAGGGGCCTTGGTGGTCGTTCCCCCGTGCGATCACCAAGGCTTTTCTTTGCCCGAAACCGGTCGTCCCGGACCTGGCGAGCCTTCCGTCCTTCCCGGTCATCGGGGGTGCGGCGGGCCTGCTGGCGCGGTGTCCGGCCAGCGCTGAAAGCCCCGGTTTCCGGCGTTCGTGGGGTTCCCGGACTGCGGTGGGGACCCCCGATTTCGGAATCGGCTGCGGTGTCCGGTAGAGTTCACCCGGCGTTCGAGACAACCCGGTGGGGCGTGCCGCTCCGGGAGGTTCTGAACGCAGCTTGCCCCCTTAGCTCAGTCGGCAGAGCGTCTCCATGGTAAGGAGAAGGTCTACGGTTCGATTCCGTAAGGGGGCTCGGTCTTGGAATCTGTATCCGGAATGCCCGAGCACCATCCAGGGCGGGGTAGCTCAGCCTGGTAGAGCAAGCGGCTCATAATCGCTGTGTCGCCGGTTCAAGTCCGGCCCTCGCTACCGGTTCACCACCCAGCAGCATCGCATTGAGAGGCACGAGAAGTGGCAGCCACTGACGTACGACCGAAGATCACCTTGGCGTGTCAGGTGTGCAAGCACCGCAACTACATCACCAAGAAGAACCGGCGTAACGACCCGGATCGGCTGGACCTCAAAAAGTTCTGCCCGAACTGCGGCAAGCACACCGACCACCGCGAGACCCGCTGAGTCTCGACACGCTCTGCCTACTGGCGCCGTCCGATCGGACGGCGCCAGTAGTCGTTTCGGGGCTACCACCGGACCGTGCGGTTCGGGTGGGTGGGATACGGTGCGGGCATGCCGCTGGACCAGTCATTCATAGGGCGGACCTACCCGCCGACCGAGCCGTACGAGGTGGGACGGGAGAAGATCCGCGAATTCGCCGACGCGATCGGCGATTCCAATCCGGTCTATCGGGACCGCGCCGCGGCCCAGGCCCTGGGACATCCCGACGTGATCGCCCCGCCGACCTTTCCGATCGTCGTCTCGATGCGGGCCAGCGCCCAGGTGGTACGCGATCCGGCGCTCGGCCTGGACTACTCCAAGGTCGTGCACGGCGAGCAGCAGTTCGTTTACCAGCGGCCGGTCCGGGCCGGCGACGTGCTGCAGGTGCGCTGCACGGTGGAGTCGATCCGTTCGGTGGGTGGCAACGAGATCATGACCACCCGGGGCGAGGTGTCCACCGTCGACGGCGAGCTGGTGGTGACCGCCATCTCCACCCTGGTGGCGCGCGGAACGGCGGACTCATGAGCATCTCCCTCGCCGATGTGAGTGTCGGCATGCAACTGCCCGGCCAGGTGTTCCCGATCGGCCGGGCCGACCTGGTGCAGTACGCCGGCGCGTCCGGCGACTTCAACCCGATCCACTGGAGTCAGGAGACGGCGCGCTCGGTCGGGCTGCCGGACGTCATCGCGCACGGGATGCTGACGATGGCGACGGCGGTGCGGGTGGTGACGGACTGGCTCGGCGATCCGGGTGCGGTGCTGTCCTACGGCGTGCGCTTCACCCGGCCGGTGGTGGTTGCCTACGGCACCCCGACCGAGGTCGAGGTGACCGGGTCGATCCGCTCGGTGGACCAGGAGGCGGCCACCGCCGAGGTGGACCTGCTCGCCAAGGTCGCCGGCGAGACGGTGCTCGCCAGGGCCCGGGTCACGGTTCGGCTGGCCGTCTGATGGCCGAGCTGGAGCTGCGCAAGAACGAGGCCGAAGGCCGCTACGAGTCACACCTGGACGGCCACCGGATCGGGCTGGCGACCTATCACCGGCGGGGCGACGTGGTGGTGCTGCCGCACACCGAGACGGAGCCCGCCTACGGCGGGCGGGGCTTCGCCGGCCGGCTGGTCCGGTTCGCGCTGGAGGACATCCGGAGCCAGGGCCTGAGGGTCGATCCGGCATGCCCGTTCGTCGCCGACTATCTCGCCGCCCACCCGGAGTTCGCCGACCTCGCCGAGTAGCTGGCCGGAATAGCCGCCGCAGCAACCGGGCATAACTGCACAACACCGTGGCCGCGCCTGGCCTGCGGATGTTCTGACAGTTGTCGGCGGCGTGGCGGGCAGTCCTTCCGTGTCGCCGTTCGGCCGATTGCGGGAGGCTTGATGGCAAGCACGGCGACAGCGGGTTCCGGGACGGGACTGAGACGATCGGTCGGCTTCTGGGGGCTGATGTTCGTCTCGTTGGGCTCGATCATCGGCTCGGGCTGGCTGCTCGGCGCGCTGACCGCGGCGACCGTGGCGGGGCCGGCCTCGCTGGTCTCCTGGGTGCTCGCCGCGGTCATGCTCGCGGTGCTGGCCCTCATCCACGCCGAGCTCGGCGCGTCCTACCCGGTGGCCGGTGGCACGGCCCGCTACCCCTACTTCGCGTTCGGCAACGTGACCGGCTTCGTGGCCGGCTGGTCGGCCTGGCTGCAGGCGGTGGCGCTCGCCCCGATCGAGGCAGAGGCCAGCATCACGTACCTGGAGAGCACCGAGTTCGCACAGCACCACCTGCGCATGCTGCACACCGGCGGCGGCAACGACGGGACGCTCAACACGACCGGCCTGATCGTGGCGAGCCTGGCGCTGCTGCTGTTCACCATGATCAACCTGTTGGGTGCCAAGCTGCTGTCGGACAGCAACGCCGTCGCCGTGATCTGGAAGACCGCCATCCCGGTGCTGACGGTGGTCGTGCTGATCACCCTGAGCTTCCACGCCTCGAACTTCCACGCGGGCGGCGGCTTCGCCCCGTTCGGCGGCCACGGCGTGTTCGCGGCCCTGCCGGCCGGTGTCGTGTTCGCGCTGCAGGGCTTCGAGCAGGCGGTGCAGCTGGCCGGCGAGGCGAAGGATCCGCAGCGGGACGTCTCGCGGGCCGTCATCACCGCGATGCTGATCGGCTCGGCGATCTACATCCTGCTCGAGATCTGCTTCATCGGGGCGCTCAACCCGGCCAACCTGACCCACGGCTGGGCGAATCCCATCGGGAAGGGGAACTACGGCCCGTACCACGACCTGGCGCTCGCCGCCGGGGCCGGCTGGCTGGCCGCACTGCTGGTCATCGACGCGGTGATCTCGCCCGCGGGAACCGGCCTGGTCTACATCGGCACCTCGTCCCGGGTGAGCTACGCGCTGGGCGAGGAGGACGAGCTGCCGACGGCGCTCACCAAGATCAACCGCAGCGGCGTTCCGTGGGTGTCGATCCTGCTCGCCTTCGTGGTCGGCCTGATCATGTTCCTGCCGTTCCCCAGCTGGCAGTCACTGGTGAGCGTGGTGACCTCGGCGACCGCCATCATGTACGCCTTCGGGCCGGTGTCGCTGGCCGCCCTGCAGCAGCAGGACACCGATCGAACACGGCCCTACCGGATCCCCGCTCCGTCGGTGCTGCTGCCGCTCGGCTTCGTCTTCGCCAACCTGATCATCTACTGGGGTGGGTTCGAGGTGATGTGGAAGCTCGACCTGGCCATCGTGCTGGGCCTGGTGATCTTCGCGATCGGCGCCTCGGTGAACCAGACCTTCGACCGGCTGGAGCTGCGCGGCTTCGGATGGGTGCTGCCCTGGCTGGCCGGGCTCACTGTGATCAGCGTGCTCGGCCGGTACGGCACGGGTGCCCAGAAGGTGCTGCCGGACTGGATCGACTCGCTGGTCGTGGTGATCTTCGGGTTGGCGATCTTCTACTACACCGTCCGGTTCCGCCAGACGCCGGAGCAGGTGCAGCGCAACATCGAGACCGAGAACCGCCGGGACGAGGCGCTGGCCGAGCTGCGGGTGCCCGGCTGAGCCGGCGCCCAGCCGGTCAGCCCTCGGCGACCAGGCGCTGGATCCGGCCGATGCCCTCGGCGAGGTCGTCGTCGCCGAGGGCGTAGGACAGCCGCAGGTAGCCCGGGGTGCCGAACGCCTCGCCGGGCACCACGGCCACCTCGGCCTCGTCGAGGATGATCTCGGCCAGCTCGATGGAGCTGTCGGCCGTGCGCCCGCGCAGCGGCCGGCCCAGCAGCCCCTTGACCTGCGGGTAGGCGTAGAACGCACCCCCCGGCTCCGGGCAGTGCACCCCGTCGATCTCGGAGAGCATGCCGACGATGAGCTTGCGCCGCCGGTCGAAGGCGGCCCGCATCTCGGCGACCGCGGACAGGTCGCCCGAGACGGCGGCCAGGGCGGCGATCTGTGAGACGTTGGCGACGTTCGAGGTGGCATGCGACTGCAGGTTGCTGGCGGCCTTGACCACGTCGGACGGTCCGATCAGCCAGCCGACCCGCCAGCCGGTCATCGCATAGGTCTTGGCGACGCCGTTGAGCACGACGACCCGGTCGCCCAGTTCCGGGGCGACCGTGGCGATCGAGACGTTCTCCCGGTCGCCGTAGACGAGGTGTTCGTATATCTCGTCGGTGACGACCCACAGGCCGCGTTCGGCGGCCCACCGGCCGATCTCGGCGACCTGCTCGGGCGGGTAGACGGCACCGGACGGGTTGGACGGAGAGACGAAGAGCAGCACCTTGGTGCGCGCGGTGCGGGCGGCCTCGAGTTGCTCCACGGTGGCCAGGTAGCCGCTGTTCTCGTCGGTCAGCACCGGCACCGGCACCCCGCCGGCCAGCAGGATCGCCTCGGGGTAGGTGGTCCAGTACGGCGCGACCAGCAGCACCTCGTCGCCCGGGTCGAGCAGGGTGGCGAAGGTGTTGTAGACGGCCTGCTTGCCGCCGTTGGTGATCAGCACCTGGCTGGGCTCGACCTGGTAGCCGCTGTCGCGCAGCGTCTTGGCGGCCACCGCGGCGCGCAGCTCGGGCAGGCCGGCGACCGGGGTGTACCGGTGATACTTCGGGTCGGTGGCCGCGGCGACGGCGGCCTGCACGATGTAGTCCGGCGTCGGGAAGTCGGGTTCGCCGGCGCCGAAGCCGATCACCGGACGGCCGGCGGCCTTGAGGGCTTTGGCCTTGGCATCGACCGCCAGCGTGGCGGACTCGGCGATGGCAGCGATCCGGTCGGAGATGCGAGTACCCATGGCACCATCGTTCCAGACGGCACCGCTGTTCTGATAGACGGGATTTGAGTCTCATTCATTGAGACACTGGTGCGGCCCCCGGAGGTGCCCGCGAGCGCGCTGGGGAGTGGCTTTTGGACACGGCGGACCGCTCCTCTACACTGACTTGTCGGGTCTCACGCCGGCCGTGCGCAAGCATGCGCGTATCCGTCGCCTTGGGCGACGCGATGACGTGGCAGCGGTCGTTTCGCCGGTGTGCGTGTCCCGCCTTCGGTGCCTTCGCCGGGCCGGTCCTGTGATGGGGCGGTACGGTGCGGACGCCTGAAGGGGCGTGGCTCAATTGGTAGAGCACCGGTCTCCAAAACCGGCGGTTGCAGGTTCGAGTCCTGTCGCCCCTGCGCCAGAGCGCTGTCCGGTTCCGTGCGAGCGGGACCGGACAGCGTCCGAGAGGAGAAACGGTGACTGAGACACAGGCTGCGCCCGCGCCGGCGTCGCGACCCGACAGGGACGATCGCCGCGGCGGTGGGCTGAGCATGCTGTGGCGCTGGTTGCCGATGCTGCTCCGGGCATTGCAGCGGCGCACCCGGGAGACCGTCTCGGAGATGCGGAAGGTCCTGTGGCCTTCCCGCCGGGAGATGACCACCTACACCGTGGTCGTGCTGGTCTTCGTGGTGATCATGGTGACGGTGGTGGCGCTGCTCGACCTGGGGCTCGCCAAGCTCGTCATCGCGGTGTTCGGCTGACCTGTCGCCGGCACCCGGGCCGCACCCGGCACGTCGAACCGGCGTGCCGACAACAGCAAGGAAGAGAGCCGTGACCGAGTTCGAGAACCATGCCGGATCGACCGACGAGGAGTTCGCCGCCGCTGTGCCGGCCGCCGAGCCCGAGGTCAACGGCCTGCCCGCGCTCGACGTCGAGGACCAGGTCTACGGCGTGAGTGCCGAGCAGAAGTACAACGAGGCAGCCGAGGAGCAGGCCGACGCCGTGTGGGCCGAGGCGACGGTCGACGCCGCCGAGGAGCCGGCCGGCGAGCCGGAGGCCGAGCAGGACCCGATAGAGGAACTCCGGGCCGAGTTGCGCCGGGCGCCCGGCGACTGGTTCGTCATCCACTCCTACGCCGGCTACGAGAACAAGGTGAAGACCAACCTCGAGAGCCGGATCTCCTCCCTGGACATGGAGGACTACATCTACCAGGTCGAGGTGCCGACCGAAGAGGTCACCGAGATCAAGAACGGCAAGCGCCAGCAGGTCAATCGGAAGGTGTTCCCGGGCTACATCCTGGTCCGGATGGAACTCACCGACGACTCGTGGGGCGCGGTGCGCAACACCCCGGGGGTGACCGGCTTCGTCGGTGCCACCTCCAAGCCGTCGCCGCTGTCGATGGACGAGGTCATCAAGATCCTCGCGCCGGCCACGCAGAAGGCGGCGAGCATCGGCAAGGCCACCGGCACCGAGGCCGCCGCGGCGGGCTCGGCGACGCCGGTCGAGGTGGTCGACTTCGAGGTCGGCGAGTCGGTCACCGTCATGGACGGCCCGTTCGCGACCCTGCCGGCGACCATCAGCGAGATCGACCCGCTGCACTCCAAGCTCAAGGTGCTGGTGTCGATCTTCGGTCGGGAGACGCCGGTCGAACTCTCGTTCAGCCAGGTGTCCAAGATCTAGCTCGCCCGGCAATCCCAGCCCGTCAGCCCATCAGAAGAAGAGATAGCCATGCCTCCCAAGAAGAAGCTCACCGCGATCATCAAGCTCCAGATCCAGGCCGGTGCCGCCAACCCGGCACCGCCGGTCGGCCCCGCGCTCGGCCAGCACGGCGTGAACATCATGGAGTTCTGCAAGGCCTACAACGCCGCGACCGAGTCGCAGCGCGGGCAGGTCGTGCCGGTCGAGATCTCGGTGTACGAGGA
Source organism: Jatrophihabitans sp. (assembly GCA_035507775.1). GTDB lineage: Bacteria > Actinomycetota > Actinomycetes > Mycobacteriales > Jatrophihabitantaceae > Jatrophihabitans_A. The sequence continues at coordinate 13,143 of DATJNU010000011.1, forward strand.
CCGCTCGTTCACCTTCGTCACCAAGACCCCGCCGGCGGCTCGTCTGCTGCTGGCCGCGGCCGGTGTGCCCAAGGGTTCGGGTGAGCCGCACAAGACCAAGGTCGCCAAGGTGACCATGGACCAGGTGCGCGAGATCGCCCAGACCAAGATGGAAGACCTGAACGCCAACGACCTCGACCAGGCGGCCAAGATCATCGCCGGCACCGCCCGGTCGATGGGCATCACGGTCGAGTAGTCCTCGCCCGCAGCACGACCCGCCCGGCCCGCCGGGCACCAGTGGGAGGGCGCCGAAGGCCGGCGCCCGTCAGCACCACGACCAGGACAGGAGCACCACACCATGGCAAAGCGCAGCAAGGCCTACGAGGCCGCGGCCAAGCTCATCGAGGCCGACCGGATCTACAGCCCGCTGGAGGCCGCGAAGCTGGCCGTGCAGGCATCCCCGAGCAAGTTCGACGGCACCGTCGAGGTGGCCATCCGGCTCGGTGTCGACCCGCGCAAGGCGGACCAGATGGTCCGCGGCACGGTCAGCCTCCCGCACGGCACCGGCAAGACCGCCCGGGTGATCGTGTTCGCCACCGGTGAGCAGGCTGCCGCGGCCGAGGCCGCCGGCGCCGACCGGGTCGGCAGCGACGACCTGATCGCCGCGATCCAGGAGGGCTTCCTGGACTTCGACGCCGCGATCGCCACGCCGGACCAGATGGCCAAGGTCGGCCGGATCGCGCGCATCCTGGGCCCGCGCGGCCTGATGCCGAACCCGAAGACCGGCACCGTCACCCCGGAGGTCGCCAAGGCGGTCACCGACATCAAGGGCGGCAAGATCACCTTCCGGGTGGACAAGCAGGCCAACCTGCACCTGATCATCGGCAAGGCCTCGTTCGACGCCGACAAGCTGGTGGAGAACTACGGCGCGGCGCTGGACGAGGTGCTGCGGTCCAAGCCGGCGTCGGCCAAGGGCAAGTACCTGAAGAAGGTCACCTTCTCGACCACGATGGGCCCGGGCATCCAGGTGGACGTGAACCGCACCCGCAACCTGCTGGAAGACGCCGCTTCGGCCTGATCACGCGCTGGACACCACGACCGCCCGGCCACCGCATGGTGGCCGGGCGGTCGTCGTTCGCGTAGGCACCCCGCGACGGGCGGCGCCCTCCGGAGACGTCGGCGGTAGCCGACCTCGCACGACCGCGCCTGCGGCCGGTCCCTGCCCGGTGTCGGAACTGGTTACCGTGAAGGGGACTCGCGCCCGACGGGCCCACGAGCAGATCGGCTCCCGATGGCAGGCGACGGGTGGAAGGAAGGGGTCGCGTGAGCGCTGAACCGGCCCAGACGCAGGTCGGCGTCCGGTCCCGGCTGGTCCCCGAGCGGGTGCCGGACCGGCCCGATGCGGCCGTGCTCGTGCTGCACGGCGGTGGCAGCCGGGGTGCGGAGATGGCGGTCAGCCCGGTCCAGCTGTCGGTGCTGCGGATGATCCCGGTCGCCCAGCGGATCGCACACGCCGGCCGCGGCCGGCTGGCGGTGTTCCGGCTGCTGAACTCGGTGCGCGGCTGGGACTCCCGGCACACACCGGCCGACGACGCGCGCTGGGCGCTGGAGGAGCTCGCGGGGCGGTTCGGCGGCGGACTGCCGGTCGGCCTGGTCGGCCACAGCCTGGGTGGCCGGGCCGCGCTGCTGGCCGGGGACGCGCCGACCGTCCGCAGCGTGGTGGCCCTCGCACCCTGGCTCTACCCCGACGATGCGGCCGGGCGACTGGCCGGCCGGCAGGTGCTCTTCGTGCACGGCGAGCGCGACCGGGTGGCCAGGATCGGCAACGCGGTGACGGTGGCGGGCAAGCTGGCGCCGGACGCCAGGGTCGGTTTCGTCCGGGTGTCCGGCGGCACCCACGCCATGCTGCGCCGGCACCGGTACTTCGACGGGCTGGCGGCCGACTTCGCCGTCGCGACCCTGCTCGGCAGCCCGGTCGACGGGCCGGTGGCCGCGGTGCTCGGTGGCCGGCGCTGGCTGGAGATCTGACCGGGCGGGGGCGGGCGGCACTGCCGCCCGCCCCCGCCCGGTTCAGTCGGCGGCCTCGGGCGAGGCACCGGCGTCGATGACCTGCCGGGTCGAGTGCCCGCTGACGGCGATCTTGCGCGGCTTGGCCTTCTCGGCCACCGGGATGGTCACCGAGAGCACGCCGTTGTCGTAGGTGGCGCTGATCGCCTCGGTGTCGATGCCCTCACCCAGCGACAGCTGCCGCTGGAAGGTGCCGGTGAAGCGCTCGTTCGTCAGCCACTGGACGTCCTGCTCGGTGCGCCCGCTGCGTTCGGCGCGGATGGTCAGGGTGCCGTTGTCGACGTTGACGTCCACCGAACCGGGGTCGATGCCCGGCAGGTCGGCATGCAGGACGTAGTGGTCGCCGGAGCGGTACAGGTCCATCGGCATGAACCGGGGGACGCGGGTCGGACCGGCCTGGGCACCCAGCAGCTGGTCGGTCAGACGGTCGAGATCACGGAACGGATCGAAGCGAAGCACGGCAGCTCACCTCCACCATGAACCAGTTGTCAATGCTGCCCGCCACCCGGCGGGTAGCTCGTGCTCAGGTTCGAGATTAGCACTCTCGGCTGGCGAGTGCTAGCCGATTCGATCGGCCTTTCGGTCATGTTCGCAAGGTGAAACTCGACCCGATACGCGACAGCTCGTCGGGCTGGCAAGTGCCGGCGCCGGGCGGGGCGAACCCTCCGGTGCCCGGGTTGCCGGGTCGGCGAGGCCGGACCCGAGGCCCGACAACTAGGTTCGTAGGGGACAACGAGGTCCCGGTGCCGCACGGGTCCGCCCGTGCTGGGCCTGCGCCGTGCGGCGGAGAGGAGTCGCGGGAATGAGGCTTGGCCTGCCCGACGAGATCGAGGTCTGCCTGTTCGACCTGGACGGGGTGCTCACCGACACCGCGTCCGTCCACGAGGCCGCCTGGAAGCACATGTTCGACGCGTTCCTCCGGGGGCGGGAGGGCGCCGGTTTCCGCCCGTTCGAGGAGCAGGACTACGAGCGCTACGTCGACGGCAAGCCGCGCGAGGACGGGGTGCGGGACTTCCTGGCGTCCCGGGGCATCGAGCTGCCGGCGGACGGCCCGGACGGCGACACCGTGGCGGGACTGGGCAACCGGAAGAACGCGGAGGTGCAGCGCCGGATCCGCGCGGATGGCGTGCGGGTGTTCGAGGGGTCCCGGCGGTACCTGCAGGCGGCCCGGGATGCCGGGCTGCGCCGGTTCGTGGTGTCCTCCAGCGCCAACACCGGCCTGGTCCTCGAGGTGACCGGGCTGGCCGAGTACGTCGAGGGGCGGGTGGACGGCGTGACCCTGGCGCGCGAGCACCTGCCGGGCAAGCCGAAGCCGGACTCGTTCCTGGCCGGTGCCGCCCTGGCCGGGGTCGAGCCGGGCCGGGCGGCGGTCTTCGAGGACGCGCTGGCTGGCGTCGAGGCCGGCCGGGCCGGCGGGTTCGGCTGCGTGATCGGGGTCGACCGGGTGGGCCAGGCCCGCGAGCTGGCCGGGCACGGCGCCGACCGGGTGGTCGAGGACCTGGCCGAGCTGCTGGACGGCGCCGCGTGATCCGCGACGACCGGTTCCCGGCCGAGCCCTGGCACGTCCGCGAACTCGGGCTGCGGCTGGACCGGCTGGCCCAGGCCGAGTCGGTCTTCGCGCTGGCGAACGGGCACATCGGGGTACGCGGCAACCTCGACGAGGGCGAGCCGTACGGGCTGCCCGGCACGTACCTCAACTCGTTCTACGAGAAGCACCCGCTGCCGTACGCGGAGGCTGGCTACGGCTACCCCGAGTCCGGCCAGACGGTGGTCAACGTGACCAACGGCAAGCTGATCCGGCTGCTGGTCGACGACGAGCCGTTCGACCTGCGCTACGGCCGCATCCTGCACCACGAGCGGATCCTCGACCTGCGCGCCGGGGTGCTGCGCCGGGTGGTGGAGTGGGCGTCGCCGGCCGGCCAGATCGTCCGGGTCCGTTCCACCCGGCTGGTCTCCTTCACCCAGCGGGCGATCGTCGGCGTCCACTACGAGGTGGAGGCGGTCGGTGACCCGGCCCGGGTCGTGCTGCAGTCGGAGCTGGTCGCCAACGAGTCGGTGCCGGCCGCGACGGGCGACCCGCGGGTGGCGGCCGCCCTGGAACGGCCGCTGGAGGCCGAGGAGCAGCTGCAGGACGGCAACCGGGCCCTGCTGGTGCATCGCACCCGGCAGAGCCGGCTGCGGCTGGCGGTGGCCGCCGATCACCTGATCGACTCGGGCAATCACCTGAGCGTGCACACGTTCGCGCAGCCGGACTGGGCTCGCACCACGGTGGGCACCCAGCTGCAGCCGGGGGAGCGGTTGCGGCTGACCAAGTTCGTGGCCTACGGCTGGTCGGCCGAGCGTTCGGTGCCCGCGCTGCGCGACCAGGTGGATGCCGCGCTCACCGCGGTGCTGCACACCGGCTGGGACGGGCTGGTGGCCGAGCAGCGCGACTTCCTGGACGAGTTCTGGGACGGTGCCGACGTCGAGCTCGACGGCGACGTGGAGGTGCAGCAGGCGGTCCGGTTCGGGTTGTGGCACGTGCTGCAGGCCGGCGCCCGTACGGAGGGGCGGGCGATCCCGGCCAAGGGGCTGACCGGCCCGGGCTACGACGGGCACGCGTTCTGGGACACCGAGTCCTTCGTGCTGCCGGTGCTCACCGCCACCTCGCCCGAGGCGGTCGCCGGCGCGCTGCACTGGCGGGCGGCGACCCTCGAGCCGGCCCGGGCGCGGGCCGAACTGCTCGGTCACGAGGGCGCGGCGTTCCCGTGGCGAACCATCCACGGCGAGGAGTGCGGCGCGTACTGGCCGGCCGGAACCGCGGCCTTCCACGTCAACGCCGACATCGCGCTGGCCGCGGTGCGCTACGTCCAGTGGACCGGCGACCAGCAGTTCCAGCGGGACTGTGCGCTGCCGCTGCTCGTGCACACCGCCCGGCTCTGGTACTCGCTCGGGCACTTCGGCGCCGACCAGCAGTTCCACCTCGACGGGGTGACCGGACCGGACGAGTACAGCGCGCTGGTCGCCGACAACACCTACACCAACCTGATGGCCGCCCGGAACCTGCGCTACGCCGCGTTGACCGCCCAGCAACTGGTGGGCGATGCGGCCCGGCTCGGGGTGTCGCGGACCGAGACCGAGCAGTGGCTGGAAGCGGCCGACGCGATGGCGCTGCCGCGCGCCGAGGACGGCATGTCGGAGCAGTTCCGGGGCTCGACCAGGGGAGACCGGTGGGATTTCGTCACCTCCGCCGAGCGTGGCGAGTACCCGCTGCTGCTGCACCGGCCGTACTTCGACATCTACCGCAAGCAGGTGGTCAAGCAGGCCGATCTGGTGCTCGCCCTGCACTGGTGCGGAGACTCCTTCAGCCCGGGCGAGAAGGCGCAGGCCTTCGACTACTACGAGCAGCTCACCGTGCGGGACTCGTCGCTGTCTGCCTGCACCCAGGCGGTGCTCGCCGCCGAGGTCGGGCACCTCGGCCTGGCCCACGACTACGTGCGCGAGGCGGCGCTGATGGATCTGGAGGACCTGGAGCACAACACCCGGGACGGGGTGCACGTCGCCTCGCTGGCCGGGGCGTGGCTGGGGCTGGTCTGCGGCTTCGGTGGGATGCGCGACCACGAGGGCATGCTCGCCTTCGCGCCGCGGCTGCCGGACCGGCTCGGCCTGCTGTCGTTCACGGTGCGCTGGCGTGGCTGCAAGGTCCGGGTGCGGACGGACGGCGCCCAGGTGCGCTACACCATCGAGCATCCCGACAAGGCCTCGATCACGATCCGCCACCACGGCGAGTCGCACATCCTGACCGCGGAGGCGCCGCTGGATCTCGCGGTGCCCGACCTGCCGGCCCCGGCCGGGCCCCGGCCTCGACAGCCGGCCGGCCGGGAGCCGCTGAGCTGACGGGCCAAGGGCCGACAGGCTGAAGGGCTCGACGAACGGTACGGCTGGCCGGCATCACCCGGCAGGCGCCTCGGGCTGCCGGATCGCTGCCGGCTCCGGGGCCGGAGCGGATCCCCCATCCGTCCGGCCCCGTGCCGAGCCGCCCGGCGGTGGGACCGCCGGGCGGAACGGTGAGGGAAGGCGGCACCTATGCCTGCTCAGCGTGACCGTGCGATGCCTGGACAGCGCCGCCGCCGAGGCCCGCCCGGCCCAGCTGCCAGGTTCATCCCCCCGATGAAGGTGGACTCGCCGGCTCTCACCGTGGCTACAGCGAGAAGGAGAGTGGGCGGCTGCCGGTGATACGTTCCGGCCGGAATGATTTCGTCCGGGTGCCGGAGACGCGCTCGATCCCCGCTCGGAAACCGCGTGGATTGGCCGGGAATGGGCGCACTGGTGTATCAGATCCCGGCCGCCGACCTCTCCGCTTGAGAGGGAGGACGTCCTAGGCTCATTCCAGCCCCGGCTATCCCGGGCCGGGCTGTCGAGCTGAGTCTGTGAATCTGGATGGCTGCCATGATCAACGCCGAAGCCGAACAAGGCACGCTCGCAAGCCGGGCAGGTGAGCTCTTCGAACGCTACCGGGCCGGAGAGGCGGCGGCGATGGGCGAGCTGGTCGCCCTGCTGACGCCGATCCTCTGGCACACCGTGCGCGCGCAGCGGCTGGATCGGGAATCCACCGAGGACGTGCTGCAGACGACCTGGCTGGCGCTGGTCGGGCACGCCGAGTCGATCGCGGACCCGCGCGCGGTGCTGCAGTGGATGCTGGTCGCGGCCAGGCGCGAGGCCTGGCGCCTGCTGCGCGGGCAGACCCGGCAGACGCCGGCCGAGATCGACGAGGACGCGATGGCCACCCCGGACCACCAGCTGCCGGAGAACGTCGCGCTGCGCGACGCCGACGACCAGGTGCTCTGGGCGCACGTGTCGGCACTGCCCGAACGCTGCCGCGAGCTGCTGCGGGTGATCGCCTTCGCCGACCGTCCCGACTACGCCGAACTGGCCCGCGCCCTGCGGATGCCGATCGGCAGCATCGGCCCGACCCGTGGCCGGTGCCTGGCGAAGCTGCGCGCTTCCTTGACCGCTGATGCTCGATGGGAGCTTCGATGAACATTTCCGAGATTCCAGCGTGGGAATCTCTCGCCGACGAGCCGATGGACTCGGTCGACGCGGAGATCCTGGCGCGGACCGCAGTGCTCTACGAGCGGTTGGATCCGGTGCCGGCCGACCTGGTCGACCAGCTGCGGTTCGCGATTTCGCTGGAAGCGCTGGAATTCGAGCTCGCCGTGCTGGTCGTCGACGCCGACCGGTTGCTGTCCGTCCGCACCGAGCAGACCAGCACCGTGCAGACGCTCACCTTCACCTGCGACGCGCTGACCATCATGGTGAACGTCGGATCGGAAGGGCCCGGCCACAAGCGCATCGACGGCTGGCTGGCACCCGGTTCGGCGGGCCGGGTCGAGCTGCACCAGAGCAACCGGGTGCTGACGGCCGATGCGGATCCGGACGGCCGGTTCGCCTTTCCCACCGTCGAACCAGGACTGACCCGGTTCGTGGTACGGCTGGCGCCGGAGGACCGGCACGCCCCGGTGGCCACCACCATGGTCGAGATCTGATCCTGCCGCCGGCAGTCCCTCAGCAGGCGGCCCGCCAGGCGCTGCCGAAACAGACGAACGGAATCGGGAACGGACCGAGCTCGTCCGCGGCCAGGGCGAGCGCCGCGGCCGAGTCCCGCCCGCCGGCCAGCTGCCGGTGGTAGCGAAGCATGAATTCGGCCGCGGTGTCGTCGGGGACCCGCACGGTGCTGGCCACCACCGAGCGGGCGCCGCGGCGCAGCAGCACGCTGGTCAGGCCGAGGGCCTCGTCCCCGGCGCTGATCCGGTTCATGCCCAGCTCACAGGAGGAGAGGATCACGTGCTCCGGGGTCTCCCGGGCCGCGTCCAGTTCGTAGGCGAAGGCCGGCCCGTCGTGTAGCTGCAGCGAGGAGAACAGCGGGCTCTCCGGGTGGTGCGAGCCGTGCGCGGCGATGTGCAGCACGGTTGCGCCGTCGAGCGCGGCGACCAGGTCGGGCCGGCCGGCCTCCGGCACCACCTCGGCCGCCGGCCAGGCCAGCCGCAGGTCGAGCACCTCCTGCCGCGCCCGGGTCAGCCCGGGCCCGCTGAGGCCGCGCACCCGCGGGACACCGCCGCGCACCCGCGGGGCACCGGGCCCCGGCCGCGGCGCGCGGGCGGACAGCCACGCCGAGGCGGACGGCGCGACGACCACCGGCACCCGGCGCAGCGGCGCCAGGGCGTTCCACGGCACTCCCCAGAGCTCGCCGACCGGCACGACCACCAGCCGGGCCGGCGCCGGTTCCAGCACCGGGGCCAGCAGCCGGGTCAGCTCGGCCAGTGACCGCACGACGGACCGTTCGATGGTCTGCCGCAGCGCGACGGGCAGCTCGCCGAAGGCAGCCACGTCGAGGTCCGACCGCAGCCGCCGGGCCCGCTCGGCCAGCTCGGCCGCCGGCCCGAGGTCGATCATCCGGCTCTGCCTGCCATCGGTCCGGAGGGCCAGCAGGGCACCGCCGGCCCGGACGAAGCTGACCAGGGCGGCGTCGGCGCCGAGTTCGGCCTGCACCGCGGCCAGCCGGGCCGGCTGCTCGGCCGCACCGGTGCCCTCGGTGTGCCAGCGCTGCATGCGCAGCTGGTCCTGCAGCTCGGCGATCCGGGCCCGCAACTCGCTCACCCGGCCCCGGGAGCTGGCTTCGAACGGCACCTCGCGCAGCTGCTCGGTGAGGTAGCGCAGGTCCGACAGCAGATCGGCGGTGGACTGCTCGGCCTTCGGGGTGACCGCGCGGATCCGGCTGGAGACCGCCCGGGCCCGTTCCAGGGCGTCGAAGACCGCGGCCGGGTCGCGGCGGTCGAGCGCGATCCGGATGTCCAGCTCGGTCAGCCGGGTGCCGTGCACCGCGCTGGCCACCTGCAGCTCGATGCTGCCGAAACTCGCCCGGAACGCGGCCAGCTCCTTCAGCCCGGCGCGCAGCTGGCGGCGGGCGACGGCGGGGGAACCGGCTCGCAGCGCGGCCTCGGCCCGTACCGCCTGGGTGTGCACCCGCAGCGCGATCGAGTCGTCCGGGCGCAGCCGGGGGATCCGGGCCGGCGCCGAGCCCGGCGTCCGTGCCGCGGCGGCCGGTGCCCGCAGCGCGGCCTCGGCCGCGACCAGCGCCGCGGTCCGGGCGGGTTCGGACATGCCGATCCGGCCCAGCTCGGTCCGCAGCCGCTCGGCCCGGCCGAGGGCGGTCGCCGGCACGGCGCCGTCCAGCAGCTCGATCTGCAGCAACTGCAGGTCGGCCACCAGCTCCCAGTTCCGGTTGCCCCGCCTGCGGAACCGGGTCCGGGCTCGCCGGACGTGCGTCCGGGCCAGCGCCGGCTCGCCGAGGGCCAGTGCGCACTGGGCCCGCAACAGCTCGGACTCGCCGACCTCCTGGGTCATCCGGTCCTTGCGCAGGATCTCGATCGCGCCGGCCAGCGCGCGATCGGCCTCGGTGAGCAGCCCGGCCTCGATCAGTACCCGGGCCCGGTCGAGCAGCGGGGTCGCGAGCGGCCGGTCCGCGGTGCCGCCCGGCTCGGCCATCAGGCGCAGCGCGGTCGGCAGGTTGCCGTGCAGGAACTCCAGGTAACCCAGGTTGTGCAGGGCCTTGTACTCGATCACCCCGAGGCCGGCTTCCTGCGCGAGTTCCGCCGAGCGCCGCAGATCGGCCGCGGCCCGGCCGAGGTCCTTGCTGCCCAGCAGCAGCGCGCCCCGGTTGAGCAGGATCCGGCACTGGTCCACGGTCTCGGCGTGCGCCAGCAGCTCGACGGCGCTGTCGAACAGGGTCAGCGCCTCGCCGAACCGGCCGGCTCGCAGCAACAGCAGTGCCTTCTGCGCCAGCGCCAGGACGGACAGCTCCGGTGACCGTTCGGCCAGCGCGGTGGCGTGGTTGAGGATGCTCAGCCCGCGGTCCACGTGGCTGATGTCGGCCTCGCTGAGCGCCAGGCTGATCAGCACCCGGGTGAGGAGCTCGTGCCGTTCGGCGTCCGGCTTATCACCGGCCGGCAGCACCGCTTCCTCGGTGCCGTCCCGGGCGCCCAGGCAGGTCAGCGCCCGGCGGAACTGGGCGGCGGCGGCGGACGGGCGGCCGCGGTCGTAGCTGGTGACGCCCCGACGGTGCAACTCACGAGCCTGCTCCAGCGCAGACTGGTACCGCACCTGCGAACCCCCGTGCTTCAGACCTCCATCGCTGGAGTCACGATCGCCGAACTGCCGGGGCGGCGAAAGGCGAACCGGGCCAGTCCCCGCCGCACCCCATCAAACTGGAAGTGGCCCGTCTCGTCCACCACCGTGCAGACCGGTGCGTCGGTGTCCAGGGTGAGTTCCACCGGAGTGCCACCGGCGGCGGTCGTCCAGCCCTCGATGGTGAGCAGGTCGCCGGCGGTCGCGACGGTGCGCACCACCGCGCTGAAGTCGCGATGGGTGAACGTCACCGACTGCCCGATGTCGGCATCGGTCGAGCGCGCGCCGGCCGCGGCCGGTTCGAGCCGGGTCAGCGAGGCGAGTTCGGTCTCGATGGCGTTGAACATCAGGCCGAACTGCAACCGCTCGACCAGGTCGGCCGGCAGCGGGTCGGAGCGTTCCAGCAGCGACCGCAACCGCTCCAGCACGGCGGCGTCGGTCGGGTCGAGTTCGCCCCGGGCCAGCCGCTCGACCGCGGCCGGGTCCGGCTCCGCGCCGGGACCGGACCCGCCGGGCCGGTTCAGGGGACCGTCGTTCATCGGCTCGAGACGCCGCCTTCCACGCTCACCACCAGGCGCTGGCCGCCGCTCACCACCGGCACGGTACCGGCGGCCTGCGGCTGCGTCGACCGGGCGGTCGCGGCCGGCTGACCGGCCGGTGGCGCCGCCACGGCGAGCGCGGCAAGGGTGCGGGTCACCGCGCTCGCCGCGTCGAGCTGGTCCAGGCTGCCGGCCGGCCCGTCGAGCAGGGCCTGCACGATCTCGCCGGCCAGGATCGGCGCCGCGAAGGACGTCCCGCTCCAGATGGCGAAGCCGGACCGGAAGTCGTCCGGATCCAGGGTCTCGCGCACCTCGTCGTCGTAGGTGGTCTGGAAGGTCGGCTGGCCGGCCGCGTCGAAGCCGATCGGGATGGTGCTGACCAGCGCGCTGCCCGGCCGCTTGCAGGTCACCCAGGGCCCCTCGTTGCTGAACAGCGCGACCGTGCCGCCCGGGTTGAGGGCGCCTACCGCGGTCAGCGGTACCGCGTCCGGCTCCGGCGCCGGCACGGCCCCGCCGGCATAGGGCGCGAACGCGGCCGGGTACATCGGCCGCAACGAGGCATCGTTGCCGGCCGAGGCGACCACGGCCACGCCGAGCTGGCTGAGCGCCCGGAGCGGGGTGAGCAGCAGCGGGTCGAACGCGGCGTCGGCAGGCTGCTCGTGGTAGTAGCCCAGCGACAGGCTGACCACGTCGATCAGGCTGGCCGCGTCGCCCTGCTGCAGGGCCAGCAGCTGGCGCAGCCACAGCTTGTTGAGCGCCTCGATCAGGTCACCCTCGGAGACGACGCCGTCGGCCTGCATGATCCGCACGGCCAGCACGTCGGCATCCGGGCAGCTCTGCCGGATCAGCCCGGCGATGAAGGTGCCGTGACCGGAGTCCGCTCCCAGCGTGCCGATCAGCGGATTGTCGCGCACCTCGGGCGATTCCGGGTCGGTCGCGGCGTCGGTGAGCCCGATCGGCTGGCCGTCGACCAGCGGGTTGCGGTGCACGATGTCCGGGCCGAGCCAGGGGTGGTCGCCGACTCCGGTGTCGAGGATGGCGACCACCGGCCGGCGGCCGCCGACCGCCGAGTCGGCCCGCCGGTAGGGCGCCGGGCCGACCCAGGCCACCGGGCTGCGGCCGCCGTGCCCGGGCACGCCGTACTCGGCG
>DATJNU010000012.1:0-40436 GCA_035507775.1 Jatrophihabitans sp.
CCCCCCACCACTGGGTCAGGGGCTACCGTCCCGGCGGCACTGGCCGTGCCACACCGCCGGGTTCCCGCATCAGGCCTGCCGGCGGGTCGCCAGCTCGGGGGCCATCACCGCGACGATCCGCTCCAGATCGTCGATCGAGCCGAACTCGACGGTGATCTTGCCCTTCCGCCGCCCCAGGTCCACCCGCACCCGGGTGTCGAGAGCATCCGACAGCTTGTCCGCGAGCTCACCGATCGCAGGTGCCGAGATCTTCGCCGCCGGCTTGCGCCGGGCGGGCTTCTCCTCGCCACCGTCCCGGGCCGCCAGCGCCACCAGCTCTTCGGTGGCGCGCACCGACAGGCCCTCGGCCACGATCCGCCCGGCCAGCTCGTCCTGCACGTCGGTGCTGCCGAGCGCGAGCAGGGCCCGGGCATGACCGGCCGAGAGGACCCCGGCCGCGACCCGCCGCTGCACCGGAACCGGCAGGTTCATCAACCGGATGGTGTTGCTGACCTGGGAACGGCTGCGACCGATGCGGGTCGCGAGCTGCTCGTGCGTCACCCCGAACTCCTCCAGGAGCTGCTGGTAGGCCGCCGCCTCTTCCAGCGGGTTGAGCTGCACCCGGTGGATGTTCTCCAGCAGCGCGTCGCGCAGCATCACCTCGTCGGCGGTCTCGCGGACGATTGCCGGGATCTTCTCCAGGCCGGCCGCGATGGACGCGCGCAGCCGGCGCTCGCCCATCACCAGCTCGTAGTCGTCGCCGTTGACCCGCACCACGATCGGCTGCAGGACCCCGAACTCCTTGATCGAGTGGGTCAGCTCGGCGAGCGCATCCTCGTCGAAGACGGTCCGCGGCTGCTTCGGATTGGTCTTGACCTGCTCCGGACGCACCTCGCGGAGCGACGCGCCGGGCACCGGGGACGGATCGAAGTAGAAATCGGTGGCCGAGGACGACGCGATGGCCGCAACCGAGGGCACTCGATTGACCACCTTCACCGCGCCGCCTGACGATGCGGCTGGCGAAGCCGATCCCTTCTCGGCACCGTCCCCTCCGGGAGCGGGCTGATCGCTTGACATAACCGGCTCGGAATTCTCCTCCGAAACCGGTCCGGTCGGGATCAGGGCACCGAGCCCGCGACCCAGTCCGCCACGCCGAGGTGTCTTGCTCATTCCGCACCCTCTCCGTCCGCCGTGCCGACCTGATCGCCGGAGACCGGGTCACCGGTCGCCGCCCCGCGCTGGGCAACCTCGCGTGCTGCCTCGAGGTAGCTCACCGCACCTCGCGACCCGGCATCGTAGGTGATGACCGTCTGGCCGTAGCCCGGGGCCTCGGACACCCGGACGTTGCGGGGGATCACCGAGCCGATCACCTTGTCGCCGAAGTACTGCCGGACATCGTCGGCGACCTGGTCCGCCAGCCGGGTCCGGCTGTCGTACATGGTCAGCAGCACGGTCGACACCTCGAGCCCGGAGTTCAACTGGGACCGCACCAGTTCCACCGTGTTGAGCAGTTGCGCCAGGCCCTCCAGCGCGTAGTACTCGCACTGGATCGGGATCAGGATCTCGCGACCGGCCACCAGAGCGTTCAGGGTGAGCAGGCCCAGCGTCGGCGGACAGTCGATGAAGACGTAGTCGACATCGACGTCCAGCGCCTCGATGGCCTTGCGCAACCGATGCTCGCGAGCGACCTGCGAGGCGAGCTCGATATCCGCGCCGGCCAGGTCGATGGTCGAGGGAACGCAGCGAAGTGACGGGGCCAGCTCGACCGGGGCCGCCACTTCGGCCAGGTCGGTGCCACCGAGCATGACGTCGTACACGGACGGAGTGCCCACCCCGTGCTCGATGCCGAGGGCCGTGCTGGCGTTGCCCTGCGGGTCCAGGTCGATGACCATGACGTTCAACCCGTGCTGCGCCAGCGCCATCGCCAGGTTGACCGTGGTGGTCGTCTTGCCGACGCCGCCCTTCTGGTTCGCCACGGTGATCACGCGCCGGGCGGCCGGCTTCGGCCACGCCTCCTTGCGCACGTTGCGCACGTGCACGGCCTGCATCGCTTCCCGTGCGATGGGGGTGTTGAACACCGGATCGGAGTCGAAGTCTGTTTCACGTGAAACAGTCCTGGCCTCGGCCAGGTCAGCCTGGAGCGCGTCGTACACGTCCGACCCCCCTCGTGTTTCACGTGAAACGGTGGTGTTCGCCTCGTCCGGCATTCCGGAAGTCCCCTCGACTACGTACTCGCTGGTTCCGTGCTGCATCATGCCTGCCCGCTGAATCTTGCCCGTCCACGGTGACAATCTCGGTGTGGCCCGGCGTGTGTTGACGAAGAGACCGGAGCTACCGGCGGACGAGATGGATCACCCGGGTCGGCGGCGCCACCAACTCACTGCCGCACTCGACCACGCCGTGAATCTCGCCCTTCGCCCTGGTGATGGCCCGACGATGCTGCTCGAGCTCGTCCTCGGCCGAACTGCCCTTCATCGCCAACAGACTGCCACCTCGGGTGAGCAGCGGGAAACTCAGCCTCACCAGCTTGTCCAACGGGGCCACCGCGCGCGCCGTGACGAAACCCGCCCCGCCGGCCGTGGCCAGCACCGGTCCTTCCTCGGCCCGGCCGCGGACCACCCGGACCCGGTCGGACAGCTCCAACTCCGCAACCACCTCGGCCAGGAAGTCGGTGCGCCGCTGCAGCGACTCGACCAGATCCACCCGCAGATCGGGACGGACGATCGCCACCGCGAGGCCGGGCAGGCCGGCCCCGGTGCCGATGTCGACCAGCCGGGCGCCCTCGGGTAGCAGCTCGGCCAGGGCGATCGAGTTCAGCAGGTGCCGTTCCCACAACCTCGGCACCTCCCGCGGGCCGATCAGGCCACGCACGGTGCCCGGCCCAGCCAGCCAGCCCGCATAGCGGACGAGCTGTCCGGCCTGCTGCGGAAAACGCTCGGAAACGACAGCAGGCGGCGCCGGTGCGACCGGCTCCGCCTGCTGCGAAGGTTCTGTCATCCGGGATCAGGCCGGCAGCACGATCACGCGCCGGTTCGGCTCCTCGCCCTCCGACTCGCTGGACACGCCGTCGGTCGCCGAGATGACGTCGTGCACGACCTTGCGTTCGAACGGGTTCATCGGCGTCATCCGGAACGGCTCGCCCGAGGCGAGCACCCGCTGCGCGGCATCCTCGGCCAGCGAGGTCAACTCCTCCCGCCGGGCCTTGCGGTGGCCGGAGACGTCGAGCATCAGCCGGCTGCGGACGCCGGTCTGCTGCTGCACGGCCAGCCGGGTCAGCTCCTGCAGCGCGTCCAGGGTCGCGCCGTTCGGGCCGATGAGGGGCTGCAGGTCGGAGCCGACGATGGCCACCATCGCCCGCCCGTTCTCGACGTCGAGGTCGATGTCACCGTCGTAGTCGACGATGTCGAGCAGCCGCTCCAGGTAGTCGGCGGCGATATCGCCCTCCTGGACGAGCAGGTCGGTGTCCGGCTCTGCCGAGGACGGCTGCGCGGGGGCGCTGTCGGTCGTGGTTTCGGTCAAGAGAGTTCCTTCGCTAGTGCTTGCTTGTCCGTGCTCGGTCGGCCGGTCGGCCCGGCGCCCGGGGTACCCCGCGCGGGACGAACCCTAACGGCGTTTCTTGCTGGGCGATCGCTTCGCCGGGGCCCGGGTGCCGGCGGGACGGGGGCTCCGGTTCGTCGGCCGGGCCGGCGCCGTGGCCGGCTGCTGCTCGCGCGCCGGTTCGGCCGCCGCGGACCGGGCGCCCTTCGGGTGCACCGGCTTCTGGCCGACCTTCGGTGCCAACGCCGCCCGGGAGGCGTCGCCGCCGCCGGCCGCCGCCGGGGCCGGCGTGGCCGGGGTGTGCGGGTGGAACCGGAAGATGTAGAACTGCTGCAGCATCGTCCAGATGTTGCTGGTGAACCAGTACAGCAGGACGCCGAGCGGGAAGATGACGCCGGAGAACAGCACCGAGATCGGGATGCCGACCTGCATCAGCTTCTGGATCATCGCGGCCTGTCCCTCGGCCGGGGTGGTCTGGTTCGCCATCACCGCGCGCTGGGTGATGAAGGTGGCCACGGCGCTGATCAGCACCAGGATCACGGTGGTCACCCGGGTCGCGGTCACATGGCCGCCGAGCTCCAGGATCTTGGCCGCGGACTCGTGCAGTGAGGCGGCCAGCGGGGCGCCGAACAGCTTGGCGTGCGCGGCGTCATGGGTCTGCTGCTCGGTGAAGCCGTAGAGGGTCAGCCCGCGAGCACCCGGCTGCAGGTTCACCGAGTTCGACATGTGCTTGAGCACGTGGAACAGCGCGATGAAGATCGGGATCTGCAGGAACATCGGCAGGCAGCCGGAGATCGGGTTGAACCCCTCCGCCTGCTGCAGCGCCATCATCTCGCGGTTCAGCGCAGCCCGGTCGCCCTTGTGCTTCTCCTGCAGCTTCTTGATCTTCGGCTGCATCTCCTGCATGCGGCGCTGGTAGTGCACCTGCTTGACGAAGAACCGGAACAGCACGAGCCGGGCGGTGACCACCAGCATGATGATCGACAGCGCCCAGGTGAGCCCGCTCGTCTTGCTCAGCCCGATCGCGGTGAAGAGCTGGTACCAGCGCAGCAGCACCCACGAGACAGCGGTGTAGAGGAAGTCCAGCATTAACCAGCCCGTCCTAGGAGATTCTTCGGATCCGACGAATCGGACCGGGAGTCGGTTCCGCTACCCCGGCCGGCCCGCTCGGGCACCGGGTCGTAGCCTCCGTCGTGCAGCGGGTGGCAGCGGAGGATCCGCCGCAGCCCCAGCCAGCTGCCCCGGACGATGCCGTGGCCGGCGATGGCCTGGGCCGTGTACTCGCTGCAGCTCGGCAGGTAACGGCAGGACGGTGGCCGGCGCGAACTCCAACCGCCCTGATACAGCCGGATCGCGGTGACGCCCAGCCGGGCCGCCCAGCCGCGAGGCTCGGCCCCGCCAGCCGCGGAACCGGTCATCGGACACCGGCCCTGGGAACGAACCGGTCGAACGCCGCGTCGAGCTGGCGTGCGAGCCGGGCCGAGCTGGCCTCCGCCGCCGCCGGGAGCGCCCGGACCACCAGTCGGGAACCGGCCGGCAGGGCGGGCAGGCGGGGTGCCAGCTGGGCGCGCAGCCGGCGGGACACCCGGTGCCGGACGACACTGCCACCGACCTTGCGGCTGACGATCAACCCGGCACGCGGCTTCGCGCGATCCGGCGGGACCGAGCACGCCAGGCCGGCGGGCGTCTTATCGGACGCCCGCCGGCCTGGCGTTGCCGGGTCAGCCGGCATGAAGTACACCACCATGTCGCCGCTGCGTGCCTTGCGGCCGCCGCGGGTCACCGCCGCGAAGTCCGCGGCGGACCGCAGGCGGTACGCGGCAGGAAGCACGCCGGCGGGTCAGCTCAGGCGGAGAGTTCGCTGCGGCCCTTGCGGCGGCGGGCCGACAGGATGGCGCGGCCGGCGCGGGTGCGCATCCGGAGCCGGAACCCGTGGGTCTTCGCCCGACGACGGTTGTTCGGTTGGAAGGTCCGCTTGCTCACGGTCTCGCTCCATCACAATCAGTGCCGATGCTCCCGGGGAGGCCGATCGGCTGGCATGGTCATGCAGTGGTCGAACCACACGCGTGTTGATTCAGCACAGGCAGCACCGCCCGTGGGCGGCACAGGTGAAACCCAACGGTACGGATCCACCTGGGGCAAGGTCAAACCGGCCCCGGTGAAACGCTACCGGTCCCGCCTGGCAGGATGGCCAACCGGCGGATTCAACCAGCGTGTCCTCCGCATACGCGGTCGACACGCCGTGACAGATCGCCGAAAAGTGAAATCAGGCCCGGCCGCCCATTGTGGCGCCACCGGGACCGCTGTTAGGTTGTCCGACCGGAACACCAAGTCGCATCGGATCCGCCTTCGAGACAGCCAACTCCCGGCCTCAGGTCGGGCTTCTGGTCGTCCCTCCACAACCTGTGGATATGGCTGTGGATTACTGTCGGGTCTGGCTTGCCCCTGTGCGCCGACGTCCGCCCGGTCGGTCAGGGGAGCCTGGCGATGCCCGGGGGGTTGGACGACTGAGGGAGTGAACAGCAGGTGGCGGACGAGCTCGCAGATCTCGCGGAGGTCTGGAACCGAGCCATCAATCAGCTCGACGACCCGGCGGTCCGACCGCACCAGCGTGCCTGGCTCAGCCTGACCCGGCCGATCGGCCTGCTCGAGGACACCGCCCTGCTGGCCGCGCCGAACACCTATGCCAAGGACTACCTCGAGGACAACCTGCGGCCGCTGATCACCGCGGCGCTGAGCCAGGCACTCGGCCGCGACATCAACGTCGCCGTCACCATCCAGCCGATCGAGCCGGCCGAACGGCCGGCCTACGGCGCGGCCGAGCCCGAGTCGGACGACCGGCGGGGCCTGGCGGGCGACCGATCGCTGGACCGGATGACGGCGGACCGCGGTCCGTTCGGCGATCATGCGGGCATCGACCGCAACGGCATCGTCGACCGAAACCCGCTGGCCGACTTCGACGGCGACTCCGACGAGGTCTACGACCGGTTCTCCGACCGCTTCGCCGAACCCGAGCCCGGCATCGGCATGTGGGACACCAGCGCCTCGAACGTGGTGCCGATGGATCGCGAGGCGCGGCTCAACCCGAAGTACACCTTCGAGACGTTCGTGCCCGGCTCGTCCAACCGGTTCGCCCACGCAGCGGCGGTGGCGGTCGCCGAGGCTCCGGCCAAGGCGTACAACCCGTTGTTCATCTACGGCGACTCCGGGCTGGGCAAGACCCACCTGCTGCACGCGATCGGCAGCTACGGCCGCCGGCTGGAGCCGACCATGCGGGTCCGGTACGTCTCCAGCGAGGAGTTCACCAACGACTTCATCAACTCGGTCCGGGTCAACGACGTGCAGTCGTTCCAGCGCCGGTACCGCGACGTCGACCTGCTGCTGATCGACGACATCCAGTTCCTGGAGCGTGCCGAGCAGACCCAGGAGGCGTTCTTCCACACCTTCAACACCCTGCAGCTGGCGAACAAGCAGATCGTGATCTCCTGCGACCGCAAGCCGGAACAGCTGTCCGGGCTGCAGAACCGCCTGGTCACCCGGTTCAAGTCCGGCCTGATCACCGACGTCCAGGCCCCGGACCTGGAGCTGCGGATCGCCATCCTGCGCAAGAAGGCCGCCAAGGACGGCATGACCCTGCAGCCCGGCGTCATGGAGTTCATCGCCCAGCGGATCCAGAGCAACATCCGGGAGCTGGAGGGTGCGCTGATCCGGGTGGTCGCGTTCGGCAGCCTGAACAAGCAGGAGATCGACCTGAAGCTGGCCGAGATCGTGCTCAAGGACCTGGTGTCGGAATCCGACCGGCCGGACATCACCGCTACCACCATCATGGCGGTCACCGCGGAGTACTTCGGGGTGTCCATCGAGGACCTGACCGGCAGCTCGCGGACCCGGGTTCTGGTGCAGGCCCGGCAGATCGCGATGTACCTGTGCCGCGAGCTCACCGAGCTCTCGCTGCCCAAGATCGGCCAGACCTTCGGCGGCCGCGACCACACCACCGTCATGCACGCGGAGCGCAAGATCCGCTCCCTGATGACCGAGCGCCGCAACGTCTACAACCAGATCACCGAGCTGACCAGCCGGATCCGCAGCCGTGCGCGGTCCTGACCCGGCACCTCGCGCATCCTCCCCGCCCCCAGCAGGCCCTCCGCCGGCCGGCGCGCCGTTCCCGGCCGCGGTCGCGTGCTGCCCGCGTGCACTTCCACAGTGTGGGTAGCCATGTGGACAAACTCGGGGCGTCGTGTGGACTACAGATTCCTGTCATTCGCCGTCCACCTGCCGGCTGCCGCCATGCCCAGCCCGTCGACCGGCCGCCCACAGCCCGGCACCGGTGCTGACCTGGGAAAACGCCTGCTGTCCACAGGATCCACAGGCCCTATGACGACGATGACTGAGATCTTTGAATGAATGACAAGAACTCAAAGACTGGGGCTGGGGATTGTGGACGCGCCGGGAGCCACCCGGCCGCCGGTCCTGACAGAGCCCTGCAGCAAGATGTGATGCACACCAGACCGGGCCACCGGGCCGGAACCAGACGTGGAGGCATGCAATGAAGTTCCGTATCGAACGCGATGCTCTCGCCGAAGCGGTCGCGTGGTCGGCACGGAGCCTGCCGGCCCGGCCCGCGGCTCCGGTGCTGGCCGGCCTGCTGCTGGAGGTGACCGACGACCAGCTGGCGATCTCCGGTTTCGATTACGAGGTGTCCACCCAGGCCCAGCTGGAGGTAAACAGCGGCTCGCCGGGCCGGGCGCTGGTCTCCGGCCGGCTGCTGGCCGACATCGCCAAGGCGCTGCCCGCGCATCCGGTGGACTTCGTCGCCGAGGGCTCCCGGGTGAGCATCACCTGCGGCAGCTCGAAGTTCACCCTGCCGACCATGCCCGACGCCGACTATCCCCGGCTGCCGGAGCTGCCCAGCACCGCCGGCACCGTGCCCAGCTCGGTGTTCGCCCGTGCGGTCTCGCAGGTCGCGATCGCGGCCGGCCGGGACGACACGCTGCCGATGCTGACCGGCGTCCGGCTCGAGATCGAGGGTGACCGGCTCACCCTGGCCGCTACCGACCGCTACCGGTTGGCGGTGCGCGAGCTGACCTGGAACCCGGTGAACGCCGCGGCCGCCGAGGCCCAGGTGCTGGTGCCGGCCCGGACACTGCACGAGGCGGCCCGCAGCCTGACCGGCGAGGCCGAGCTGACCATCTCGCTGTCCAGCTCGGGAGCCGGCACCGGGGAGGGCATCATCGGCTTCTCGGGCACCGGCCGGCGTACCACCACCCGGCTGCTGGACGCGCAGTTCCCGCCCTACCGCACGCTGCTGCCGCAGGAGTTCGCGGTGACCGCCGAGGTGCCGGTGGCCGCGCTGAGCGAGGCGGTCAAGCGGGTCGCGCTGGTGGCCGAGCGCGGCAACCCGGTGCGGCTGCAGTTCGCCGACGGTGGCCTGACGCTCACCGCCGGCGGTGACGACGAGGGCCGGGCGGAGGAGAACCTGGAGGCCGAGTTCGAGGGCGAGGGCATCACCACCGCGTTCAACCCCGCGTTCCTGCTCGAAGGCCTGGGCGCCATCGAGGAGCCGGTCGCCCGGCTGCTCTTCACCACGCCCACGAAGCCTGCGGTGCTCCGGCCGGCCGGCGGCTCGTCGGACTACACCTACCTGATCATGCCGGTGCGACTGCCCGGCTGATCCGGCCCGGCGCCGGCCGGGGCTACGGTGGAGGGAGCCGGCCCGGGTGGCACGGCATCGTCGATCACACGGACGCGGATCACTCTCACGCGAAGGGGATGGCATGGAGATCGGGCTGATCGGGCTGGGCAAGATGGGCGCCAACATGGCGGAGCGCCTGCGCAAGGCCGGCCACACCGTCGTCGGGTACGACCAGTCGGCGGATTCCGCCCGCGACGTCTCCTCGCTGCGGGAGCTGGTCGATGCCCTCGCCGCGCCCCGGGTGGTCTGGGTGATGGTGCCGGCCGGGGATCCCACCCACCAGACCGTCGCCGAGCTCGGCGAGCTGCTCGGTGAGGGCGACCTGATCATCGACGGCGGCAACTCGAAGTACACCGACGACGCCGAGCACGCCGAGAGCCTGCGGCCCAAGGGGATCGGCTTCCTCGACTGCGGCGTCTCCGGCGGGGTCTGGGGCCTGAAGAACGGCTACGCGCTGATGGTCGGCGGTGCCACCGAGGACGTCGCGAAGGCGCAGCCGATCTTCGACGCGCTCAAGCCCGAGGGCGATGCCGGCTTCGTGCACGCCGGCACCACCGTCGGCGCCGGGCACTTCGCCAAGATGGTGCACAACGGCATCGAGTACGGCATCATGCAGGCCTACGCCGAGGGCTATGAGCTGATGGCCGCCTCGCCGCTGCTCGACAACGTGACCGAGACCTTCAAGTCCTGGCAGCAGGGCACGGTCATCCGGTCCTGGCTGCTCGACCTGGCCGTGCTGGCCCTGGAGCAGGACCCGGGCCTGGCCAAGATCCGCGGCTGGGCGGCCGACTCCGGCGAGGGACGCTGGACGGTGGAGGCCGGCATCGACAACGCGGTGCCGATGCCGGTGATCACCGCGGCGCTGTTCGCCCGGTTCGCCTCCCGGCAGGACGACTCCCCGGCGATGAAGATGGTCGCGGCGCTGCGCAACCAGTTCGGCGGCCACGCCGTCGAGTCCGCCGGTCACATCCAGGCCAGCGACGCCATCGCACCCAGCAGCTGACCGACCGGCATCGGTTCGTGCGCCCATGTACGTCCAGCACCTGAGCGTCGCCGACTTCCGGAGCTGGCCGCGGGCCGACCTGGCGTTCGAGCCGGGCGTGAGCGTGCTGGTCGGGGCGAACGGCCAGGGCAAGACGAACCTGCTGGAGGCCGTGGGCTACCTGGCCACGCTCTCCAGCCACCGGGTCGCCGCGGACGCGCCGCTGGTCCGAGCTGGCACCGAACGGGCGGTGGTGCAGGCCGCGGTGGTCTCCGACGGCCGGCAACTGGTGCTGGAGATCGAGATCGCCGCCGGCCGGGCGAACCGGGCCAAGCTCAACCGCTCCCCGGTGCCGCGCCCCCGCGACCTGCTGGGCGGCCTGCGCACCGTGCTGTTCGCGCCGGAGGACCTGGCGATCGTGCGCGGGGATCCGTCCGAGCGGCGGCGTTTCCTGGACGACGTGCTGATCCAGCGGGTACCCCGGCTGGGGGCGGCCCGCGCCGACTACGACCGGGTGCTCAAGCAGCGGGCCGCGCTGCTCAAGAGCGCCGGGATGGCACGCCGCTCCGGCGGTGCCGGCGACCTGCGCACCCTCGACGTCTGGGATGGCCACCTGGCCGAGCACGGTGCGGCGCTGCTGGTGGGCCGGCTGGAGCTGGTGCAGGCACTCGGCCCGCACGCGGTGGCCGGCTATGCCCAGCTGGCCCCGACCAGCGGCCAGCTCGCGCTACGTTATGTCAGCTCGATCCCGGACGGCCTGGGTAATGACAGCGGTGTGATTCCAGGGCTCCCGGCGGTCCGGGACGCCCTGCTGGTCGAGCTGGCCCGGGTCCGGCCGCAGGAACTGGAGCGCGGGGTGACCCTGGTGGGCCCGCATCGCGACGACCTCGAGGTGTCGCTGAACGGATTGCCGCTGCGCGGGTACGCCAGCCACGGCGAGGGCTGGTCGGCGGCGCTGGCGCTGCGGCTGGCCTGCTACGAACTGCTGTCGGCCGATGGTGCCGAACCCGTCCTGATCCTGGATGATGTCTTCGCCGAACTCGATGCCGCCCGGCGCGATCAGTTGGCGACGCTGGCCAGCAAGGCCGAGCAGGTCCTCATGTCGGCCGCAGTGGCCGGGGACGTGCCCGAACTGCTCGACGGCGCCCGGTACGAGGTGCGGGACGGGGAGGTGCACCGTGTCAGGTGACGGATTCCATCCACAGGATATCCACCGGGCAGATGCCCGATTTTCCGCGTCTGCAGGTGTTCCATCCCCAGAAATCGGCGAGTTGTCCACAGGCCGGGGCGATGCTCCGTCCACATCGGTGGACGGGCCTTGGGACACAGCGCCGGAGCGGACCGGCGCTCACCGGGGAGACCAGGGCGACCGAGTTGGCAGTCAGCAGGACGCCGCGGCCGAGGACGTGCCCGGCGACCTGGCCAGCGACGCGCTGCGCGCCGCTCGCGCGATCGCGGCCGGCGGCCCGGCCGGGCCCGCCACCCGCTACAGCCGCCGGCGCCGGCGGCGGGTCTCCGGCGGCGGGTACAGCGGGGCGGGGCCGGACGGCCGGGATCCGATGGCGATCGGCGCCATCGTCGGCCAGGCGATCCCCCGGCTCGGCTGGACCGCGCCGCTGGCCGAGGCCAGGCTGCTCGGCCAGTGGGCCAGCGTGGTCGGCTCCGAGATCGCGGACCGGTGCCAGCCGGTGTCACTGCGCAACGGCGAGCTGCGGATCGCGGCCGAGTCGACCGCCTGGGCCACCCAGCTGCGCCTGATGGCCCGGGAGATCCTGGGCCGGATCAATGCCGAGCTGCCGCCGGGCACGGTCACCCGGTTGCACATCAGCGGGCCGTCCGTGCCGTCCTGGAAGCACGGCCCCTGGTCGATGCGCGGGGGTCGCGGGGTGCGCGACACCTACGGCTGAGACCGGCACCGCTGGGACGGCCGGTGAGCACGTCCGAGCCGATTTCGTCAAGCCGGCGTGCGTATCCCGATCCACCACCCGGCCGAAACTCGCTCAGCGACACGTTCAGCGGGCCTGCTAGCGGCGTTCTGCGGTCGCCACCCAGTAGACTGTGGCCGGGTACGGCGTGACGCGCCCCTCAGCTCGACCTCTGAGCTGCCTGCTCGACCTCCCGGCACCCGGCCGGGCCGGCGGCCGGTGGCCCGGCCGACGCGGGATGCGGCTTGCCGTCGATTCGATCACGACCATCCGGTCAGCAGATCCCGACGAAGGAGCACCGAGTGGCGGCTAAGGCTGCGTCCAGTTACGGAGCGGACTCGATCCAGGTTCTCGAGGGCCTGGAGGCGGTTCGCAAGCGTCCCGGCATGTACATCGGCTCCACCGGTGAGCGCGGCCTGCACCACCTGGTCTGGGAGGTCGTGGACAACTCCGTCGACGAGGCGCTGGCCGGCTTTTGCGACCGGATCGAGGTCAGCCTGCTGCCCGGTGGTGCGGTGCGGGTGGTCGACAACGGCCGCGGCATGCCGGTCGGCATGAACCGCGCCCAGCAGAAGCCCGCGGTCGAGGTGATCCTGACCGTGCTGCACGCGGGCGGCAAGTTCGACAGCGAGTCCTACGCCGTCTCCGGCGGCCTGCACGGCGTCGGCATCTCGGTGGTGAACGCGCTGTCCACCCGGCTCGAGGTCGAGATCAGGCGTGAGGGGCACGTCTGGCGCCAGCCGTACGTCGACCAGAAGCCGGCCGCGCCGCTGGACAAGGGCGAGGCGACCAAGGAGACCGGCACCTCGGTGACCTTCTGGCCGGACGCCGGCATCTTCGAGACGGTGGAGTTCTCGTTCGAGACGATCACCCGGCGGCTGCAGGAGATGGCCTTCCTGAACAAGGGCCTGACCATCATCGCCCGGGACGAGCGGGGCGGCGAGCACGAGGCGCGCGAGGTCACCTACCACTATGCCGGCGGCATCGCCGACTTCGTCCGGCACCTGAACGCCACCAAGTCGCCGATCCACAAGTCGGTCGTCTACTTCGAGGTCGAGGACCCGGACCTGAAGATGTCGGCCGAGGTGGCGCTGCAGTGGAACGAGTCGTACTCCGAGTCGGTCTACACCTTCGCCAACACCATCAACACCCACGAGGGCGGCACCCACGAGGAGGGTTTCCGGTCGGCGCTCACCTCGGTGGTGAACCGGTGGGCCACAGAGAAGAAAATCTTCAAGCCGAACGAGGACAAGCTCACCGGCGATGACATCCGCGAGGGGCTGGCCGCGATCATCTCGGTGAAGCTGGGCGAGCCCCAGTTCGAGGGCCAGACCAAGACCAAGCTCGGCAACTCCGAGGCCAAGTCGTTCGTGCAGAAGGTCTGCAACGAGTGGCTGGCGGACTGGTTCGAGCGCAATCCCACCGAGGGCCGGCTGGTCGTCACCAAGGCGACCCAGGCTGCCCGCGCTCGCAAGGCGGCGCAGCAGGCCCGCAAGCTGGCCCGCAAGAACGCCCTCGACACGATGGGCCTGCCGGGCAAGCTGGCCGACTGCCGGTCCACCGACCCGGGTCGGAGCGAGCTCTACATCGTCGAGGGTGACTCGGCGGGCGGCTCGGCGAAGTCCGGCCGGGACTCCCTCTACCAGGCGATCCTGCCGATCCGCGGCAAGATCATCAACGTCGAGAAGGCCCGGATCGACCGGGTGCTGAAGAACACCGAGGTCCAGTCGCTGATCACCGCGCTGGGCACCGGCATCCACGACGACTTCGACCTGGCCAAGCTGCGCTACCACAAGATCGTGCTGATGGCCGACGCCGACGTCGACGGCCAGCACATCACCACGCTGCTGCTCACTCTGCTGTTCCGGTTCATGCGCCCGCTGATCGAGAATGGTCACGTCTACCTGGCGATGCCGCCGCTGTACAAGATCAAGTGGTCCAAGGGCGATCCCGACTACGCCTACTCCGACCGCGAGCGGGACGGCCTGATCGCCACCGGCGAGGGGGCCGGCCGGCGCCGGGTGGCCGGCGACTCGATCCAGCGTTACAAGGGCCTGGGCGAGATGAACGCCAAGGAGCTGTGGGAGACCACGATGGATCCGTCCACCCGGGTGCTGCGGCTGGTCACCCTGGACGACGCCGCCACCGCCGACGAGCTGTTCTCGGTGCTCATGGGCGACGACGTCGAGGCCCGCCGCTCGTTCATCGTGCGCAACGCCAAGGACGTCCGGTTCCTGGACATCTGAGCCAGCCAGCCAGCCCGCCGCCCAGCACCTGTCTGTCGCGGGGACGCCTGCTCCCCCGCGCGCCTGACCTTGTGAGAAAGGCCCCAGAGTGACCGAGATCCCGCCGCCCGCCGGCGATCGCATCGAGCCGGTGGACATCCAGCTCGAGATGCAGCGCAGCTTCCTCGATTACGCGATGAGCGTGATCGTGGCCCGAGCCCTGCCCGACGTCCGGGACGGGCTCAAGCCGGTGCACCGCCGGGTGCTGTACGCGATGTACGACAGCGGCTTCCGGCCGGACCGCGGGTACGTCAAGTGCTCCCGGGTGGTCGGCGACGTGATGGGCAACTACCACCCGCATGGCGACTCGGCGATCTACGACACCCTGGTCCGGCTGGCCCAGCCCTGGTCGATGCGGGCGCCGCTCATCGACGGCCAGGGCAACTTCGGCTCACCGGGCAACGACCCGGCCGCCGCGATGCGGTACTGCGTGACCGGCGAGACGCTGGTGCGCACCCCGAACGGCGAGGTGCCGATCGCCGACCTGGTGCCCGGCGCGGCGCCGGACAGCACCACCGAGGTCGACCTCAAGGTGATCGGCCGGGACGGCGTCCCGGTGCGGGTGAGCGCGTTCCACCACTCCGGCGAGCACCCGGTGGTGACGGTGCGGGCCGGCGAGCGCTCGGTCACCGCGACCACCAACCACCCGCTGCTGACCATCGGCCGGGTGCACGGCGTGCCCCGGCTGATCTGGAAGCTGGCCGGCGAGCTGACCACTGCCGACGTGCTGGTGGTCCGGGACCAGGCCGACTCGCGCGTCAGCTGGGAGACCGCGCTGCCGCTGCTGCCCGACGTGACCGCCGAGTACCTGGCCGACGCGGCCCGCCACCTGCCCGACGACGGCGGTGACCCGCGGCAGTTCTCGCTGCACCGGGTGCACTCCGTCACCGAGGCCGGCGTCGCGCCGGTGTACTCGCTGCGGGTGGACGCGGCCGACCACGCCTTCATCACCAACGGCTTCGTCTCGCACAACACCGAGGCCCGGCTCTCGCCGCTGGCCATGGAGATGCTGCGCGACATCGACGAGGAGACCGTCGACTTCAAGCCGAACTACGACGGCCGGTCGCAGGAACCGACCGTGCTGCCGTCTCGGATCCCGAACCTGCTGGTCAACGGCGGTGGCGGGATCGCGGTCGGCATGGCCACCAACCTGCCGCCGCACAACCTGCGCGAGGTCGCGGCCGGTGTCACCTGGGCGCTCGACCACCCGGACGCCACCTCGGAGGAGCTGCTCGCGCAGCTGATGAAGGACATCCCGGGTCCGGACTTCCCCACCAAGGGCCTGATCGTCGGCCGGGACGGCATCGAGGACGCCTACCGCACCGGTCGTGGTTCGATCCGGATGCGTGCCGTGGTCACCGTGGAGGAGGACGCCCGCGGCCGGACGATCCTGGTCGTCACCGAGCTGCCCTACCAGGTGAACCCCGACAACCTGGTCGAGTCGATCGCGGGCCTGGCCCGGGACGGCAAGGTGGCGGGCATCGCCGACATCAACGACGAGTCCTCCGACCGGATCGGCATGCGGATCGTGGTCACGCTCAAGCGGGACGCGGTCGCCAAAGTCGTGCTGAACAACCTCTACAAGCACACCCAGCTGCAGACCACCTTCGGCGTGACCATGCTGGCCATCGTCGACGGGGTGCCGCGCACGCTGAGCCTGGACCAGGTCGTCAGCTTCTACATCGTCCACCAGGTCGAGGTCATCGTCCGGCGCACCCAGTACCGGCTGCGCAAGGCCGAGGAGCGGGCGCACATCCTGCGTGCGTACCTGAAGGCGCTCGACGCCCTCGACGCGGTGATCGCGCTGATCCGTAACTCCGCCTCGGCCGAGCAGGCCCGGACCGGGCTGATGGAGCTGCTGGAGATCGACGAGATCCAGGCGGTCGCGATCCTGGATCTGCAGCTGCGCCGGCTGGCCGCCCTGGAACGGCTGCGGATCCAGGAGGAGGCCGCCGAGATCGAGGCGAAGATCGCCGACTTCCAGGACATCCTGGCCAGGCCCGGGCGGCAGCGGACGATCATCCGGGACGAGCTGAACGAGATCGTGGCCAAGTACGGCGACGAGCGGCGTACCCGGCTGGTCCCGTACGACGGCGACATGTCGATGGAGGACCTGATCGCCGCCGAGGACGTGGTGGTTACCATCACCCGAACCGGTTATGCCAAGCGCACCAAGACCGATCTCTACCGGGCCCAGCGCCGGGGCGGTCGCGGCGTGCAGGGCGCGAGCCTGAAGGCCGACGACATCGTCGCGCACTTCTTCGTCTGCTCGACGCACGACTGGATCCTGTTCTTCACCAACAAGGGCCGGGTGTACCGGACCAAGACCTACGACCTGCCCGAGGCGAACCGGAACGCCCGCGGCCAGCACGTGGCGAACCTGCTGGCCTTCCAGCCGGACGAGACCATCGCCGAGGTCATGACCATCAAGAACTACGAGGTCGCGCCCTACCTGGTGCTGGCCACGAAGGCCGGCCTGGTGAAGAAGACCAAGCTCACCGACTTCGACTCCAACCGCACCGGGGGGATCGTCGCGATCAACCTGCGCGACAACGACGAGCTGATCGACGCGGCGCTGATCTCGCCGACCGACGACCTGCTGCTGGTGAGCAAGAAGGCCCAGTCGATCCGGTTTGCCGCCGACGACGACACGCTGCGCCCGATGGGCCGCGCCACCTCCGGTGTGATCGGCATGCGGTTCGCCTCGGACGACGAACTGCTCGCGATGGAGGTCGTCCAGGAGGACATGGAGATCCTCATCGCGACCGACGGCGGGTACGCCAAGCGCACCAAGGTGCAGGAGTACCCGGTGCAAGGTCGCGGCGGGAAGGGCGTCCTCACCGCGCGTATAGTCTCGACGAGAGGTGGACTGGTCGGGGCAATGAGCGTCCGGCCCGAGGACGAGATCTATGCGATCACGTCCGAGGGAGTGGTGATCAGGACGTCCGTCGCGGAGGTGCGTCGGGCCCAGCGTCAAACCATGGGCGTACGGCTGATCAACCTGGACGAGGGGGTCAGCCTGATCTCGATCGCCCGTAACGCCGACGAACCCGAGGAGCAGGAGTAGCTATCGTGACTGAGGGCTATCAGCCACCGACCTCCCGCAGGGGCAACTCCGAGCAGGACACCGCGACACTCCCTCGGGTCACCGTGCCCGGAACCTCCGGCGGGTCGGGCGGCCAGCGCGGTGGCTCCGGTCGGGACGGTGACGGCTGGTCGCCGGTCAGCCGCACGGAGTCGGGCGCCAACCGCTCGGCCGCCGCGGAGAACCCCCGCCCTGCCACGGGCCCGGCCGGCGGCATCGGGGCGAAGCTGTCGCAGGCCGCGTCCACCGTGGCCGCCGGTGCCACCAGTGCCGCGTCGACGGCCAAGACCGCGATCAAGTCGGCCGCGAACGAGGCCGAGAGCCGGGCCGGCCGGCCACCCACCGGGCGCCCGGCCCGGGGTGCGCGCCAGCCCCGCCGGGCCAGGCTCACCCTGAGCCACATCAACGTCTACTCGGTCTTCAAGTTCTCCTGCGTGCTGGCGATCGCGCTGTTCTTCGTCTGGCTGATCATGATCGGCGTGCTCTACGGGATCCTGGACCTGTCCGGGGTCTTCGACCGGGTGAACAACGCGGTGCACCAGCTCTCCGGCGACGGCAAGACCGGCAACGTGGTCACCGGGCCGCTGGTCTTCGGCTTCGCGATCATCATCGGCGTGGTCAACATCGTCCTGTTCATCGCGCTCTCCACGGTGGGTGCGATGGTCTACAACCTCTGCGCGGACTTGGTCGGCGGCGCCGAGGTCACCCTCTCCGAACGGGAGTAGCCGGTGCCGGGGGCCGGTTTGAGGGTGCCCGGCACCACCCGGTAGAGTTCAACCTCGCGCGCCACGGCGCGCATGCAGCACGGGCCTATAGCTCAGACGGTTAGAGCGCATCCCTGATAAGGATGAGGCCGGAGGTTCAAGTCCTCCTAGGCCCACTGTCACCGCGCAGTTGCCGGTGAAACCGAGCACGCGTGGAGGCGTTCGTGCGCAAGTTGCTCGCACTCGCCGCGGCGGCCGCAGGCGTCCAGTTCCTGCTCCGCCGCCGGCGTGGTCAGCAGGCCACCGGCGTCTGGCGGGACGCCACCCGGCCGTAACGGCTACCATCCACCGAGTACGCCGCGCGGCGCAGGCCGGACCGCGGTCCGTTTCGGGGCCATAGCTCAATTGGCAGAGCGCCGCCTTTGCAAGGCGGAGGCTAGGGGTTCGATTCCCCTTGGCTCCACCCCTCCCCGGCCTCCCTCCCGAGGCTCCACACCACTCGCTCGCCCCCGGTCGGGGTCGCCTCGCGGTTGCCGTACTTCGTTGACTGCTCACGGAAATGGGGCGACCTCACGTAAGTTCGATTAATTTGCAACGCGATCAAATAGTTCGCTTGACTTTTGCCAGTTAAATCGGACATCCTCAGCCCCTGAAATGCGCCACTTCCGGGGGATTGTCGCGCGCTGGCCTGCCCATCGCGTTTCCCCTCGGTCGAGACCACGGGGGCTCGGCGCTCGCGGCCATAACGGAGTGGGGACGGACTATGTCGGGATTGCTCGCGTCCAACGACTCGATCCTGGGGGTGACACACTCCTATGTCGAGGCCTGCCAGCGGGATCCACGACTGCGGGACGCGGTAGCCCAGCTGGAGCTGCCGCCGGTCTACCGGGCCTCGTTCGGCGACCTGCAGCTGGATCGCCCGATCTTCATGGCGGGCACCGAACTCGACGAGCTGGGACGGGACCTGCGCGAGTTTCACCGGCTGATGCTCGTGCTGCCCGACCGGTGCTTCGGCTCGGACCTGGATCGCTATTGCGCGGCCATCAACCTGGCGCCGTCGTACGCCGCGGTGACCCGGCGTCACCTCACCGGGCAGGTGCCGGTGCACGGCCGCGCCGACGTCTTCCACGACGGCACCCGGTTCCGCCTGCTGGAGTACAACGTCGGCAGTGAGCTCGGTGGCATGGAGGTCGGCCAGCTGAACCGCAGCTTCCTCGCCCAGCCGGCGTTCCGCGCGTTCAGCGACGAACACGGCTTGACGTTCCACGACCCGATCGTCGGGCTGGTCGAGACGTTCCGGCAGCAGGCCAAGGAGATCGGCGTCGACAACCCGGTGGTCGGCCTGGTCGACGGCAACGGGGTGCTGGCCGGTTACGAGCACCTGTACGGGGCGATCCAGGAGAACGTCGGCCAGCACGGCATCGAGATGCACGTCGGCGAGCTGCACGAGGTCCGCTGCGAGGGCGACGAGGTGTACCTCCGCGAGCACCGGATCGACCTGATGCAGCGGTTCTTCATCACCCTCGAGATCGCCGACGACGAGGCGTCGCTGGCCGCGTACGACCGGCTGCTGGCCGCGCACGACCGGGGCCGGTTCCGGATGGTCACCACCCTGGAAGGCCACCTCTACACCAGCAAGGCCACTCTCGGGCTGCTGCACGAGCCGACGTTCGCCGCCCTGCTGACCGATGCCGAACGCGACCTGGTGCGGCGGCTGGTGCCGTGGACCCGGGTGCTTTCGCCACGGGGTGACTTCAGGTCCGAGGCGGAGCAGGCGGAGCTGATCGAGCGCTGCCGGCGGGACCGGGAATCCCTGGTGATCAAGCCGGGCATCGGCTACGGCGGCTTCGGCACCGTGATCGGCAGCGACGCGACGCCGCAGGAGTGGGAGCAGACCCTGACGGACTCGGCCGGCACCGACTGGGTGGTGCAGGAGCGGGTGGCCTCGCGTCCCGAGCCGGTGGTCAACCCCGAGACCGGCGAGGTCGAGGACTGGATCGCCAACTGGGGTGTCTTCGTCGACGAGAGCGGCTACAACGGCGCGTTCATCCGGGCGCTGAAACCGGCCGATGGTTCGATCGTCGCCTACGCCAACCCGGGGACGCGTGGCGCCTGCGTCTTCGCGGTCCCGGCCGCCGAGGGCGGTGCGCGGCGATGAACGACTACTCGATGCCGATCCTCGAAGGCGAGGGCGCAGACGACTACGCCCGCTACATGCGGACCGACACGCTGCTGTCGCTGCAGCGCGGGCCGGAGCAGCGGATCCACCGCGACGAGCTGCTGTTCCAGGTGGTCCACCAGACCTCCGAGCTCTGGCTGAAGCTGGCCGCCGCCGAACTGGTGACCGCCCGCGAGTTCCTCGCCACCGGGGACTGGGCGCCGGCCGCGGCACTGGTCCGGCGGGCCTGCCTGAGCATGAAGCTGGTCACCGAGCAGCTGGAGATGCTGGCGTTCCTGTCACCGTGGGACTTCCAGACCATCCGCACCGTGCTCGGCCACGGCTCCGGCTTCGAGTCGCCGGGCTGGCGTGCGGTGCAGGCCGAGACCACCTCGACGGCGCAGGCGCTGGACCTGGTGCTCGACGCCCGGCAGATCGACGTCGCCGAGCGGTTCCGGACCGAACCCGGCGGCGACCTCTGCCGGCTGCTCGACGAGCTGATGGAGTGGGACGAGCGGGTCGCGATCTGGCGGGTACGGCACTACAAGATCGCGGTCCGGATCATCGGGCACGGCGTCAAGGGGACCAAGGGCACGCCGGTCGACACACTGACCCGGCTGATCGCGCACCGGTTCTTCCCGCGGCTCTGGGACGCCCGGACGGTGCTCACCGAGACCGGGCCGATGGCCGAGCTGCAGGCGGAGCCGGCGCGATGACCGCGGCCGCGGTGAGCGCGCCGACCGACTGGCGCCGGGACTTCCCGCTGCTGGCCGGCCGCGCCCACCTCTCGGGCTGCAGCCTGCCGCCGCGCTGGCGGGGCATCGAGGACGCGATGGCCGGGATGTTGGCCACCATGGCCGAGGCGCCGGCACCCTGGCACGTCTTCGAGGAGGCCGTCGAGACCGCCCGGCAGCGGTTCGCCGAGCTGGTGCACGCCCGCCCCGAGCAGATCGCGGTGCTGCCGGCGGCCACCGTGGCGGGCTACCAGGTGCTGAGCGTGCAGGACTGGACGGCCCGTTCCGGCCTGGTCGGCACCGAGGCGGACTTCCCGTCCATCTCCCAGGTCTTCGGCGCCCAGGAGGCGCGGGGCGTCGAACGCGGCTTCGTCGCCGACCCGTTGTCGGTCGAGTCCTGGCGGGCGGCGGTGACCGAGCGCACCGGGCTGGTCTCGGTCCCGCTGGCGACCTACCTGCACGGCAGCCGGCCGCCGGTGGCCGAGGTGTGCCGGCTGGCGGACGAGGTCGGCGCGCGCAGTTTCGTCGACGCGTACCAGGGCGCCGGCGTGCTGCCGATCGACGTCGAGGAGCTGGGCTGCGACTACCTGGTGGCCGGCTCCAACAAGTACCTGCTCGGGCTGCCGGGCGTGGTATTCCTCTACAGCCGGGATCCGGGCGCGGATGCCCGGACCCCGCAGCTGACCGGCTGGATGGGCCGGGACGGCGCGGCGATGTTCGACCCGTACGCGACCGAGCCGGCCGGCACCGCCCGGCGGTACGAGATCGGCACCCCGCCGATCCCCTCGGTGCTCTCGGTGAGTGCCGGGCTGGCGCTGATCAACGAGATCGGGGTGCCGGCGATCGCCGAGCACGTCGGCCGGCTGCGGGACCGGCTGGCGGCCGGCGCCGAGGGCCTGCGGCTGGTGGGACACCGGCCCGGCGAGGCGCACGGGGCGCACCTCGCCTTCGAGATCGCCGACCCGGAGCGGATCGCCGCGGAGCTCGCCGGCGAGGGCATCTTCGTCAGCCCCCGCGGCCCGGTGGTGCGGGTTGCGCTGCACCTCTACAACACCGAGCAGGACGTCGACCGCGTGCTGGTCGCGCTGCGGGAGCGGTCGTGACCGCGCCCGAGCTGGCCGCGGTCGAGGCGGTCGAGGACTGGTGCCGGCAGGCCGGCGCGGCCGGGTTCCCGTACCGGCAGGTGGTGGCCGGCTACCTGCAGGTGGGCAAGCACCACGTGGCCGGCGAGCTGCTGCGGGCGCTGGTCCGGGCCCGGACGCTGGCCGATCCGGCCGACCCGCTGCTGCGGCAGTTCCTGGACGTCGCCCTGGACAAGGTCGACGGGGTGTACGACTACCCGAGCTACACCGGGCTGGTGCTGCTGCCACTGCCGGCCACCGGGGCGGCCGTGCTGGCCGAGCGGGACCGGCTGCTCTGCCTGCTCATGTCGGACCTGCTGGACTTCGAGGACGGTGTGCGCCGGGGCTCGGTCGAGCTGCTGCCGGGGCAGCGCCCGGACGAGCGGACGGTGGCCAAGCGGGTGCACCTCGGCCTGCGCATCCTGCGGGCCCCGCTGGCCAGGCTCGGCAGCGGTCCCATGCCGCCCGATGCTGAGCCGGTGGGTGCCGTGCCGGTGGGTGCCGTGCCGGCGGGTGCTGAGCCGGCGGGTGACGCCGCGGCGTCCGAGGCCGGCCCGGACGAGGTGGCCGGTGACGCCGACGAGGTGGCAGCCGTCCGCGCGTTCCTGCGGCCCTGGCGCACCGAGGAGCTGGCGCTGCGGCTGCGGCTGAGCATGCTGCCGGTCTACACCGTGCACGACGAGTACCTGTTCATCCGCTGCCTGCAGATGTTCGAGGTCACCTTCGGGGCGGTGGCGGCCAAGCTCGGCAGCACGATCACCGCGATCGGCAACGGCGACGTCGAGCTGGCCGAGTCGCAGCTGCACGCCGCCGGCGGGTTGCTGGAGGAGTCGGCGCCGCTGTTCTCGCTGCTGGCCACCATGCAGGTCCAGTCGTTCCGGACGTTCCGGGACTTCACCGAGGGTGCCAGCGCGATCCAGTCGCGGGGTTACAAGACCATCGAGTCGCTGTGCCGCGAACCGGACCCCGACCGGCGGGACTCGGCCGCCTACGAGTCGGTGCCCGAGGTGCGGACGGCGGTGCTGGCCGGCCGGCTGACCATCGACGAGGCCTACCGGCAGCAGTGCCTGGCCGGCCGGCTGTCGGCGGCCGAACAGGCGCGGCTGCGGGCCGCGGCCGGGGTGCTGGCCGAGCGGGTCATGAGGTGGAAGCGGACCCACTACAGCATCGCGGTCCGGATGCTCGGCCACGGGCAGACCGGCACCGGTTACACCGAGGGCACGCCGTACCTGGCCTCGGTGCGCAACATCCCGATCTTCCGCAACGCGGCCGCCGAGCCGGCGCCGGAACTCATCAGCAGGAGTGCACGTGACTGATCCGCAGACCCCGGCCCCGGTGGGCATCGTCGGAGGGGGGCCGGTCGGGCTGGCCGCCGCCCTGCGGCTGGCATCGTTCGGCTGCCCGTCCGTGGTGCTGGAGGTCGACGCCGAGCTGCGCAAGCAGGGCTCGAAGGCGTGCCTGATCCAGGGCGACGTGCTGGAGGTGCTGGACAAGGTGGGCTGCGGCGAGCAGATCGCCACCGAGGGCGTGACCTGGACCGTCGCGCGGACCTACGTCCGCAACCGCGAGATCCGGGCGCACCGCTACCCCGACCGGCCCGGCTTCGGCCCGTTCATCAACATCTCCCAGTACCGCATCGAGCAGGTGCTGCTGGAGCGGGCGCTGCGCGAGCCGCTGATCGAGATCCGCTGGGGCCACGAGGTGATCGGGGTCGAGCAGGACGACAGCGAGGTGCGGCTGCGGGTGCGCACCGCCGACGGCGAGCGGACGCTCGGCTTCGACTACGTGGTGGCCTGTGACGGCGTCCGCAGCCCGATGCGCGGCTTCCTCGACGTGGCCTGGACCGGCTACACCCACCAGGACCGGTTCCTGATCACCGACATCAAGGTGAAGCTGCCGCTGTCGAAGGAGCGGCACTTCCACTACGACCCGTCCTTCAACCGCGGCCGGCAGCTGGTGATGCACCCGCAGCCGGACGACGTCTGGCGGATCGACTGGCAGCTGCCGCCGGACGCCGACATCGACGCCGAGCGTCGCACCGGCCGGCTGGACACCCGGATCCGCCAGGTGATCGGCGACGTGCCGTACGAGATCGACTGGCTGAGCACCTACCGGTTCCACCAGCGGGTGGTCGAGCGGTTCGTGACCGGCCGGGTGCTGTTCGCCGGAGATGCGGCGCACGCCCTGCCGCCGTACGGTTCGCGCGGGATGAACAGCGGGATCCAGGACGCCGACAACCTGGCCTGGAAGCTGGCCGCCGTGGTGCGCGGGCAGGCTCCGGCCAGCCTGCTGGAGACCTACCACGACGAGCGCTACGCCGCGGCCCGGGAGAACCTCCGGGTCACCGAGGACACCATCAAGTTCATGGTCCCGCCGGACCGGCTGGCCCGGTGGCGCCGGCAGGCCGTGCTGCGCATGTCGATGCCGTTCCCCGCGGTGCGCCGCCGGGTGAACAGCGGCCGGATGGCCGAGCCGTTCACCTACCGCGACTCGCGGCTGGTCACCGGCGACGCCACCGCGCACCCGGTGCTGGGCGCCTTCGCCCCGGACGGGCTGGTCACCGCACCGGGACCGCAGCGCCGGCTCCGGCACTTCTTCGGCCACCGGTTCGTCGCGGTGTGCTTCGCCCGGACCGCGGCCGAGGTCGAGGCCGTCCGGGCCGCCACCGAGACCGGCCTGCCCGCCGGCCTGACCGCGGTGGTCGTCGTCCCGGCGGACGGGCCGGCGCCGGCCGAGCTGGGTGACCGGGTCACCGTGGTGCGGGATCCCGGTGCGCTCGCGGCCGGCTACGGCCTGACCACCGGCTGGGCGCTGGTCCGGCCGGACGGCCACGTCGCCGCGCTCGGAGCCGGCACCGACCTGGCCGGGCTGGCCGCCGCGTACCGGGTGGCCGCCGAACCGGCCGAGGCGCTGGCCGGCAGTGCGAGTGGCCCCGTCCCGACCGGCAGTCCCGTCCCGTCCGGCAAGGAGTCCCGATGAGCGCAGCACCCACCCCGCAGTACGCCTGGCTGGACGGCGAGGTGGTGCCCTGGGACCGGTGCGTGCTGCACGCCCGCTCGCAGGCGGCCTTCTGGGGAGCGAACGTCTTCGAGGGCGTCCGGGGCTACTGGTGCCCGGAGGAGCAGGAGATCCTGGCCTTCAAGATGGACCAGCACCTGGCCCGGCTCTGGCAGTCGATGAAGAGCCTGCACCTGCGGATCGAGTTCACCCCGTCGCAGCTGACCGAGGCGTGCGCCGAGCTGGTGCGGGCCAACGAGTTCCGCCAGGACGTCCACCTGTGCGTGGTCTCCTACTTCGGCATGGGCCCGGGCCTGGACCCGCTTGCCTACACCGAGGAGACCGGCGTGCACATCACCGCGGTGGCCGCGCCGACGCCGCCGGCCGGGCACAGCGTCGAGGCCAAGGTCTCGACCTGGCGCCGGATCAGCGACGAGGCGATGCCGCCCCGGATCAAGACCGGCGCGAACTACCACAACAGCCGGCTGGCCCAGCACGAGGCAGTCCGGGACGGCTATCAGACCGCGCTGCTGCTGAACTCCCGCGGCACCGTGGCGGAGGCCCCCGGCTCGTGCCTGGTGATGGTGCGCAACGGGCAGCTGGTGACCCCGCCCGGCAGCAGCGGCGTGCTGGAGGGGCTGACCGTCGACGCGGTGGCCGGCCTGGCCGAGCGGGTGCTGGGCATGCATCTGGTCCGGCGCGAGATCGACCGCAGCGAGCTCTACATCGCCGACGAGCTGTTCCTGTGCGGCACCATGGCCGGGCTGCTGCCGATCCGGTCGGTGGACCGGATCGAGATCGGCGATGGCGGGGTCGGCCAGGTCACCCAGCAGCTGCAGGCCGCCTACTCCGACCTGGTGCACGGCCGCACCGAGGACCGCAGCGAGCTGACCGGCCTGCTGCGCGTGCCGGCGGGGCTGACCCATGCCTGAGCTGGGGACGCGGTCGCCGGTGGCGGCGCTGGCCGAGGCGCTGGCCGGCGGCTCGGTCGAGGTGCTCGACCTGACCGCGCCGCTGTCGGAACGCACGCCGATCATCGTGCTGCCCCCGGAACGGGGCCAGGCCTGGAAGTTCCAGCGGACCGAGATCAGCCGGTACGACGAGCGCGGCGACCACGTGTTCTGGAACAACTTCTCGATGTCCGAGCACGCCGGCACCCACTTCGACGCGCCGGTGCACTGGGTCTCCGGGCGCGACCGGATCGACGTCTCGCAGGTGCCGCCGGCCGACCTGGTGGCGCCGGCCCTGGTGCTGGATGCCAGCGACCGGGTCGCCGCCGACCCGGAGTTCCTGCTGCAGGTCGCCGACGTCGAGGCCTGGCTGGCCGCGCACGGCCCGGTCACCGAGCGCAGCTGGCTGCTCTACCGCACCGGCTGGGACGCCCGGGTGGGCGATCCGGCCGGCTTCCTGAACGAGGGCCGGACGCCCGGCGTGCACCCGGACTGCGCGGCCTGGCTGGCCGAGCAGCCGTGGCTGATCGGCTTCGGGGTCGAGACGGTGGGCACGGACGCCGGCCGGGCGGCCGAGTTCAGCCAGCCGTTCCCGTGCCACTGGCACCTGCACGGCGCCGGCAAGTACGGCCTGACCCAGCTGCAGAACCTCTCCCGGCTGCCGGTGCGCGGTGCGCTGCTGGTGGTCAGCCCGCTGCCGATCGTGGGGGGCTCGGGCAGTCCGGCCCGGGTGTACGCGCTACTGGACGGGAGCGTCTCGGA
Organism: Jatrophihabitans sp.; assembly: GCA_035507775.1. GTDB lineage: Bacteria > Actinomycetota > Actinomycetes > Mycobacteriales > Jatrophihabitantaceae > Jatrophihabitans_A. The sequence continues at coordinate 26,912 of DATJNU010000012.1, forward strand.
ATGACCACCACGCAGGGTTTCGACCGTGGCTGGTCGCTCTACCAGCGGCACCTCGCCGAGCCGGTGAGCGGCACGTTCGAACTGCTCGGCCGGCAGTGGGACCTGGCCGACGGCGTCTTCGCACCGAACCTGACCCCGGTCACCCAGACCTTCACCGAGTGGCTGCCGTTCCCGGTGGGCGGCTCGTTCCTGGAGGTCGGCTGCGGCGCCGGGGTCACCGCGGTGTCGGCGGCGCTGGCCGGCTGCGCCCGGGTGGCGGCGCTGGACATCAGCGCGGCGGCGGTGGCGAACACCGAGCAGAACGCGGCCCGGCACGGCGTCGCCGACCGGGTGCAGGTGCTGCACAGCGACCTGTTCGACGCACTGCCGGCCGGCAGCACGTTCGACCTGATCTTCTGGAACTCCAACTTCGCCGAGCCGCCGGACGGTTTCACCAACGACACCGACCTGCAGCACGCGTTCTTCGACCCGGGGTACGCCGCGCACGACCGGTACCTGGCCGAGGGCCCGGACCGGCTGGCCCCCGATGGCCGGCTGTTGCTCGGCTTCAGCGACATCGGCAGCCGGCAGCGACTGGAGGACGCCGCGGCGGCCCGTGGCCTGCGGCTGGACCTGCTCGAGTCGCGTGACGGCCGGCCGGCGGCACCGGTCGTCTTCCAGCTACTGGAGATCAGCCGGCGGGACGCCTGATGGCCGGCTCCGACGTGCGCCTGGCGTACCGGATCATCGCCTTCCACACCCTGGCCTCGTTCGGCTGGGGGCTGGTCTTCCCGTTCACCGCGATCTACCTGGCGAGCCGGCACGGCATCGGCACCGGCGCGGCGGCCCTGTACTACGCCGGGGCCGGCACCGCGAACCTCGCGGTGGCGATCCTGCTCTCGCTGGCCAGCCGGCGGCCGTCGGACTACCCGCTGGCCGCGCTGGGCACCTCGCTGTCGGTGGTCGGGTACCTGGTGCTGTCGCTGGCCCGCAACGACGGGACGGTGCTGCTCGCGGCACTGACCAACGGAACCGGCCAGGGCTGCCTGCTCGCCGCGATCGTGCCGATCATGAACTCGCTGGTGCCCGAGGAACGCCGGCGGGAGATCTTCGCCCGGCGCTACCAGGCGCTCAACGTCGCGCTGGCGCTCGGCGCGGTGACTGCCGGCGCCACCGCGTCGGTGGTCGGCCGCCGGATGCTGCCGCTGCTGTTCGTCGGCCAGGCCGTGGCCTACCTGCCGCTGGTGCTGGTGCTGCTCGCCCGCGCGGTGACCGGCCGGCGGGCCCGGCCACCGGCGCCCCCGGTCGCGGCCGGCCAGCGGCGGGCCGGCGTGGTCCCGCTGCGCGGGCTGATCGGGATGGTCGGCGCGGCCGCGCTCTTCCAGCTCGGGGCCTACCTGTTCGGGTACAGCCAGTTCGAGGCGACCGCCCCGCTGGTGGCCGACCGGTTGCTGTCCACCGGCCTGTTCGTGGTGTCGCTGATGCTCGCGGTCAACGTCGCGGTGATCTTCGCGGTGCAGGGCCGGATCACCCGGTGGCTGTCGCGCTGGGACGAGGCGCACGGGCTGCGCATCGCACTGGCGTTCTGGATAGCCGGCTTCGCCGTCGCCGCGGCCACCGCACCCGCGCCGCGGGCCGTCCAGCTGGCCGGGCTGATCGGGTACGCGGTGCTGTTCGGGGTCGGCGAGTGCGCCTACTCCTGCTCGTTCCACCCCTGGCTGATCACGCTGTCGCCGGAGGGCGAGCTGACCCGGGCCAGCGCCCTGGTGAACTCGATGATGGGTATCGGGATGTTCGTCGGGCCGTCCTTCGGGGTGGGCCTGGTCAGTCTCGGCCACGCGCCGCTGGTCTGGCTGGCGCTGGCCGGCTGCCTGGGGCTGGTGCTGCTCACCGTGAGCGGCCGGGAACGGCTGCGCTGGCTGGGCCGCCGGCCGGTGCCGGTCACCGTCGCGGGTGCGGACGGGCGCAGCTGATGTCGCCGGACCGGACAGCCTGCGAGTGCGTCGCCGGGCCGCGGTCCGGAGTACAGAGTCAGGAATAGCGTGCAGTGTCCGGATCGTGTGGGAACTCGGCTACCCTAACCCCGCAGCACCCCGGCAGCCTGCCGCAGCCACTACGTCGCGCTACCCAGTCGTAGCCCGACCATCAGAAGGAGATCAGCTCGATGGACCGTTTGGTCGTTCTCACCGTCAGCACCCGGCCGAACCGGGTCGGCAGCACGATTGCGGACTGGTTCACCGGCGTGGCCCGCCAGCACGGCGGCTTCGACGTGCAGCCGGTGGACCTGGCCGAGGTGAACCTGCCGCTGCTGGACGAGCCGCTGCACCCGTCCGCGCGCGACTACCAGCACGAGCACACCCGCCGCTGGAGCGCCATCATCGAGCAGGCCGACGCCCTGGCCCTGGTCATGCCCGAGTACAACTTCTCCTTCAGCGCCCCGCTCAAGAACGCGCTGGACGCCCTCTACCACGAGTGGGCCTACCTCAGCGTCGGGTTCGTCTGCTACGGCGGCATGTCCTCCGGGGTGCGTGCGGTCGAGGCGATCAAGCCGGTGCTGACCACGCTGCGCATGGTGCCGGCCGCCTCCACGGTGCCGGTGCCGTTCCGCAAGCGGATGGACGCCGACGGCGTGCTGCACCCGGACGAGCTGATGGCCGAGGCGGCCACCGACCTGCTGGACGAGCTGCTGCCGCTGACCGCCGCGCTGCGCCAGCTGCGCCGGCCCGCCGAGGTGACCGTGTGACCGAGGCGGCGCTGCCCTGGCAGCTGCTGACCGGGACCAAGCGCGGCATCCTGGTGACGCTCAAGCGCGATGGCCGGCCGCAGCTGTCCAACGTCGGGCACTCCTACGACCCCGAGCAGCGCCTGCTGCGGGTGTCGGTGACCGACGGCCGGGCCAAGACGAAGAACCTGCGCCGCGACCCGCGGGCCAGCTACTACGTCACCGGCCAGGACATGAACGCCTACCTCGGCCTGGACCTGGACGCCGAGCTGACCCCGGTGACCGCCGACCCGCATGACGCGACGGCGGACGAGCTGGTCGAGCTGTACCGGCTGATCGCCGGGGAGCACCCGGACTGGGAGGAGTTCCGGGCGGCGATGGTGGCCGACCGGCGGCTGGTGCTGCGGCTGCACGTGCGGCACGCCTACGGTTTCGCGCAGTAGCTCTCAGCGCAGCACGGCCTGCACCTGGGTGGTGCGGGCGATCAGCTTGCCCGAGGCGGCGGTCAGGTCGACCTCGAGCACGATGGTGCTGCGCCCGACATGGAGCGTCCGGGCGGTGGCCGTCACCACCCCGGAGCGGGCCGCGCCGAGGAAGTGCGTGCTGGAGTCGATGGTGACCGTGCCGGTGGCGCCGTCCGGCAGGTTCACCGTGGCCAGCACCGCGGCGGCCGAGTCGGCCAGCGTCATCTGCGCGCCGCCGTGCAGCGCGCCACCCACCGTGGACCGCTGCTCGGTGACCTCCAGGGTGGCGACCACCCGCTCGGTGCCGATTTCGGTGAACCGCACCCCGACGTGGCCGGTGAACGGGGCGAGCGCGTGAATCTGTTCGGTGGTCGTCAACATCATTCGCCCAGATTGGCACACGGCGCGGGCTCGGGCGGTGTGCGCACGGCGTGGTTCGTTGTGTCGAACAGTGGTAGCTGATCTCCTCCCGGACGGAGGGATTCATGACTATTGCTGATAGCGCGCCAAAGGACCCTGAACTGGTTTTCGCGACTGTTCGTCCGGTTGGCACTCCGGACGAAAGGTTGATGACAGCGCTCCGGGGCACGCTGCTGGGTTACGGGTACGCGAGTCACGACATCAAGCTGAGCACGATCCTGATGGACCATGCTCTTGAGAACGGGCGGCCGATCCCGACCGAGCCGGAGCACGAGCGAATCCACCTGCTTATGGATGAAGGTGACGCGCTATGTGCCGAGCGGCATGACCCTGCCGCGGTGCTCCAGGATGGGATCCGCCAATTGCGGGGTATCCGTTCGCGGATCCTCGGTGATGGGGCGCCGTTGGACGAAGCCGATCGTGCAGCCGAGGCCGTGCCGAGAGCGGCCTACATCATCGACTCGCTGAAGCGGCCGGCCGAGGTCCAACAGCTTCGTGAGATCTGTGGCGATCGACTGCTGGTGCTCAGCCTGCAGAGCTCTCTGTCCACCCGGAAGGCGGAGCTCAGCGGGCTGATCAAGCCGCACCTGTCCGGCTCCGAGCATGCCGCCTCGATAGCGACGCTGTTGAGCACGATCGCGACACGGCTGAGCGCGCAGTGTTGGAATCCGTCATCGAAAATGGAGAAGATGTCGACTCAGCACAACAGTTGGGGGCGGAACGAGCGACGAAGAAATCGCGGCCCGGGCGCGCATCGAAGAACGTGCGCGGTCAACGGAGATCGCTCGCCAGCGCTTGGCGCGGATGTCAGACCACAAGCGTCAGACCCTCATCGAGAACTACCACCGCGTCAACGATGAAGCGAGATACATCGTGGAGCGTGGCAGGAGTGCCACTCGGCCGCACTGATTCACGACGCTTGACCTCACCGCGCGGGCTCGGGCGGTTTCGTCAGCGGGACTCGGTAGCCTGGCAGGCACTATGACATCGAGGCCGGCGGATCTGCTCGCGATCTGGCTGGGCAAGCTGACCCTCCTCGCGCTGCGGCTGGCCGGTCGTCGCGGCACGGCGCTGCCCGGCCTGGTGGTGGAGAAGGTCTTCCCCGGTTTCCTCTCCCGCCGGCTGGCCGGGCTGCCGCAGGGCGTGGTCGTTGTGAGCGGCACCAACGGCAAGACCACCACCACCAAGATGGTCGCCACCGTGCTCGGCCAGCGGTACCGGGTGCTCACCAACGACACCGGTGGCAACTTCGTCCGCGGTTGCATCACCGCGGTGGTGGCGCAGGCGTCCTGGCTCGGGCGCAGCGGGGCCGAGGTGGCCGTCTTCGAGCTGGACGAGGCCCACGCGGTGCGGTTCTGCGAGGTGCACCGGCCGGAGCGGCTGCTGCTGCTGAACGTGCTGCGCGACCAGCTCGACCGGTTCGGCGAGATCGACACCACCGCCCAGCTGCTCGGCAAGGTCGCGGCCCGGACCACCGGGCACGTGGTGCTGAACCGGGACGACCCGCGGCTGGCCGCGCTCGCCGCCGGCATCCCGGCCGAGGTCAGCTATTTCGGGGTCGCGCCCGCGCTGCGGCCGCTGTTCCCCACCGACGAGGAGCTGTACGGCGGCGAGCTGGCGCTGTCCGACCTGCCGGCCACCGCGGTGCTGGAGTCGGTCGAGCTGGGCCTGACCACTGAGATCGTGCTCACCCTGCCGGGTCGGACCGAGGCGCTGGAGCTGAAGGCCGAGGGCGCCCACAACGCGCAGAACGCCGCCGCGGCCGCCGCGCTGGCACTGACCGCCGGCCTGCCGCCGGAGACGGTGGCGGCCGGGCTGCGCGCCGTGCAGCCCGCCTTCGGGCGTGGCCAGTCCTTCGACGTCGACGGCCGGCGGGTGGTGCTGCAGCTGGTGAAGAACCCGGCCGGCTTCCGGCAGTCCCTGCGGACCGTGGAGTCGCTCAAGCCGGCCGCCACGGTGATCGCGATCAACGACGACTACGCCGACGGCCGGGACATGTCCTGGCTCTGGGACGTCGAGTTCGGCACCGCGCTGCGGGGCGCGGCCGGGCACCTGAGCACCTCGGGCACCCGCGCCACCGACATGGCCGTCCGGCTCCGCTACGACGAGCTGGCCACCGAGACCATCGAGCCGGACCTGGCCCGCGCGGTGGACGCCGCCGTGGCCCAGGTCAAACCCGAGGAGACGGTGGTGGTCTTCGCGACGTACACCGCGATGTGGCGGCTGCACCAGATCCTGCAGGACCGCTCCGGCGGGGGTGGCCGATGACCGGGCTGACGCTGGTGCACCTCTACCCGCGCGAGATGAACATCTACGGCGACACCGGCAACGTGCTGGTGCTGCGCAAGCGGCTGGAGTGGCGCGGGCTGACCGCGACCGTGGTCCCGGTGAGCGCCGGCGACCCGCTGCCGCGCGACGCCGACATCCTGCTCGGCGGCGGTGGCCAGGACGCCGCCCAGGGCGACATCGGCGCCGACTTCGTCGGCCGGGCCGCGACGCTGCGCGCGATGGCCGACGACGGGGTGGTGATGCTGGCGATCTGCGGCACGTACCAGCTGCTGGGCCACGAGTTCCTGACCAAGGACGGCCGGCGGATCGGCGGCACCGGGGTGCTCGACGTGACCACCACCGGCTCCGACACCCGGCTGATCGGCAACAACGCCGTCGACTCCCCGTGGGGGCGGCTGGTCGGCTTCGAGAACCACAGCGGCCTGACCCGGCTCGGGGCCGGCGCCCGGCCGCTCGGCGGCACCGAGACCGGCCGGGGCAACAACGGCACCGACCGCACCGAGGGCGCGGTGCGGGCCAACGTCTTCGGCACCTACCTGCACGGCCCGGTGCTGGCCAAGAGCCCGGGCTTCGCCGACGAGTTGCTGCGCCGGGCGTTCGCGCGCCGCGGCGGGCCTGCCGAGCTGGCACCGCTGGACGACTCGCTGGCGCTCGCCGCCGCCCAGGTCGCCGCCGGCCGGCCCCGGTGATCCGGCGGGTCGGGCCGGGGCGCTCGAAGGCCCTGCCGCTGGCCGCCGGGTTGCTGGCCGCCGGGTTGCTCGCGGGCTGTGGCGGTTCCTCGGCGGCGCACGATGCCGGCCCCACCACCCCGCCGGCCGGCAGCTCCGGCGCGGGATCCCCGTCCGGCCTGGCCGGCGACGGGGAGGGCAGCGCCCCGCGCAGCACCATCGTGACCACCCCCCGGCCCAGCCTGACCACCCCGCACGGGGTGCGGGAGGTCGACGGCAGCTGCCCGTACATCGGGGCGAGCGCGTTCGCCGACGCCGAGGGAGACCGGGTCGGCCGGGTGACGGTGCTGCAGAGCCGGCCGGTCGGTTGCCGGTTCTACTTCCAGTACGACCCCACCGCGCTGGTCGGCGAGATCACCGTGAACGTCTTCCGGACGCCGACCGAGGCGTACAACGCCATGGTCCTCTCGGCCAAGGGGCATCCCGAGGTGCAGTCCTACACCGATGTCGGTAACGGTGCGGTGGCCTTCCAGACCCCGCTGCAGGGCACCGCCACCTGGCAGTGCGTCTTCGCCCGGGGCAGGTCGGTGGTCACCGTCCGCACCCGGCAGCCCTACCCTGCATTGAACGCGGTGAACCTGGCGCGCGAGCTCGTGCCGAAGTTCGGCGGCTAGCCGCGCCCGGCAGCACGTTCCACCAGAGACAGATCAACCGAACGCCAGAGGAGATAGTTCGTGACGACCCCAGCCACCCAGACCGCGACCCTGCACACCACGGCCGGTGACATCAAGATCAACCTGTTCGGCGACCACGCGCCGAAGACGGTCGCCAACTTCGTCGAGCTGGCCACCGGCGCCCGCGAGTGGACCGACCCGGCGACCCGCGAGAAGACCAGCCGGCCGCTCTACGACGGCACCATCTTCCACCGGGTGATCGACAACTTCATGATCCAGGGCGGCGACCCGCTCGGCCGCGGCACCGGCGGACCGGGCTACAACTTCGCCGACGAGTTCCACCCCGAGCTGAGCTTCGACCGGCCGTACCTGCTGGCGATGGCCAACGCCGGGCCGAACACCAACGGCAGCCAGTTCTTCATCACCACCGTCCGCACCCCGCACCTGAACTTCAAGCACACCATCTTCGGCGAGGTGGCCGACGAGCAGAGCCGCGCGGTCGTCGACTCGATCGGCACCACCAAGACCGGGGCGATGGACCGGCCGGTGACCGACGTGGTGATCAACTCCGTCACCGTCGAGTAGCGGGACGGCGAACCGAACCGGCACCCGTCACGTTGAGCTGACATGCAACCGACGCAACCGCCCGCCGGACCGGATCCGCAGTACGGGTTCGCCGGCTGCTACCGGCACCCGGACCGGCTCACCGGCGTGCGGTGCGCTCGGTGCGACCGGCCGATCTGCCCCGAGTGCCAGCGGCCGGCCGCGGTCGGCTTCCAGTGCCCCGACGACGTCCGGGCCGGCCGTGCCTCGGTCCGGCGGGCCCGGACGGTGGCCGGCGCCCGCAGCCGGACCGGCCGGCCGGTCGTCACCTACTCGCTGATCGCGCTCAACGTGCTGGTCTACCTGCTCACCGCGCTGGGCAGCGGCGGCTCGCTGGCGGACAACACCGGCAGCCGGCTCTTCGCGGACTGGGAACTGGCCCCGGTGCTGGTCGGGGCCGACCACCAGTACGACCGGCTGCTCACCGCGGCCTTCCTGCACCTGGGGCCGATCCACATCCTGCTGAACATGCTGGCCCTGTTCGTGATCGGGCCGGCCCTGGAGCAGGTGCTCGGCTGGTGGCGGTACCTGGCCGTCTACCTGCTCGGCGCGCTGGGCGGCTCGGTGGCGATCCTGGCCCTCGGCGACATCCACCAGCCGGTGGTCGGCGCGTCCGGGGCCATCTTCGGCCTGTTCGGCGCCGCCGTGGTGCTGGCCCGCCGGGTCGGCTTCAACAGCACGGCGCTGTGGATCACCATCGGCATCAACTTCGTCTACACCTTCTCGGTGCCCGGCATCTCCAAGCTCGGCCACGTGGGTGGCTTCGTCTTCGGCGCGGCGGCGGCGTTCGTGCTGCTCGGTGGCCAGCTCACCGGCCGGGGCCGGCTGCCGTCGCTGCGCGTGCAGGCCGCCGGCCTGGCCGGGCTGCTGGTGCTGCTGCTGGTGGTCGCCTTCGGCCGCACCGAGCAGCTGCACTCCCAGCTGACCCGGGCGGCCGCTCCCGCGGCGTCGACGGCGGCCGGCACCGGACCGAGTTATCCACAGCTGTGGACGGGCCTGGGGAGAATTACACCCGTGTAATCACAGCGGTGGAAGAAGCTGTGGACAAACCTCAGCGCCAGCGCACGGCCAGCCCGAGGCCCACCACCAGGAAGCCGAAGCCGACCGCGAAGTTCCAGCTGCCGAGGCTGCTGATCAGCGGCACGCTCTCGCCGGCCATGTAGTAGACGACGATCCAGGCCAGCCCGATGACCAGCAGCGCGGCCATCACGATCGGATACCAGCGCGGGCTCGGCTTGGCCAGCCGGGCGGTCGTCGCGCCGGACATCGCCGCCGGGGACGGGGTGTAGCTGGTCTTCTTGCGGACCTTGGACTTCGGCACTGCGATTCTCCTTAGGTAGCCGGTGCACCCTGCACTCACCGAACCCGATCGCGGGACGCTGGCAGCCGGCTGGCAATTGTGCGGTTAGCGTAATCGTCGCATCTACCGTGGTCGCGTGGCGAGGTGCCGCCGCCCAATCGGCCCGGCCGGGGCCACCGGGACCCGGCCGCTCGGCATCCGGAGCGCGGTGGGACCCGCGGAGGGAGGGACGCGATGACGGCGAACGCCGGCCATGCCAGCCGGGGCTCCCGGCTGCGCTGGCACCGGCCGTCCCACCAGCGGCGCCCGTCCGGCTGGCAACTGCTCGTCCCGGTGGTGGCCCTGCTCGCCGGCCTGCTCGGCGCCACCACCGCGCACACCGCCCGGGGCACCGACCTGCGCTCGGCCGGCCCGACCAACATCGCCGACCTGATCCGGCAGGCGGAGAGCCGGGTCGCCTCGGACAACGAGCAGGTCCGTCAACTGCAGGGCACGGTCGCCGCCCAGACCAGCCGGGCTGCCCAGTTCGACGCGACCATCGCCGGCATCAACCGGGCCGCCGCGCCGCTGCGGGTGCCGGCCGGCCTGACCCAGATGACTGGCCCCGGCCTGACCCTCACCCTGAACGACGCCCACCCCGCGCAGCCGGTGACCGACCCGGCCGAGGAGAACGCGATCGTGGTGCACCAGTCCGACATGCAGGCGGCGGTGAACGCGTTCTGGGCCGGCGGTGCCGAGGCGATCATGGTGATGAACCAGCGCCTGGTGGCGACCAGCGCGATCCGCTGCGTGGGCAACACGCTGCTGCTCAACGGCCGGGTCTTCTCACCGCCGTTTAGCATTGCTGCCATCGGCCCGGCCGGCTCGATGCGGGATGCGCTGAACCGGTCCACCGGGCTGCAGCAGTACCGCAAGGACGCCCAGACCTACGGGCTCGGCTACGACCTGAAGACGGAGGACAGGCTGACGGTGCCGGGCTACGACGCGCCGATCACCCTGAGCTACGCCGAGCCCGGCGACTGACCGGACCGGCAGCGCCAGGAACCGGCGGCACGATCTCGGCGGCACGACCCACGGCACCACGACCCACGGCACCGTGACGCGGCGCCACCCACGACAGCGAGAGAGAGCATGACCGAGTTGAGCCGAGGTGGCTGGGACTTCTCCCCGGCCGGCGCCGCACCCCCCGGCCAGCCGCAGCTGCTCGGCCGCGCACCCGTGGCCGGCGAACCAGCCGGACCACCGGCAGCGGGACCGGTGCCCGTCTCGCCCGGGACGCCGCGGCGGCCGGCCGGCCGGGGCGACACGGTGCGGATGCTGCTGCGCGGCACCGGCCAGACGCTGATCACGCTCGGCCTCGTCCTGCTGCTGTTCGTGGTGTACGAGGTGTGGGTCTCCAACCTGTACGCCGACCGCAAGCAGCACCAGGAGCACCAGCAGCTGGCGACCGCCTGGCAGCGCGGCCAGGATCCGCTGCACGGCGAGGACCGGCTGAACCTGCCGGCCGGCAAGCAGGTGGTCCTCCCGCTCGGGGACGGCTTCGCCAACCTCTACATCCCCGCCTTCGGCAAGGACTACGTCAAGACCGTCATCCAGGGCACCAGCGACGGCGACCTGGATCGCGGTCCCGGGCACTACGTCGACACCCAGGTGCCCGGCCAGATCGGCAACTTCGCGGTCGCCGGGCACCGGGTCGGCAAGGGCGAGCCGTTCCTGAACCTCGACCAGCTCGTGCCGGGTGACAAGATCGTTGTGCAGACCGCGTCCAACTGGTACGTCTACACCGTGCTCGGCTCCCGGACCGCCTACCAGGCCGCCCGCACGCTGACCGGCTCCCGGCGGGACCAGGCGATCGCGGCCGCCCTCGCCGCCCCGGACGCGCAGGGCGTGCCGGGCCGCGAGATCGTCTCGCCGAGCGCGATCGGAGTGATCGCACCGGTGCCCGACCATCCGGGTGCGACGCCGACCCGGGCGATGCTGACCCTCACCACCTGCCACCCGAAGTACACCGCGAACCAGCGGATGGTGGTGCACGCGGTGCTGAGCCGTGCCGTGCCGGTGCGCGGCGCCGCGCTGCCGAAGGAACTAGCCGGAGGGACGCTGTAACCGATGTACGTCTGGATCTGGCGGCACCTGCCCGGTGGCCTCGGCCTGCGGATGCTGCAGGCGCTGCTGCTCGTCGCGGCGGTCTCGGCCCTGCTGCTGTTCGTGGTCTTCCCGCTCGTCGAGCCGCGGCTGCCGGCCAACCCGATCACCGGACCGGGGACGGTGAGCAAGTGAGCAGGATCCTGGTCGTCGACAACTACGACAGCTTCGTCTACAACCTCGTGCAGTACCTGGCCCAGCTCGGGGCCGAGGTGATCGTGCGGCGCAACGACGCGGTGGGCCCCGACGAGCTGGACGGGCTCGGGGTGGACGGCGTGCTGATCTCACCCGGCCCGGGCACGCCCACCGAGGCCGGGGTGAGCATGGCGATGGTCGGCGCGGCGGCCGAGCGGCGGCTGCCGCTCTTCGGGGTGTGCCTGGGACACCAGGCCATCGGCGCGGTGTTCGGCGGGGTGGTCGAGCGGGCGCCGGAGCTGCTGCACGGCAAGACCAGCGAGGTGCAGCACGCCGGCGGCGGGGTGCTGGCCGGCCTGCCCGAGCCGTTCATCGCGACCCGCTACCACTCGCTCGCGGTGCGGGCCGAGACGCTGCCGGACGAGATCGAGGTGGTCGGGGCGACCGCGTCCGGGGTGGTGATGGCGCTGCGGCACCGCGAGCTGCCGATCGACGGCGTGCAGTTCCACCCCGAGTCGGTGCTGACCCAGGGCGGCCACCGGATGCTGGCGAACTGGCTGCTGCGCTGCGGCGCGACCATCGACTGGGCGAGGGTCGAGGCGCTCACCGAGGAGCTCGACGCGCTGCGCGGCCAGGCGTTCTCCACCGCCGTCTGAACTGGGCCGGCCCGTTCAGTCGAGCGGGCCTCTCGGCCGCGGCCACCGCGGCCAGGGCGCCCTGCTGCGCTACAGCTGACCCGGCAGCCGGGCAGGCCTGTTCAGTCGAGCGGGCCGGCCAGCTGGCTCTCGGCCGCGGCCACCGCGGCACCGGACCGGACGAACTCGTGCGCCGCCTCGATCTCCGGCGCCAGGAACCGGTCTGGCCCCGGGCCCGCCACCCGCTCGCGCAGCGCGGCCACCACCGCACCGGTCGCCGGTCCCGGCTGCAGCGGCCGGCGCAGGTCGAGCGCCCGGGCCGCGGACAGCAGCTCCACCGCCAGCACCCGGGTCAGCCCGTCCAGGCCGCGGCGCAGCTTGCGGGCGGCCGACCAGCCCATCGAGACGTGGTCCTCCTGCATCGCCGAGGACGGGATCGAGTCCACCGAGGCCGGCACCGCCAGCCGCTTCAGCTCGGAGACGATGGCCGCCTGGGTGTACTGCGCGATCATGTGCCCTGAGTCGACCCCGGCGTCGTCGGTGAGGAACGCCGGCAACCCGCGCGAGCGGGCCACGTCGAGCAGCCGGTCGGTGCGCCGCTCGGACATGCTGGCCAGGTCGGCCACCGGGATCGCCAGGAAGTCCAGCACGTACGCCACCGGGGCGCCGTGGAAGTTGCCGTTCGACTCCACCCGGCCGTCGAAGGTGACCACCGGGTTGTCCACCGCGCTGGCCAGCTCGAAGCCGGCCACCGTCCGGGCGTAGGCCAGCGTGTCCCGGCCGGCACCGGCCACCTGCGGGGCGCAGCGCATCGAGTAGGCGTCCTGGACGTAGGTGCAGTCCGGCCCGGCGTGCGAGGCGACGATCGGCGAGCCGGCCAGCAGCGTGCGCATGTTGGCCGCCGCCACCGCCTGCCCGGGCTGGGGCCGCAGCGTCTGCAGGTCGGCGGCGAACACCCGGGCGGTGCCGAGCATCGCCTCGACCGACATCGCGGCGGTCAGGTCGGCGGTCCGCAGCAGCAGGTCGAAGTCGGTGCAGGCCAGCAGCAGCTGGCCGAGCATGCCGTCGGTGCCGTTGATCAGCGCCAGGCCCTCCTTCTCGGCCAGCTCGATCGGGGCCAGGCCGGCCGCGGCCAGTGCCTCGGCGGCCGGGCGCAGCTCACCCTCGGCGTCGCGCACGTCGCCCTCGCCGAGCAGCGCCAGCGCGACGTGCGCCAGCGGTGCAAGATCGCCGGAACAGCCCAGCGAGCCGTACTCGCGCACCACCGGGGTGATGCCCGCGTTCAGCAGGCCGGCCAGCGCCCGTGCCGTACCCACCTGCACCCCGGTCCGGCCGGTGGCCAGCGTCGACAGGCGCAGCAGCATCAGCGCCCGGACGACCTCGCGCTCGACCTCGGCGCCGGAGCCGGCCGCGTGCGAGCGGATCAGCGAGCGCTGCAGCTGGGCGCGCAGGCCGGGCGGTATGTGGCGGGTCGCCAGTGCCCCGAATCCC
>DATJNU010000013.1:0-13120 GCA_035507775.1 Jatrophihabitans sp.
AACTGGCCGGCCGGCCGCCGGGCGCCGGCGTGGTGGCCCTGGTCGGCGACCTGCCGGCACTGCGTGCCGCCGACCTGCTCGACGCCCTGCACGCCGCCGAGCGGCACCCGCGCAGCTTCGTCCGGGACCTCGCCGGCACCGGCACCACCCTGCTCGCGGCCGCCGCCGGGGTGCCACTCGACCCCCGGTTCGGCCCGGATTCGGCCCGGCGGCACGCCGAGTCCGGCGCGGTGGAGCTCGAGGCCGGCACCAGCCTGCGCGCCGATGTCGACTCCGCGTCCGACCTGCGGTTCTGCCTGCGGCTCGGTGCCGGGCTGCTCACCTCGCAGATGAGCCCCGACCTGGTGTGACCTCCGGGCCCGGCCGCCGGCCCGGTGGGGCATCCGAACTTCACCCGCGCACGGCATGATGTCGCTATGAGCGAGACTCTGGCCGACACCGAGACCGGCACCACCGCGGCCGAGACCGAGACCCCGCTGCCGGACAACCGGTTCTCCAACCGGGAGCTGTCCTGGCTGAACTTCAACGCCAGGGTGCTGGCGCTGGCCGAGGACCGCCGCCAGCCGCTGCTGGAGCGGATGAAGTTCCTCTCGATCTTCGCCAGCAACCTCGACGAGTTCTACATGGTGCGGGTGGCCGGGTTGAAGCGCCGGCTCGAGATGGGCCTGGCGGTGCGCTCGGCGGACGGGCTGTCCACCCGGGAGAACCTCAACCAGGTCAACGAGCGGGCCCGGGAGCTGATGTTCCGGCACGCGCAGTGCTTCCTCTCCGACGTCCGGCCGGCGCTGGCGGAGGAGGGCATCCGGATCGTCGAATGGGGGCAGCTCGGCCAGGAGCAGCAGGCCGAGCTCACCGAGTACTTCCACTCCAAGATCTTCCCGGTGCTCACGCCGCTCGCGGTCGACCCGGCGCACCCGTTCCCCTACATCTCCGGGCTGTCGCTGAATCTCGCGGTGCTGGTGCGGGATCCGGAGTCGGAGGTCGACAAGTTCGCCCGGGTCAAGGTGCCCAACAACGTGCCCCGGTTCGTGGTCGTCGAGCAGTCCGCCGAGCAGGCGCACTTCCTGCCGATCGAGGAGCTGATGGCCGCCCACCTCGACACGCTCTTCCCGGGGATGCGCATCACCGAGCATCACCTCTTCCGGGTCACCCGCAACACCGACTTCGAGGTGGACGAGGACCGCGACGAGGACCTGCTGCAGGCGCTGGAGCGCGAGCTGGTGCGCCGCCGGTTCGGGCCGGCCGTCCGGCTGGAGGTCGCCGAGGACATCGACGACGAGGTGCTGACCCTGCTGACCAGCGAGATCGACGTCGCCGACGGCGAGGTGGTCCGGGTGCCGGGGCTGCTCGACCTGACCTCGCTCTGGCAGGTCTACGAGGTGGATCGCCCGGCGCTGAAGGAGAAACCGTTCGTGCCGGCAACCCATCCGCGCTTCGCCGAGGGCGAGACGCCGAAGTCGGTGTTCGCCACCCTGCGCGAGGGTGACGTGCTGGTGCACCACCCGTACGAGTCGTTCGCCACCAGCGTGCAGCGGTTCATCGAGCAGGCAGCCGCCGACCCGAACGTGCTGGCGATCAAGCAGACCCTCTACCGCACCTCCGGCGACTCGCCGATCGTCGATGCCCTGATCGACGCGGCCGAGGCGGGCAAGCAGGTGATGGCGCTGGTCGAGATCAAGGCGCGGTTCGACGAGCAGGCCAACATCAAGTGGGCCCGGGCGCTGGAGCGGGCCGGCTGCCATGTGGTCTACGGCCTGGTCGGGTTGAAGACGCACTGCAAGACCTCGCTGGTGGTCCGCCAGGAGGGTGGCGCGCTGCGCCGGTATGCCCATATCGGGACGGGCAATTACCACCCGAAGACGGCCCGGCTGTACGAGGACCTGGGGCTGTTCACCGCCGACGAGAACATCTGCGCCGATCTCACCGACCTGTTCAACGTGCTGACCGGCTACTCCCGGCACACCGAGTACCGGACGCTGCTGGTCGCCCCGCAGGGCCTGCGGCCCGGCCTGCTGGAGCGGATCGAGCGGGAGATCTCCCATGCGCAGCAGGGCAAAAACGCGCACATCCAGATCAAGTGCAACCACCTGGTGGACGAGGCGCTGATCGACGCGCTGTACCGCGCCTCGCAGGCCGGGGTACGCGTCGAGCTGATGGTGCGGACGTTCTGCACCATCAGGGCCGGCGTGCCCGGGCTGAGCGAGAACATCACCGTCCGCTCGATCCTGGGTCGGTTCCTGGAGCACTCCCGGATCTTCTACTTCGCCAACGACGGCGCACCGGAGTACTGGATCGGCTCGGCCGACCTGATGCACCGCAACCTCGACCGCCGCGTCGAGGTGCTGACCCAGGTCACCGGCCCCAACGTCGAGCATGTCCGGTTCACCCTCGACCTGGCCTTCGCCGAGGACACCGCCGCCTGGGAGCTGCGGTCGGACGACCGCTGGGTCCGCGGCGGCGGCCCGCATCCCGTCGACTACCAGGAGGTCATGCTCACCCGGCTGGCCTCGCGCGCGGAGTGACCGCCGGCACCCGGCGCCGGGTCACGACCGATGCCGCGGGCGGCGTGGTGTGGCGGCTGGACGGGCCCGACCTGCTGGTCGCGCTGGTGCACCGGCCGCGCTACGACGACTGGACGCTGCCCAAGGGCAAGGCCACCGCGTCCGAACGGCTGCTGCTCGCCGCGGTCCGCGAGGTGGCCGAGGAGACCGGCGCGAACGTCGAGGTGGGGCGCCGGCTGGCGCCGGTGGAGTACCCGGTCGGCGACGGCCGCAAGCGCGTCACCCACTGGTCGATGCGCTACCTGGACGGCGAGCACACCCCGGGCGACGAGGTCGACCGGATCGGGTGGCTGACCGTCGCCGAGGCGACCCAGCGGCTGACCTACCCGATGGACCGGGTGGTGCTGGCCGACTTCGCCCGGGTGCCGGCGACCGCCCGCACCGTCCTGCTGATGCGGCACGCCCGCGCCGGCAAGCGCGCCGAGTACGCCGGCGACGATCGCTACCGGCCGCTGGACAAGATCGGCCGGCGGCAGGCCCGCGACTCGGCCGCGGTGCTGGCCGCCTTCCGGCCGCGGCGGGTGGTGGCGGCCGACCGGACCCGGTGCGAGCAGACGGTCGCGCCGCTGGCCGACCGGCTCGGGCTGGCGGTGCGGTCCGGGCCGGAGTTCTCCGACGAGTCCTACCTGGCCGATCCGGCCCGCACCGTCCGCGCGCTGCACGCCCTGGCCGGCGAGCCGGGCAGCACCCTGATCTGCAGCCAGGGCGAGGCGATTCCCGGCCTGCTGGCCGACCTGAGCGTGCCCGGCCTGGCGCGCCAGGCCCGCAAGGGGTCGCTGTGGGCGCTGTCGCTGGTCGGCCAGCGGGTCGCCGCCGCCGACTACTACCCGTATCCGGACCGGTGACCACCCCGGTCCGCCCTGTTCGCATATTGAGACGCTAGTATCGCGAAATGGGATCACTGAGCGGCATCGGCGTGGTCGACAAGTCCGTCGCGATCCTCGCCGCGGCGGCGGCCGGACCGGCCGGGCTGACCGAGCTGGTACATCGCACCGGCATTCCCCGGGCCACCGCGCACCGCCTCGCGGTCGCGCTGGAGGTGCATCGGCTGCTGGTGCGCGACGCCGACGGGCGGTTCCTGCCCGGCCCAAGGCTGGCCGAACTCGCCGCCACCGCGGCGGATCCGCTGCTGGAACGGGCCGCCGAGGTGCTGGCCTGGGTGCGGGACAGCTGCGGCGAGAGCGCCCAGCTCTACCGGCGGGACGGCCGCGAGCGGGTGTGCGTGGCCGCCGCCGAGCGCACCACCGGGCTGCGCACCACGGTCCCGGTGGGCGCCCGGCTGCCGCTCACCGCCGGCTCCGGCGCCCAGGTGCTGCTGGCCTGGGAGGCGCCCGAGACGCTGGCCACCCTGCTGCAGAACGCCGCCTTCTCCGACCGGGTGCTGGCCGAGGTCCGCCGGCGCGGCTGGGCGCAGTCGGTCGGCCAGCGCGAGGCCGGTGTCGCCTCGGTGTCGGCACCGGTCTTCGGCCGCGGTCGCCGGGTGCTGGCCGCGGTCTCGGTCAGCGGGCCGATCGAACGGCTCGGCCGCTCCCCCGGCCAGCGGCTGGCCGCGGTGCTCACCACCGCCGCCCAGCGGCTGCAGGCCAGCCTGCTCTGATCAGCCCGGCAGCCGCAGCCCCTGGGCCAGCCAGTGCGCCAGGTCCCGGGGCTCGGCGAACAGGTAGCCCTGCTGGACGTGCACGCCGAGCTCGCGCAGCCGCCGTGACTGCGCCGGCGTCTCCACCCCCTCGGCCACGATCCGGCCGGTCAGCCTGGTCAGCAGCGAGACCACGCCCTCGACGAAGCCCCAGCCCCGCTCGTCCGGCTGGGTCGGCAGCAGCGAACGGTCCAGCTTGATCGAGGTGAACGGCAGCCTGCGCAGCAGCGCCAGCGACGTCTCGCCACGGCCGAAGTCGTCGACGGCCAGCTGCAGGCCGAGCTCGGCGGCCCGGCCGAGTTCGGCGAACAGCTGCGCCGGCGGCAGCTCGGTGGCCACCTCCTCGGTCAGCTCGATCACCACCTGGTCCAGCGCGATCCCGGCCGCGGCGGCCGAGGCCAGCACGGTGTCGACGGCCAGGCCGGTGCTCAGGAACTCCCGCGAGACGTTGACGTGGATCAGGCAGCCCGGGAACACCGACCGCAGCCGGAGTCCCTCGGTGAAGGCCAGGGTGTACACCCGGGACGCCAGGTCCGGCGTCAGGCCCAGCTTGTGGCTGGCCGCCAGGACCCGTTCGGTGGGCAGCTGGGCGGCCGGGCCGCCCAGCCGGACCAGCGCCTCGACCGCGGTGACGCGCCCGGCCGCGACGTCGACCACCGGCTGGAAGAGCACCGCCTCGGCCCCGGCCGTCACCGCCTGCTGCACCGCCTCCTCGGCCGCGGCGGACGACGCCGCCTGCTCGGCGATCTCGCCCGTCCAGCGCACCACCGTCCGCCAGGCCTGCCGGCGGGCGGTGACGAGCGCGGTGTCGGCCTGGTCGGCGAGCGCCAGCAGTGGCTGGCCGGCCGTCCGGTCGGCCAGGCCGGCCTGCAGGGACAGCTGCAGCTCCCGGTAGCCGAACCGGACCGGGCGTTGGCCGCACCCAGCCAGCGCCGCCGGCACCTCGCTGGCCGCGGTGAGCAGCATCAGGAACCGGCCGCCACCCAGCCGGAACAGCACGTCCTCGGTCGCGCCCAGCGAGCCCAGCCAGCGGGCCGCCTCGGCCAGGCAGAGATCGCCGACCCCGCTGCCCCACACCTCGTTGATGCGGCGGAACCGCCGCACCTCCGCCACCAGGGCGGCGGTGTAGCGCCCGGTGAACCGCTCCGGCATGGCGGCCAGCTGCAGGAACGCCCGGCGGCTGTAGCAGCCGGTCAGCGGATCGCGGATCACCTGCGACACCAGCGGATCGTCCGACGGGTCGAGGTCGTCCAGGCGCACCAGCACCCGGCCGGCACCGTCGGCCCGCCGGACGGCCCGCAGCCGCAACCGCAGCCAGTGCAGCCGCGGTGTGACCGCCGGCAGCAGCTCGTCGACGGCCTCGGCGCCGTCGGTGACCAGCCGTTCCAGCAGGGCCCGGCCGGGCTCCCGCAGCTCCTCCGGCAGGATGTCCGGCCAGCTGTGCCCGGGGCCGGGCAGCGGCCCGCCGTCCGGCATCGGCTGGTCCGGCGAGCTCCAGCCGATCCGACCGGCCGGCTCGACGATCGCCAGCCACGGCCGACCGCCGTCCGGGCTCGGCCCCAGCGGGCGTCCGGCGAGATCGAGCAGACCCCGGGGGTCGTCCGGCACGCCGGATGGCGGGTGTGCCAACTCCGCCTCCCACAGCGATGTCGGTCGGACTCCCCGTTGCCCGGTTCAGGTGGACTGTGCTGAAAACACTACCTGCGCGGGGAAAACGGCGATGGCCGCCTCCGGAAAGGAGGCGGCCATCGAGCATGGTCCGCGCATCGGCGTCTCGTCGAGACCGTGAACCGGCGTCTCGTCGAGACCGTGGTCAGCGCAGTGCGGACCGGCGACCGCTGCCCATCCGTTCCCAGATCAGCAGCGCGATCACCGAGCCGACGATGGAACCGAACAGGCCCGACGGCTGCAGGAACCCGTCCTGGCCGTCCTTGTGGAAGAGCAGGTAGCCGAGGAAACCGCCGATGAACGAGCCCACGATGCCGAGCACGATCGTGCCCATGATCGACAGGTTCTGCCTGCCCGGCACCAGGAGGCGGGCGATCGCGCCGGCGATCAGGCCGACGATGATCAGGGTGATGAGCAAACCAAGCATGACGTCACTCCTCGGACTGGTTGTGATGTCGTTTTACCCGCTACGGCAGGAAAATCCGGTCAGCTCTTGAAGGCGTCCTTGACCTTCTCGCCGGCCTGCTTCAGGTTGCCGCTGGCCTGATCGGCGTGGCCCTCGGCCTCGAGGCTCTTGTCGTCGGTGGCCTTGCCGGCCGCCTCCTTGGCCTTGCCGCCGAGTTCCTCGGCCTTGTTCTTCATCTTGTCGATGCCACTCATGTGTGCTTCCTTCCTGATTGTGCGGCTCGGGCCACGCAACCGCGCCGGGGCTCAGGCCTCGGCGAGCGCGCCCAGCCGCTCGATTGCCAGCCGCTCGGTCAGTTCTGGCAGGGCGGCCAGTGGCGAGCCCCGCAACTGCTCCCGCGCGTCCCGGACCGTGGCGACGATGATGGGGAGTTGGATGCGGTTTTCGAACCGCTGGAACAACCGTTCCACCATGTCCGCAAAGGACGATTCGTGTGCTTCACCGGAGCTGAAGTCCTCCAGGTCCGGGATGATGACTGTCACAGGCACCTCGTTCCGGTCGGGTACGCACCAGCGGCGCCAGCCCCAGAACCTGGAAGATCCAATCCATCTTCGCGCCAGGCTCAGCGTGCACCGCACCGAGGTTCAGCTCGGGTGCGATCGGAATCTCGTCGGCTACCTGCATAGCCCACGCCCGCCGGTCCTCCGGGATTGCCGTGAAGCGGCGAGCGACGATCACGTCGCTGTCATGCCCGCTCACGATGCGGGCTAAACATGCAGGTTACGCGCATCCGCGGGAGCCGAGAAGGGGTTTCGACGGGCCGATCGGTTCGGTGCGGCGAACCCGTCAGCCGAGCGCGGACCGGATCGCGGCGGCCACCGCGTCCGGCTCGCCGGAGCCGTCCACCGTGCGGAGCCGGCCGTCCGCCCGGTAGTAGTCGATCAGGGCGCTGGTCTCGTCCCGGAACACCCGCAGCCGGCGCTGGATCACCTCGGCGGTGTCGTCCGGCCTGCCCTGCTCGGCGGCCCGGCCGAGCAGCCGGCCGACCAGCTCGTCGGCGGGGACGTCCAGCAGCAGCACCCGGCCCACCGCGGTGGCCGGATCGGTGCGGGCGTCCAGCTCGCGGGCCTGCGGCACCGACCGCGGGAACCCGTCGAGCAGGTAGCCGGCGGCCCGCGCCGCCGCCTCGACCAGCGGCAGGGTCAGGGTGAGCAGCACCTGGTCGGGCACCAGGTCGCCGGATTCGAGCCGGCCCGCGACCTGCCGGCCGAGTTCGGTGCCGGCCGCGACCTCGGCGCGCAGCAGGTCACCGGTGGAGATGTGCCGGGCCCCGGTGGCCGCGGCCAGCCGCGCGGCCTGGGTGCCCTTGCCGGCGCCGGGAGCGCCGAGCAGCACCAGCCGGGGGCCGCTCACGAGAGCTGGCGCTCGGCCTCGGCGAGCAACTGCACCACCCGGTGGCCGAACCGGACGTCGCAGGGGTGCCCGGCGCCCGGGGCTGCCGCCGCGGTGGCCAGCTCGCCGGCCGCGGTGGCCAGGCAGGCCGCCGGATCGCCGGGGCCGGGCGGCAGCTCGAAGCTGCCCGGGCTGCCCCAGACCAGCAGGCTGGTGCGGGAGGCTGCCGGGGTGTCGATGCTCAGGGCGTAGGAGGCCAGCGCGCCGGAGCTGTGCTCGACCAGCAGCTGCACCAGGTCCCGGTGCCCGGCCCGGGCGGTCACGCCGGCGATCGGGCCGAGCGCGCCGGCCAGCAGCGACAGCGCGTGCGGGCCGACGTCCCAGAGACCGCCCTTGTCGTGACGCCACGGCGTGTCGAACGGGCTGCCGGCCTCGAACGCCGAGCCGAGCCACAGCCCGCTCGCGCCGTCCCAGCCGGTCTGGGCGGCCCGGTCGGCGAGCCAGGCACGGCGGGCGGCGTCGAACCGGCTGGTGAAGAACACCACCGAGGCAACCCCCGCCTCGGCCACCGCGCCGGCCAGCCCGGCCGCGGCCCGCTCGGTGACCGCGACCGGCTTCTCCAGCAGCAGGTGCTTGCCGCGCTCGGCCGCCCGGGTCGCGAGCTCGGACTGCACGTGCGGCGGCACCGAGAAGCCCACCGCGTCGACCTCGTCGAGCAGCTCCTCGAAGCTCGCATAGCCGGCGATGCCGAACTCGGCGGCGACGGCCGCCGTCGCGGCGCGATCGCGGCCCCAGACGCCGGTCAGGCTGACCGCCGGCTGCGCGCGCAGGCCCGTCGCGTGCGTGGCCCGGGCCCAGTACCCGGTGCCGACCAGGCCGATCCGCAGGGTCGCCGGGCTGCCGTTCGCCATGACCGCCAGGGTATCGCCAGTACGCTGCCGGCAGGGGCGAGAGCGACAGGAGCGGCATGACGATCCATTCCGAGCACCCGTTCCTGCCGCCGGAGCCGGAGCGCAACCCGATCCGGCGGCTGCGCGGCCGGCTGGCTGCCCCGGTCACCGTGCTGACCGCCGAGCATGCCGGCGAACGTGCCGGCCTGACCGTCTCCTCGGTGCTGGTCGTCGACGGCGAGCCGGGTGAGCTGCTGGCGATCGTCGACCCGTCGTCCGACCTGCACGACGCCGTGCTGGCCGCCGGCCGGGCGGTGCTCAACCTGCTCGGCCGGGACGACCGCCGGCTGGCCGACGCCTTCGGCTACGTCGCGCCCGCACCCGGCGGCCCGTTCCGGCTCGCCGACTGGCAGCCCAGCGACTGGGGCCCGGTGCTGGCCGGCGCGCCGGCCTGGGCGGGCTGCCGGCTCGCCGCGGAACCGGCCCGCCCGGTGGGCTGGGCGGTCGAGCTGCGCATGACGATCGAGACCGTCACCCTGGGCCCGGACGAGGCGCCGCTGCTGCACCACCGCGGCCGGTACCGCACCCTCGACAGCGGGCGGTGACCCGCCGGTGCTGCCTCAGCGCGGGGTGAAGGCCGCCAGCAGCGCGCGCCAGGTGGCCTGGTCGACCACCCCGGTCACCCGCAGCCGGTGCGCCCGCTGGAACCGGCCCATCGCGCCGACCGTCACCGCGTCGTACCGGCCGGTGACCGGCTTGCTGAACGCCCGCTGAATCGCCTTCACCGGCTCACCGGTCATCCCCGGGAAGAGCGCCGCACCGGAGTAGCCGATCAGCCCGGTCAGCACCGTGCTGGCCCGGGCCGGCGCCGCGACCGGGGCGTAGCGCGGGCACGGCACGCTGCGCGGCACCGCATAGTCACCGGCCCAGTTCAGGTCGACCGGCCGGCAGGACCCGTAGTCGTTGCCGGTGACGACCCGGTGACTCCAGAACGACGTGCGGGCCAGCGCACCGTTCCAGGACAGCGAGATGTGCATGTGGTTGCGGTGGCAGGCGTTGTCCAGGCTGGGCGACGGGGTCTTGGTGCAGCCGTTGTAGTCCTCCCACTTGCCGCTCCAGGCGCCCCAGATGTGGTTGTCCCAGATGATGTACATGACGCCCATCCGGCGCGCCATCGCGAACTTGTTGCCGTAGGCGTCGGTCGAGGTCAGGAACTTGATCACCGAGGCGGCCTGCATGAACTGCACCGGGTTGCGCATCGAGTCCATCCAGTCGACGGCCCGGCCGTCGTAGTGCTCGCTGCGGGTGCCGTCGGTGCCACAGGCGTACGCGCCGCCGAAGCTGGTGTTCGGGTAGGTGGCGACGAGCAGCCGGCCGAGCGCCAGCGTGCCGGCCCGGTAGCCGGGCTGGCAGGAGGTCTGCTCGACGTAGGCGGCCATGGGCTCGATGGAGCGGCCGAACGACGGGGCGTGCAGGCTGGGCACGCCGGCGGCGGCCGCCGGGGCGGCGCCGACCGCGGTCAGCAGGGGCAGGGCGCAGAGCGCGGCGACCCCGGCGCGCACGAGCCGGGAACCGGGCAGGGAGAACCGCACGAGGGACTTCCTTAGGTCGTGCCCGGCGGACTCGGACAAGCGGATGAACGGCACCCGGTCGGACTCGGGCGGCCATTCCTATCGGTTGTCACGCTCCGTAGTCAAGCGCGTGATCGAGCTGTGATGCCGTCGTCACCTTGCCGGTGCCGCCCGGCCGGTCGCGCGGACCGCCGAGGCACCCTGGATCCGTGGACGGCGGGCCGGGCCGGCGGAGCAGGTAACACGAACGGAGACAGATGCGCGAGGACGACCGATGACCGCCACCGCGACCGGGCGGGACGCCCCGGCCCGCAGCCTCGGCCTCATCACGGTGGTGCTCGCGACCGCCTGCGGGCTGTCGGTGGCCAACATCTACTACTGCCAGCCGCTGCTCGCCGAGATCGCACACTCGCTGGGCACCAGCCAGGGCGCCGCGGCGATCGTGGTCACCGCGACCCAGCTCGGCTACGCGGCCGGGCTGATCCTGCTGATGCCGCTGGGTGACCTGCTGGAGAACCGCAAACTCAGCTCGCGCACCCTGCTCGGCACCGCGCTGGCCGCGCTGCTGGCGGCCGGCAGCCCGAACCTGCCGGTGTTCCTGGCCCTGTCGGTGCTGATCGGGCTGACCGCGGTGGTGGCCCAGATCCTCATCCCGCTCGCCGCCCACCTGGCCCCCGAGGCCGAGCGCGGCCAGTTCGTCGGCCGGGTGATGAGCGGCCTGCTGCTCGGCATCCTGCTGGCCCGGACGGCCGCCAGCCTGCTCGCCGCGGCCTGGGGCTGGCGCAGCGTCTACCTGGTCTCGGCGGTGCTGATGCTGGCGATGGCGGCCGTGCTGCGCCGGGTGCTGCCCGCGCACGTTCCGCCGCACTCGGCGGGCTACCGGTCGCTGATGGCCTCGGTGGGGCGGCTGGCCGCCGAGGAACCCGCGCTGCGCCGGCGGGCGGCCTGCCAGGCCCTGATGTTCGCCACCTTCTCGGTGTTCTGGACCTCGATCGCCTACGAGCTGATCCGGGTGCACCACCTGGGCCAGACGGGCATCGGCGTCTTCGCGCTGGTCGGGGCGGGCGGGGCGCTGGCCGCCCCGATCGCCGGCCGGCTGGCCGACCGCGGGTACGGCCGGATCGCCAGCGGGCTGGTCTTCGTGCTCGCGGTGCTGGCCGTCGGCCTGGCCGGGCTGGCCGCGCGCAACCTGGCGCTGCTGGCGCTGGCCGGGGTGCTGCTCGACCTCGCGGTGCAGGCGCACCAGGTGCTGAGCCAGCAGGAGATCTACGCGCTGCGCCCGGACGCCCGGGCCCGGATCAACACCGTCTACATGGGCACCGTCTTCGTCGGCGGCTCGCTCGGCTCGGCGGCCTCGGGGGTGCTGTACGCGCGCTGGGGGTGGGCCGGCCCGTCGGTGCTGGGCGTGCTGCTGGGCTGCTGCGGGCTGGCGGTGTGGGCCGGCTCGGAGATCGGGCGCCGCCGCGGCTGAGCGGGCTGCCCGGCCGGCTACCCGGCCTCGCCCGTGCCGGCCAGCTGTGACCGCAGCGGCTTGCCGTGCCCGGCCCGGGGCACACCGCCGGCCGGCAGCGGGCACAGCCCGGCCACCCGCAGCCCGGTCCGTTCCTCGACCAGCGCCGCCGCCCGGGCCGCGGCCGGCGCCGCCAGGTTCGCCGGATGCAGGTGCAGCCGCACACCGGCCGGATCCGGGACGGCGACGACCTCCCCGGGCCGCGGCCAGCCCAGGTCGGCCAGCAGCTCCTCCAGTTCGGCGGCGTGCCAGGCCCGGTCCGGCCCCAGCAGCACGTCGGCCCGGCTGCCCAGCACGGTGAGGGCGCCGTCGGCGACGAGGCCGACGTCGCCGGTGTCGAACCACGCGTGCGGCGAGCCGCAGGCGACCCCGGTGACCTGCACCGCGCCCAGCGACCGGCCCGGCTCGGGGACCACCCGCACCGTGCTGCCCGGCTCCGGCCGCCCGACCGGCACGATGCCTGCCTCCGGCGCCGGGCCGGTGGCCGAGACGATGCCGGAACCGGCCTCGGTCAACCCGTACCCGGCCACGATCACCCCGGGCCCGAGCCCGGCGTGCCGTTCGACCCGGTGCAGGTCGGCGGCGACGACCCGGTCACCGCCGAGCATCAGGGTGCGCAGGTCGGGCACCGGCCCCGGAGCGCCCGCCACGGCCAGCCGGTCGGCCAGCGCCCGCAGCAGCGGCGGGGTCAGCCAGGCCAGCGTGGCCCGGGTCTCGGCCAGCCGGGCGAGCAGGGTGAGCGGCTCGGCCAGCACCGGCCCGGGCAGGTCGTGCCGCTGCTCGGCGCCGGCGAGCAGGTCGCGGACGTGGAACATCAGCAGCCCGCTGACGTGCCGCAGCGGCAAGAAGTTGTACGTCCGCTCCGACGCGTCCCAGCCGTTGTGCGCGCTGGTGCCCCGGGCCCGGGCGAGGATCTGCTCGTGCGACAGGGCGATCGGCCGACGCCGCCCCGCGGTGAAGCAGACCACCGCGGCGCGGCCCAGGCCGGCCAGCTCGAACGGCGGCCGGCCCGGGTGGGCCAGCACGACCGGCTCCGCGCCATCGACAGCCACCGAATGCCGGCCGGCCGGCTGCCCGGCGCCCGGCGGCAGCACCACCGGCACCGCGTCGGCGAGCTGGCAACCCCAGAACGCGTCGATCAGCGCGTGGTTCGGCAGCTCCCCGAGCAGCACCGGCTGGCGGGCGCGGACGCCAGCCTCGCGCAACCGGCCGGCGAACACCGCCGCGGCGGCCAGCTGCCCGGGATAGCTGCGGCGCCGGCTGCCCGCGAGGTCCTGGCAGCCGATGCCGCGGGTCGGGTTGCGCCTCGCGGTCGCGCGCAGCGCGTCCGCGAGGTGCAGGTGCTCGAGGGCGGGTACGGGAGCGCCCTCGAGCACCTGCGCTTCGATCGACTCGAACCGGCTCACACCTTCTTGCGAGCCAGCGAGCCGAGCGCGCCGAGCAGGGCCGCGATCGAGACCGCGGTGACCACCCAGAGCCCGGCGTG
>DATJNU010000014.1:0-22570 GCA_035507775.1 Jatrophihabitans sp.
CCATCCCGAACCCGGAAGCTAAGCCTCTCAGCGCCGATGGTACTGCGCGGGCCACCGCGTGGGAGAGTAGGACGTCGCCGGACACAACCACCAGCCGAGGTCGCCCCACCACACGGGGCGACCTCGGCCGCATTTGCGCACGTACTGTTCTAGGGAACAGACCAGATCGGGATGGATATGGCTGACCACTCAGCGCGCAGGACCAACAAGCCGACCGGTGGCGCCGGCAAGCGTTCGTACGGGAGCGGCGGCGCCGGCCGGACGGACGGCTCCGGGTACCGGGGCGGCTCCGGCCGTGATGCCGCGGCTCGGCGTAGCGACCGCCGTGATTCGCCGGGATCCCGGAACTCCGACGACCGTCGGTCCGGTGGGGGCCGAGGCACCCGCGGCTCGGCGGCCGGCAACCCAGAGCGCGGTGGGCACTCGTCCGGTCGTGGATTTCGTTCTGAGGATCGTCCGTCCTACGGCGGCGGCCAGGCAGGACGTCGTAACCAAGGTTCGGCCGGCGAGGGTTCTGTGCGTGGACGCTTCGGCGATGACCGCCGCGTGGGCGGAGCAGACCGCGACGGACGACCGTGGCGCGACGATCGGTCCGGCCCGGGCCAGGGCGGTTTCCGGGGCAGCGGCGCCGAGCGGGAACTGCCGCGTCGCGGTGGACGACCGGCTCAAAGCTCGCGATCGTTCGGGGATCGGCGTGACCGTGACGGCCAGGACCGGTTCGGGAGCCGGGGCGCTGCGAACCGGTCCGGCCAAGGCGGGCGTCCCGGCGCTGGCAACTGGTGGGAGCCATCAGGCACGGCAGGCGGGGAGCGGCGATCCGGAGCCGGCAGCGGCGCGGAACCGCGCGGCGCCGACAGGGGGAGCCGTCAAGGACGTGACGGCGGTTTCCGGGGCCGGGACGTCGGGGGCCGCGGGCGTAGTTCGTCCGAGCGTACGAATTCGCCGGATCGGCGCGCCGGTGGCGGCTCCCGAGGCGGGTCGGAGCGCGACGCGCGCCAGTTTGGCCGCCGTCCGGAAGGAACCTCGCACTACGCGGCCGAGCGAGCCGCTCGCCGTCGCGAGGAGCAGGAGCAGTACGAGGCGACCCGGGGCTCGCGTCCCAGCCGAGGCGGTGAACTGGCGGTACCCAAGGACGCCGATCCGCGCCTGCTGGACCCAGCTGTGCGCTCAGAGTTGCGTTCGCTGAGCAAGCTGGCGGCAGAGTTCGTCGGCGCCCACCTGGTGGCGGCCGGTCAGCTGATCGAGTCGGACCCGAAGCAGGCGCTGGAGCATGCGCGCGCCGCCCGTGGCCGGGGTGCCCGGGTCGCCGCGGTCCGCGAGGCGACGGGCCTGGCCGCCTACCACGCTGGCGAGTGGGCCGAGGCGCTGTCGGAGCTGCGCGCGGCGCGCCGGATCTCCGGCGATGCGAGCAACCTGCCGGTGATGGCCGACTGCGAGCGTGCCCTCGGCCGTCCCGAGCGTGCGCTGAAATCCCTGGACGACCCGGCCATCGGCAAGCTCGATCCGGCGACCCGGGCCGAGCTGCTGATCGTGGCGGCCGGTGCCCGACGTGACATGGGCCAGCTGGATGCCGCACTGGCCGTGCTGGAGCGGTTCGGGTTGGACACGTCCCGTCCCAAGCCGGGCAGCGCCCGGCTCTGGTACGCCTACGCGGATGCGCTGGAGGCGGCAGGGCGTACCGAGGACGCGGTGCGCTGGTTCGGTGCGGCGGCCACGGTCGACCACGAGGACGAGACGGACGCCGCAGACCGCGCGGCGAACCTGTTGTGATGGGCCCGGTGACGGGCGGGACACCGTGCCGCTGACCGGCTCCCGGCGGAGCCTGGTCGAGCGCCACGACGTCGCGCTGCTGGATCTCGACGGCGTCGTCTACCTGGCCGAACAGCCGGTGCACGGGGCACCCGAGGCGCTGGCCCGGGTACGTGAGCACGGCATGCGGCTTGCCTTCGTCACCAACAACGCGTCGCGGACCCCGGACCAGGTGGCAGCGCTGCTGGCCCGGGTCGGCGTTCCGGCCGAGGCGTCCGAGGTGATCACCTCCGCGCAGGCTGCGGCGCACTACCTGGCCGACCGTCTGGCTCCCGGCGCCGCCGTGCTGGTGCTGGGCACCAACGGCCTGATCGAGGCGATCACCGAACGGGGGCTGCGTCCGGTCTTCTCCGCCGACGACGGACCGGCTGCCGTCGTGCAGGGCTTCTTCCCCGACA
Source organism: Jatrophihabitans sp. (assembly GCA_035507775.1). Lineage (GTDB taxonomy): Bacteria > Actinomycetota > Actinomycetes > Mycobacteriales > Jatrophihabitantaceae > Jatrophihabitans_A. Next base: position 2,208 of record DATJNU010000014.1, read on the forward strand.
TCACCTGGAAGCACCTCGCCGAGGGAGCGCTGGCGATCCGGCACGGAGCGTTCTGGCTGGCCACCAACCTCGATGCCACCGTGCCGTCGCCGCGCGGCTCGCTGCCCGGCAACGGCTCGCTGGTCGCCGCGCTGCGGCACGCCACGGGCGTCATCCCGGCCGCCACCGGCAAGCCGGATCCGAGCATGCACGCCGAGAGCGTGGAGCGTTCCGGTGCCCGCGCGCCGATCGTGGTCGGCGATCGGCTCGACACCGACATCGAGGGTGCGAGCCGGGTCGGCTGCCCATCCCTGCTGGTGCTCACCGGGGTGACCGACGCGGCCCAGCTCCTGGCGGCGGAGCCGAGGCACCGGCCGGACTACCTCGGCCGCGACGTGGGCGCGCTGCTGGAGTCGCACCCGGCGGCCGAGGTCGATGGCTCCTCGGCGCGGTGCGGCACCGCGATCGCCCGGCTGGTGGGCGGTGACCTGGTGCTCGCCGACGCCACGGACGAACTCGACGCCCTCCGGGCGCTGGCGGTTGCCGCCTGGCAGGCCGCGGACGCCGGTCGCCGGCACGCGGACGTACGCGGCGGCGACGAGAAATCGAACAGCATCCTGCGCAGTTTCGAATTAACCGGCTGAGCTGTGGAGCGTTGCCACGGTCATGTCGTTGGCTGCCGGTAGCCTTGCACGTGTGACTGATCCGGCATCGGCGACCGATCTCACCGCGCAGGCAGAGGCGGTGCAGCACCTGATCGCCCAGATCGAGGCGGCCACCGACGCCCTCGGCACGCCGGAGCAGTCCGGTGCGATCCCGCTGACCGAACTCGCCCAGCAGTTGGCCGGCCTGCACGCCGGCTTGCACACCGCGCTCAGCGAACTGGACCGAGCCTGACCACGATGGTGCGGCGGTTGCGGCTTGACGCCGAGCTGGTCCGGCGCCGCCTGGCGCGCTCCCGGGAGCAGGCCGCGGAGCTGATCACCGCCGGCCGGGTGCAGGTGCGGGGCACCACGGCAACCAAGGCCGCGACCGGGGTGGAACACGACACCCCGATCCGGGTGATCGACGACGCCGACGACCCCGGCTGGGCGTCGCGCGGTGCGCACAAGCTGCTCGGCGCGCTGGAGGCTTTCACCGGGCTGGCCGTCGCCGGCCGGCGGTGCCTGGATGCCGGCGCGTCCACCGGCGGCTTCACCGACGTTCTGCTGCGCCGGGGCGCGGCCGAGGTGGTCGCCGTCGACGTCGGATACGGCCAGCTGGTCTGGTCGTTGCAGACCGACCCCCGGGTGACCGTGCACGACCGCACCAACGTGCGGGCGCTGACGCCGGCGCAGATCGGCGGCCCGGCGCAGCTCACCGTCGCCGACCTGTCGTTCATCCCGCTCGAGCTGGTGCTGCCTGCCCTCACCAGCTGCACCACCGAGGACCTCGTCCCGATGGTCAAGCCGCAGTTCGAAGTCGGCCGCGAGCGGCTCGGCAAGGGCGGCGTGGTCCGTGACCCGCAGGCGCACGCGGACGCGGTGCGCCAGGTGGCCGAGGCGGCCCGCGCGCTCGGCTGGGGCACTGCCGGCGTCGCCCGCAGCCCGCTGCCGGGGCCGAGCGGCAACGTCGAGTTCTTCCTCTGGCTGCGCCGCGACGCCGGTGAGCTCGACCTCGACCAGCTGGCAGCGGTGACCCGGCCGACGGGGGAGGGTGCATGAGATCGGTGCTGCTGGTCGTCCACTGCGGGCGTCCCGATATCCGCGAGCTGGCACGCGAGGTGATCCAGCGGCTGAACCAGGCCGGCATCGAGGTCCGGATCCGGGCGGCGGAGGCAGCCGAGCTGGTGCGCGACATCGACGGCGGCGATCTCGGCAACGTCACCATCACCGACGGTCCGGACGGCGCGAAGGGAACCGAGGTGGCGTTGGTGCTCGGCGGGGACGGCACCGTGCTGCGGGCCGCCGAGGACGCCCGGCCGGCCGGTGTCCCGCTGCTCGGGGTGAACCTCGGCCACGTCGGCTTCCTGGCCGAGAGCGAGGTGGACACCCTCGACGCCACGGTGACGGCCATCGTGGAGGGCGCGTACGAGGTGGAGCAGCGGTTCACCCTGCGGATGACGGCAACCCTGGACGGCGAGGTGATCGCCGAGGACTGGGCGATGAACGAGGTCTCGGTGGAGAAGAGCTCGCGGGAGAAGCTGCTCGAGGTCGCCGTGTCGGTGGACGAGCGCCCGCTGCTGCGGTTCGGCTGTGACGGCATCATCTGCGCCACACCGACCGGCTCGACCGCGTACGCCTTCTCGGTCGGCGGCCCGGTGGTGTGGCCGAACGTCGAGGCCATGCTGCTGGTGCCGAACGCCGCCCACGCGCTGTTCCAGCGTCCACTGGTGATCGCCCCGAGCTCCCAGATCGGCATCGCGCTGGTGGGTGAGGGGCATATCGGGGTGGCCAGCTGCGACGGCCGGCGTACCCATGAGCTGCCCGGCCGGACCACGCTGGTCATCGAGCGGGCCGACCAGCCGGTCGCGATCGCCCGGCCGCATCCGGTGCCGTTCGGGGAACGGCTGGTCGCGAAGTTCCAGCTGCCGGTGCGTAGCTGGCGCGACCGCGAGCCCGGGAAGCGCTGAGGCGATGCTGGAGGAAATCCGGATCCAGGGCCTCGGCGTGATCTCCGACGCGGCTCTCGAGTTCGACCCCGGGCTCACCGTCGTGACCGGCGAAACCGGAGCCGGCAAGACCATGCTGGTGACCGGCCTCGGCCTGCTGTTCGGCGGCCGGGCCGACACCTCGCGGCTGCGGCCGGGAGCGGACTCGGCCAGCGTCGAGGGGAGGTTGGTCGTCGCGCCGGGTTCGGCCGCGGCCGGGATCGTCGCCGACGCCGGGGGCGACGTGGAGGAGGACGGGAGCCTGCTGCTGCGCCGGGTCGTGAGTTCGGCCGGACGCTCCCGGGCCGCCGCCGGTGGCGCCTCGGTGCCCGCCTCGGTGCTGTCCCGCCTCGCCGACGGCCTGGTCGCGGTGCACGGGCAGAGCGACCAGCAGCGCCTCACCCAGCCGGCCGAGCAGCGCCAGACCCTGGACCGCTACGCCGGCATCGACCTCGCCGAGTGCCGGGAGGCGTTCGCGACCTGGCAGGCGGCGGTGGCGGAACTGGCGCGCCGGACCGGCCAGGTGCGCGAGCTGGCGCGCGAGGCCGAGCTGCTGCGGCACGGCATCGCCGAGATCGAGGCGGTCGCCCCGCAGCCGGGCGAGGACGCGGAGTTGGCGAGCCTCGCCGAACGGCTGCAGCACGCGGACGCGTTGCGGGTCGCCGCCAGGCTGGCCCACACCGCGCTGTCGGGCGACCCGGACGACCCGGTCGCCGACGCCGCCGACGTGCAGACCCTGCTCGGCCAGGCCGGCCGGGCGCTCGGTCAGGTCGGCGGCACCGACCCGGCGCTCGACTCGCTGGGCAGCCGGCTGACCGACCTGGTGGCGGCGGCCGCCGACCTCGGCGCGGAGCTGGCCGACTACGAGGCCCAGCTGGATGCCGACCCGGCCCGGCTGGCCGCGGTCCACGAGCGCCGGGCCGCGCTCACCGCGCTCACCCGCAAGTACGGCCCGGACCTGGCCGCGGTGCTCGCCTGGTCGGCCGAGGCCGGCGCGCGGCTGGCAACCTCCGACACCTCGGAGGAGGCGCTGCGCCAGCTGGCCGCGGACCGGGACCGGGCCGCCGCCCGCTACGCCGAGATCGCCGCGGCGGTGTCCGGCCAGCGGCAGTGGGCCGCGGAGAAGCTCTCCGGACTGGTCACCGCCGAACTCGCCGCGCTGGCGATGCCGGCTGCCCAGGTCCGGGTCGCCGTCCGGCACCGGCCGGCCACCGACGGCGGTGCCAGCGTGCCGGTGGCCGATCGGCCGGTGGGCGCCGGCCCGGACGGCATCGACGAGGTGGAGCTGACCCTGCAGCCACATCCGGACGCGCCCGAACTGCCGGTGCAGCGGGGCGCCTCCGGCGGCGAGCTGTCGCGGGTGATGCTCGCGATCGAGGTCGGGCTGGCCGGCACCGACCCGGTGCCCACCATGATCTTCGACGAGGTGGACGCGGGTGTCGGCGGCCGCGCGGCGGTCGAGATCGGCCGGCGGCTGGCGCGGCTGGCCCGCGACCACCAGGTGATCGTGGTGACGCACCTGGCGCAGGTGGCCTCGTTCGCCGATCGGCACCTGGTCGTCGACAAGGTGGTGGCCGGCGATGCGTCCGGTGGCGTCACGCGCAGTGACATCAGGCAGGTCGCGGGCAAGGACCGGCTGGCCGAACTGGCCCGGATGCTGGCCGGCGACGACACCCCGGTGGCCCGCGAGCACGCGGCCGAACTGCTCGAGACCGCCCGGGCCGACCGGATGGCGAGCCTGTCCCGCAGCCCGGCCCGGCGCAGGCGCGGCTCCGGCTGATCGTCCGGCATCCGGTCGGGTTCCGGACGTGCCGCCCCGGGCGTGGCATCCGGCCGATCACTCTCCGCGATGGCAGCATGGGAACCCATGAAGATGGCAGCACTGCGTTCCGGTCGCCGCGAGGTTCCGCTCAGCGGAGTGGCAGGCGTCGTCCGGCTCGACCGCAAGGTCAGCCGGCTGCTGAACCGGCTGCATCCGGGCGATATCGCGGTGATCGACTTCAGCGACCTGGACCGGTCCACCGCCGACGCGCTGGTCAACGCCAAGGTTGCCGCGGTGGTCAACGCCCAGCCGAGTATCTCCGGCCGGTACCCGAACCTCGGTCCCGAGGTGCTGATCGCACACGAGATCCCGCTGCTCGACGAGGTGGGGCCCGGCATCTTCGCCGACGTCAAGGAGGGCACCCGGGCCCGGCTCGACGGCGAGGTCCTCTACGCCGGTGAGCGCGAGGTGGCCCGGGGCGTCCGGCAGGATGCCGACTCGGTGGCCGACGCGCTGCAGCGGGCCAAGGCCGGCCTGTCGACCCAGCTGGAGCTGTTCGCCTCCAGCACCCAGCAGCACATGCTGCGGGAGAAGGAGCTGCTGCTCGACGGCATCGGGCTGCCGCAGCTGCGTACCCGCTTCCGCGGCCGGCACGTCCTGCTGGTAGCCAAGCAGTTCGACCACAAGGCCGATCTGAAGGCGCTCAAGCACTACATCCGGGACTTCCGTCCGGTGCTGGTCGGGGTGGACGGCGGCGCGGACGTGCTGCGCGACGCCGGCTACCGGCCGGACCTGGTGATCGGCGAGTTGGACCAGGTCTCCGACGCGGCCCTGCGCGAGGCCGGCGAGGTGGTCGCGCACGCCGACTATCACGGCCGGGTGACCGGGCTGGCCCGGGTGCAGGACCTGCGGATCGAACCGGAGATCTTCGCGACCTCGGGCACCAGCGAGGATGCCGCGATGCTGCTCGCCGAGGCCGGCGGCGCGCGGCTGATCGTCACGGTCGGCATGCGCGCGACGCTGGAGGAGTTCCTCGACTCCGGCCGCGGCGGCATGGCCTCGACCGTCCTCACCCGGCTGAAGGTCGGCGGCCGGCTGGTCGACGCCAAGGCCGCCGCGCAGCTGTTCCAGACCCGGATCAGCGCCCTCACCGTCCTGCTGCTCGCGCTGGCCGCGCTGATCGCGATCGTCTTGGTCGTGGTTGCCGGCAGCTCCACCGACAGTTACCTGCACCTGTTGTCCGACGGCTGGCACCACGTGACCAGCTGGCTGAGAGGCCTGTTCTCGTGATCTCGTTCCGCTACCACCTGGTATCCCTGATCGGCATCTTCCTGGCGATCGCGCTCGGCGTGGTGATCGGCACCACCGCCCTCAACGGCGCCGTGGTGGGCGACCTGCGCCGCCAGGTCAGCGACCTGAAGCAGAGCAACGCCGCCTCGCAGACGCAGAGCCACAACCTGCAGGCGCAGGCGGGCAGCGCCGATCTGCTCGCGCAGACCTTCGGCGGCAAGATCGCGGCCGGCGCGCTGGGCAAGAAGGCAGTGGTGCTGGTCGGTGCCCCCGGAGCGTCGAAGGGCATGCGTCAGGCCATCGCCGGCCAGATCACCGCCGCCGGTGGCAGCGTGGCCGGGGAGGTGCAGCTGAGCAAGGAGTTCGACGACCCCCGCCGGGCGGCCGACATCCAGTCGCTGGCGACCTCCGGCGCGCACCCGATGGGCCTGCAGCTGCCCACCACCGACAGTCCGGGGCTGCTGGCGGGCGCGCTGCTCGGCTACGTGTTGCTCGGGCACGGCCAGGGCACCGACCTGACCCAGGTGCTGGCCGGCTTCACCACGCTGAACATGCTCAAGGTCGACAGCTCGGCGATGGCCGCCGGCAACGCGCTGGTACTCGTCGCGCCGGGTGGCCTGCCCAAGAGCGACGAGGGCGGTGCGATGCTGCAGTCGTTCGCCACCGAGCTCGGCACGCTGGGCGGCCCGACGGTGGTGGCCGGTGACGCCGCGTCTGCGAACCAGAACGGGCTGATCGCGCTGGTCCGTGGCGACGACGCGGCCCAGAAGGCGGTCTCGACCGTCGACGACGCGGGCAGCTCGCTCGGCCAGCTGACCACCGCGCTCGCGGTCGCCGACGCCCTCTCCGGACACAAGGGGCAGTACGGCACCGCGGCCGGCGCCGAGGGCCTGCTGCCGGGCGCGTCGAACTGAGCCGCGGGCGCTGCACGGCCAGCGTCGTGTTACCGTGAACTCCCGTGGGAAAACCGCTGGATTCAGCTACTGGGTCCGCCGTCGAGCGCGCGAGCGCCTACCACATCACGCCGACCTTCAATCGTGAAGCTGCTCGGCATTCGATGCGACCACGGGAGTCTCGTTGGCTCAATCAGCCCGGATCACCAAGCACCTGTTCGTCACCGGCGGGGTCGCCTCGTCCCTAGGCAAGGGCCTCACCGCCTCGTCGCTGGGCAGCCTGCTCAAGGCCCGCGGCCTGCGGGTCACCATGCAGAAGCTGGACCCGTACCTGAACGTCGATCCCGGCACCATGAACCCGTTCCAGCACGGCGAGGTGTTCGTCACCGAGGACGGTGCCGAGACCGACCTGGACATCGGCCACTACGAGCGGTTCCTCGACACCGACCTGGTCGGCTACGCCAACGTGACCACCGGCCAGGTGTACTCCAGCGTGATCGCCAAGGAGCGGCGCGGCGAGTACCTGGGTGACACGGTGCAGGTGATCCCGCACATCACGAACGAGATCAAGGACCGGATCCGGTCGATGGCCCGTCCCGGCCCGGACGGCGAGACGCCGGACATCGTGATCACCGAGATCGGCGGCACGGTCGGCGACATCGAGTCGCTGCCCTTCCTGGAGGCCGCCCGGCAGGTGCGCCACGACGTCGGCCGGGACAACTGCTTCTTCCTGCACGTCTCGCTGGTGCCCTACCTGGCCCCGTCCGGGGAGCTGAAGACCAAGCCCACCCAGCACTCGGTGGCGGCGCTGCGCAGCATCGGCATCACCCCGGATGCGGTGGTGTGCCGCGCGGACCGCGAGATCCCGGACAACGTCAAGCGCAAGATCTCGCTGATGTGCGACGTCGACACCGAGGCCGTGGTGGCCGCGGTGGACGCCCCGAGCATCTACGAGATCCCGAAGGTGCTGCACGCCGAGGGGCTCGACGCCTACGTGGTGCGCCGCCTCGGGCTGCCGTTCCGGGACGTGGACTGGACGCTCTGGGGCGGCCTGCTGGAGCGCGTCCGGCACCCGAAGAGCGAGGTGACGGTGGCCCTGGTCGGCAAGTACATCGACCTGCCGGACGCGTACCTGTCGGTGACCGAGGCACTGCGGGCGGGTGGTTTCGCCCATCGGGCAAAGGTGAATCTGCGCTGGGTGGCCTCCGACCTGTGCGAGACGCCGAGTGGCGCGGCGGCCCAGCTCAAGGGTGTCGACGCGGTGCTGATCCCGGGCGGCTTCGGCATCCGGGGGATCGAGGGCAAGCTCGGCGCGATCCGGCACGCCCGCGAGCAGCGGATCCCGACGCTGGGCCTGTGCCTGGGCCTGCAGTGCATGGCGATCGAGGTCGCCCGGCACGTGGCCGGCATCGCCGGTGCGAACTCGGCCGAGTTCGATCCGGACACCACGGACCCGGTGATCGCGACGATGGCCGACCAGGTCGACATCGTGGCCGGCAACGCCGACCTGGGCGGCACCATGCGGCTGGGCGCGTACCCGGCGGTGTTGACGCCCGGTTCGGTGGTGGCCGAGGCGTACGGGACCACCGAGGTCTCCGAGCGGCACCGGCACCGGTACGAGGTGAACAACGCCTACCGGGACGCCCTGACCGCGGCCGGGCTGGTCATCTCGGGCACCTCGCCGGACGGCCGGCTGGTCGAGTTCGTCGAGCTGCCGCGGGAGGCGCACCCGTACTTCGTCGCCACCCAGGCGCACCCGGAGCTGAAGTCGCGGCCGACCCGGCCGCACCCGCTCTTCGCGGCGCTGATCGGTGCGGCGATCCGTTACAACGCCGAGGAACGGCTACCGGTCGACTTCGGCGACGACGACCTGCCCGGCAACCAGGAGGAGTACGCGGGCGCCGGGACGGCCAAGCGGTGAGCGGCGGGCACGGTTTCGCGGTCCGGGATTCCCGCCACGTCCACTCCGGGCACGCCTTCGAGGTGCGGGTGGACCAGGTCGAGATGCCGGACGGCTCGGTTGCCGCGCGTGACATCGTCGCCCACGTCGGTGCGGTCGCGGTGCTGGCCCTGGACGAGGCGGAGCAGGTGGTGACGGTGCGGCAGTACCGGGCCCCGCTCGGTCACGAGCTGCTCGAACTGCCGGCCGGCCTGCTCGACGTCGACGGCGAGCCGGCCCTGGCCAGCGCCCAGCGGGAGCTGCACGAGGAGGCGGCGCTCACCGCGACCGACTGGCAGGTGCTGATCGACCTGCACACCTCGCCGGGGATGACCGACGAGGCGATCCGGGTGTACCTGGCGCGCGGGTTGGCCCCGGTGCCGGAACAGGACCGCTATCGCGCCGAGCACGAGGAGGCGTCGATGACCGTGCGCCGCTACCCGCTGGACGAGCTGGTCGACCTGGCGCTGGCCGGGACGCTGACCAACGGGCCGGCGGTGGCGGGGGTGCTGGCCGCGCACGCGGCGCGGGGCCGCGGCTGGGCCGGCCTGCGCCCGGTGACCGCGCCGTGGCCCGCGCGCCCCGACCGGGTGCCGGACGCGGGCTGACGTGACCGCGGTCGAGGCAGGGGCACCGTCGGCGGTGGCGGGGCTGATCAGCAGCTATCTCGACCACCTGGCCGTCGAGCGCGGCAGCTCGCCGAACACGCTCAGCTCCTACCGCCGGGACCTGACCCGCTACCAGGACTACCTGGCCGAGCGCGGCATCACCTCGGCGGCCGAGGTGGACACCCGGACAATCGGGGAGTTCCTGGCCGCGCTGCGCGAGGGGTACGCCGGGTATCCGCCGCTGTCGGCGAGCTCGGCGGCGCGCGCCGTGGTGGCGGTCCGCGGGCTGCACCGGTTCGGGTATTCGGACGGGCAGCTGGCCGCCGACGTCGCGCGCGGGGTGAAGCCGCCGGCACCGCCCCGCCGGCTGCCCAAGGCGATCTCGGTCGAGGACACCGAACGGCTGCTGGAGGCGGCGGACTTCGACCAGACCCCGCTCTCGGTCCGGGACCGGGCGCTGCTGGAGGTGCTCTACGGCACCGGTGCGCGGATCTCCGAGGCGGTCGGCCTCGACGTCGACGACCTCGACCTGGCCGGCCGAGCGGTGCTGCTGCGCGGCAAGGGCGGCAAGCAGCGGCTGGTGCCGCTCGGCTCGTTCGCGGCCCGGGCGCTGGAGGCGTATCTGGTGCGGGTGCGACCGGAGCTGGTCCTGCGTGGCCGGGGCACCCCGAAGGTGTTCCTGAACTCGCGCGGCGGCCCGCTGTCCCGGCAGAGTGCCTGGACGGTGCTGCGCGGCGCCGCCGACAAGGCGGGCCTGTCGACCGACATCTCGCCGCACACGCTGCGGCACTCCTTCGCCACCCATCTCATGGAGGGCGGCGCGGACGTCCGGGTGGTGCAGGAGTTGCTCGGCCACGCCTCGGTGACGACCACCCAGATCTACACCCTGGTGACGGTGGACCAGCTCCGCGAGGTCTACGCGACCGCCCATCCCCGCGCGAAGGCGCGGTAGGCACGGCTGGTCCGGGCGTTGGCGAGCCTGACCGGTGCTGTTGGCCAGCCCACAGCCGGCCACTGTCCGGTTCTCAGGGAATGTCACCCCTCACCGATATAACTGTCCTCACCGGTGCGCGCCGTGCACCGTCCACACGGGGGTGTGCATGACCGAGCCGACCGACCACGACCATCCGTCCGGTCCGGAGCAGGAACCAGGCTGGGTGGCGGGCCCGCACCCGTACGGTGGGCCGCCGGCGTACCCGGGCTGGGACCAGCCGCCGTTCACCGAACTGCCGGCGAGCGGCGAGTTCGACGGTTCCTGGCCGGAGGGAGGTGGCTGGGCGGGCGGCGTATCGGTGCCAGGTCACCCGGCGCCTGGTCACCCGTACCCCGGCCAGCCCGGTGGGTATCAGCCCGGTGGCTACCCGTCGGGTGGCTACCCGGCCCCGCCGCCGGGATACCCGCAGCCCGGATTCCCGCAGCCGCGTCGCCGCTTCCGGCTGATCCTGGCCTCGGTGGCCGCGGTGCTGCTGCTGGTCGTCGGCGGGGTGGCGGCCGCGGCGTACGAGGTGCTCAACGGCGGCGGGACCCAACCGGACGCGGTCGTCCCGGCCGCGGCCGTCGCGTTCGTCAAGCTCGACCTCGACCCGTCCGCGCAGCAGAAGGTCGGCGCGGCGCGCTTCCTGCACCGGCTGCCGAAGGTCGGTGCCGGGTTCACCAGCTCAGCCGACTGGCGCAGGGCGATCTTCCAGGCGTTCTCCGGCAGCGGCTCGATGCCGGCCGGCGTGGACTACGACCGGGACATCAAGCCGTGGCTGGGCAAGCGGATGGCGGTGGCGCTGCTGCCCACCTCCGGCAACCGCGCCGGTGGGGTGCTGCTGATCCTGCAGTGCACCGACGAGGCGAAGGCCAGGACGGGCATCGCCCGATTCGCCCCGGCCAGAGGGGTCAGCTTCAGCAAGGGGTATGCGATCGTCGCCCCCAGCCAGCAGGCGGCGGACCGGATGGTGGCGGATGCCGAGACCGCCAACCTGGCCGGCAGCGACCACTACCGTTCTGACATGAAGCGCCTCGGCGGGCTGGGCGTGCTGTCGGGCTGGGCCGACACGTCCAGCGCCCTGCAGTTCATCGGTGGCGTGCAGCCCGACACCTCGGGGGGCGCCCCTGCCGGTTCCGAACGGCTGGCATTCACCCTGCGGCTGCAGGGGAACTGGGCTGACCTGACCGTCAAGATCACCGGTGGCACCGCTCAACCGATCCGGCCCGCGGAGTCGCTGGGGAGCCTGCCCGCGACCACCGCGGCGGCGGCCAGCCTGGCCTATGACGCCTCGAAGATCGAGACCCGGTTGCAGGATTACGACCTGCTCCTGGGCAGCCTGCCGGTCGCCGGCAAGGCGCTCGCCGAAGGTGACCCGCTCACGACGTTGGCGGACCGGTACGGCCTGAGCGTGCCGGCGGACCTGTCCACCCTGCTCGGCACCGGCGTCCGCGCGTCGGTGGACGGCGACGGCCTGGACAGCGACAACCCGAAGTACGCGGTGCATTCGAGCACCGACGGCGCCGCCGCCACGCGGGTGATGGACCGGATCCGGGCCGCCGCCGGCGGCAGCCTGCCGTTCACCTACCGGTCCGACAGCACCGGGTTCGCGGTCGGCAGCGACGCGGCGTACCTGGCCAAGGTCAGCGCAGGGTCCGGACCCACGCTGTCCAGCCGGCCGGAGTACCGGCAGGCGCTGCCGGACGCCTCCGGGGCTGGGCTGATCACGTTCGTCGACTTCGACGCCGTCAGGCGGTCCCTGGCCAGGAGCGGTACCACCGCGCTGGATCACCTCGAGTCGTTCCGCTCGGCGGGACTGACCGTGGGGGACGTGGACGGCACCCCGACGGTCCACCTGAGGCTGCTGGCGCACTGACAGCCACCGCCGGTGCGCCGAGCGCGCCGTCCGGCCGAACCGTCCCGGTGCGGTAACCTCCGAACCAGTCAAGGCACCGCCGGTCGCGAGGAGCATGCAGTTTCGATGACCATGTCCGACAGCGAGGGGACCGGCCAGCCAGCTCCCGAGTCGGCTCCCGGGACGTTCGAGCCGCTCGCGGTAGCGCTGCCGGGCTCGGGGAACGAGGCCGACGGCCCGGCGAAGTCGGTGGATCCGGCCAAGGCGCGCCGCCGCCGCGCGCTGGTCGAGCCGCAGCCGCTGGACCACCACGGCCCGGCCCGGGTGATCGCGCTGTGCAACCAGAAGGGTGGCGTCGGCAAGACGACCTCCACGATCAACCTCGGCGCGGCGCTGGCCGAGTACGGCCGGCGGGTGCTGCTGGTCGACTTCGACCCGCAGGGTGCGCTGAGCGTGGGGCTCGGCGTCCAGCCGCACCAGCTGGAGCGCACCACCTACGACCTGCTGATGGAGCGCAGCGTCGGCATCGACGAGGTGCTGCTCAAGACCAGCGTGCCGGGCATGGACCTGCTGCCCTCCAACATCGACCTGTCCGCGGCCGAGGTCCAGCTGGTCAACGAGGTGGCCCGCGAGCAGAGCCTCGCCCGGGCACTGGCGCCGGTGACGGGGGAGTACGACCTCATCCTGATCGACTGCCAGCCATCGCTGGGCCTGCTGACGGTGAACGCGCTGACCGCGTCCAGCGGGGTGATCATCCCGCTGGAATGCGAGTTCTTCTCGCTGCGGGGCGTGGCGCTGCTCATCGACACGATCGACAAGGTGCAGCAGCGGCTCAACCCGAACCTCCGGCTGGAGGGAATCCTGGCCACCATGTACGACGGCCGGACGCTGCACGGCCGCGAGGTGTTCAGCCGGGTACTGGAGGCCTTCGGTGACAAGGTCTTCGACACGGTGATCTCGCGGACCGTCCGGTTCCCCGAGACGACCGTCGCGGGGGAGCCGATCACCACCTGGGCGCCCAGTTCGAACGGTGCGGTGGCCTACCGGGAACTGGCCATGGAGGTGCTGGCCCGCTCGTGAGCGGTATGCCGCCGGCGCCGGGCAACGGGGCACCGGTCGCGGACCCGGCACTGGCCGAGCTGCCCGAGGAGTGGGAACTCCCCGAGCCGGCCGGCCAGCCGGCCGAGGCCGTGCCCGGCAGGTTCAACGTCCGGCTGGAGAACTTCGAGGGCCCGTTCGACCTGCTGCTGACCCTGATCGGGCGCCGACAGCTCGACGTCACCGAGGTCGCGCTGTCGCAGGTCACCGACGACTTCATCGCCTACCTCAAGGCGGCCGGTGCCGACTTCGACCTCGGCCAGGCCACCGAGTTCCTGGTGGTGGCGGCAACCCTGCTCGACCTGAAGGCCGCCCGGCTGCTGCCCGCCGCCGACGTGGAGGACGAGGAGGACCTGGCGCTGCTGGAGGCGCGCGACCTGCTCTTCGCCCGGCTGTTGCAGTACCGGGCCTACAAGCAGGCGGCGGCGCACCTGGCTGAGCTGGCCCGGCGCGCCGGCCGCCGGTTCGGCCGGGACGCCGAACTGGAGGAGCGGTTCGCCAACCTGAGCCCGGAGCTGCGGATCGGCGTCGACCCGCACCAGTTCGCGGCGGTCGCGGCCAACGCGCTGGCGCCCAAGCCGGTGCCGATGGTCGGGGTCGGCCACATCCACGCGCCGCGGGTGAGCGTGGCCGAGCACATGGCCGCGATGTCGCAGCGGCTGGCCCGGGCCGGCAGCGCGACGTTCCGCGACCTGGTGGCCGAGTGCGACTCGACGCTGGAGGTGGTGGCACGCTTCCTCGGGCTGCTGGAGCTCTACCGCAACGGCGACGTGCTCTTCGAGCAGCCCGAGGCGTTGGCCGAGCTGCTGGTCCGCTGGACCGGGGGCGAGCCGCGGACCCCCACCGACGACGACACCGACCCCGACGAGGAGTACCAGTGACCGACCAGCCGGCCGATGACGCCGTAGCGGCCGCAGCCGATGACGTCCCCGTGCAGGACGCCGCCGCCCGGCCGGGCACCGGCGTACCCATCTCGGTGGACCGGTCCGGCACGCCGTCGATGGACCTGGCCGACCCGGCGGTGCTGCGCGGTGCGCTGGAGGCACTGCTCTTCGTCGCGGACGCGCCGCTCGAGCTCAGCCAGCTGGCGGCCGCGGTGCAGCGGCCGGTCACCGAGGTGGCCGAGTCGCTGGCCGGCATCACCGCCGACCTGGACGCGCGCGAGACCGGCTGGCAGCTGCGCCCGGCGGCCACCGGGTTCCGGCTCTACACCCGCGAGCGGTACGCGCCGATCATCGAGGCGTACCTGCTGGAGGGCCAGCGCAGCAAGCTCAGCCAGGCGGCCCTGGAGACGCTGGCGGTGATCGCCTACCGGCAGCCGGTGACCCGGGCGAAGATCTCGGCCATCCGCGGGGTGAACGTCGACGGCGTGGTGCGCACCCTGCTGACCCGCGAGCTGATCACCGAGGACGGCACCGACCCGCTCACCGGCGGTGGCCTCTACCGCACCACCCCGACCTTCCTCGAGAAGATGGGCATCGCCTCGGTGGACGAGCTGCCCTCGCTGGCGCCCCTGCTACCAGAATTGGACACCCTCGATGCCGACGAACTCTGACTTCGCTCAGCCGGACGGCGTCCGGCTGCAGAAGGTGCTGGCCGGCGCCGGCATCGGCTCCCGGCGGGCCTGCGAGCAACTGATCGCCGAGGGCCGGGTGAGCATCGAGGGCCGCGGGGTGGCCGAGCTCGGCGCCCGGATCGACCCGTCCACCGCGGTGGTGCGGGTGGACGGCCAGCGGGTGAACCTGCGCTCGGACCTGCTCTACCTGGCGCTCAACAAGCCGGCCGGCGTGGTCACCTCGATGACCGATCCGCACGGCCGGCCCTGCGTCGGCGACCTGGTGCGGCACCTGCCCGAGCGGCTGTTCCACGTCGGGCGGCTCGACGCCGAGACCGAGGGCCTGCTGATCCTCACCAACGACGGCGATTTCGCCCACCGGCTGGCCCATCCCTCGCACGGGGTGCGCAAGACCTACATCGCCGAGGTGTCCTCGCCGGTGGACCGCTCCGTCGGCGCCCGGCTGCGTGACGGCGTGCTGCTCGACGACGGGCCGGCCCAGGTCGACGACTTCCGGATCCTGGACTCCACCGCCCAGCGGACACTGGTCGAACTGTCCCTGCACTCCGGCCGCAACCACATCGTCCGGCGGCTGCTGGACGCGGTCGGGCACCCGGTCAGCCGGCTGGTCCGGGTCGCGATCGGCCCGGTCCGGCTGGCCGACCAGCGGCCCGGCACGGTGCGCGAGCTGACCCCGGTCGAGCTGGGCGAGCTGTACCGGCAGATCGAGCGATGAGCGGGAGGGCGCGATGACGGTCCGGGCGATCCGGGGCGCGATCCAGGTACCCGAGAACGAGCGGCAGGCGGTGCTGGACGGCGCGACCGAGCTGGTGCTGGAGGTGCTGCGGCGCAATCAGATCGATCCGGACGACCTGATCTCGATCCTCTTCACCGCCACGCCGGACCTGACCGCGGAGTTCCCGGCCTACGCCGCGCGCCAGCTGGGGCTGACCGACGTGCCGCTGATGTGCGCCACCGAGATCGCGGTGCCCGGCGCCCTGCCGCGCACGCTTCGGCTGCTCGCCCATGTCGAGACGGCCCTGGCCCGGGCCGACATCAGGCACGTCTACCTGCGGGGCGCGGCGGCCCTGCGGACCGACCTGCCGCGCTGAGCCGGCCACGTATCCTTGCCCTCGTGTTCAGCGAAGCGCAACCGTTCACCGGGGTGATCGCCCTCGACGGCCCGGCCGGCACCGGCAAGTCCACGGTGGCCCAGCGGCTCGCGGCCCGGCTCGGCGCCCAGTACCTCGACACCGGCGCGATGTACCGGGCGGCCACCGTCGCGGTGCTGCGGGCCGGTGCCGATCCGGCCGACCCGGCGGCGGTGCTCGAGACGGTTGCCGCCAGCCGGATCGAGGTGAGCCTGGATCCGCAACGGCAGCGGACGCTGCTGGATGGCCAGGACGTCAGCACGGCGATCCGCGGCGCGGAGACCACCGCGGCCGTCTCGGCGGTGTCGGCGGTGCCCGAGGTGCGCGAGCGGCTGGTCGCCCAGCAGCGCGAACTGATCGGCCGCGGCCCGACGGTGGCCGAGGGCCGCGACATCGGCTCGGTCGTCTGGCCGCAGGCCGAGCTGAAGGTGTACCTGACGGCCCGCGAGGAGGTCCGCGCCCAGCGCCGGGCCGGGCAGCTGGGGCAGCAGGACCTGGCCGGCATCGCCGAGTCGATGCGCCGCCGGGACGCCTTCGACTCCGGCCGGGCCGCCAGCCCGCTCCGCCGGCCGGACGGAGCGGTCGAGGTCGACACCTCCGACCTCGGCATCGACGACGTGGTCACCGTGCTCGCCGACCTGGCCCGGCAGGCGATGCCGGTCAGCGCGGCGCACCGTGACTGACCCTCTTCCGCGCACCGAGTTCCGGCACGCCCGCTTCGCCGACGTGCTCGCCCACGGCCCCGGCCTTGCCGACCGGGTGGCCGGTTCGCCGGGGTTGCACCGCCGGCAGGTCGCGGCCCGGCAGCTCTGCCAGGCACTGGGCCGGCTGCGGGTGCTGGGGCTGGAGCACGTCCCGGCCGCCGGCCCGGTGATCCTGGCGGTCAACCACACCTCTTTCATGGACGGCCCGCTGCTGTTCGGCCTGCTCCGGCGGCCGGTGTCGTTCCTGGTCAAGGCCGAGGCGTTCGAGCCGGCCGGTGGCCTGGCCGGGGTGGTGCTGCGGGGTGCCGGGCAGCTGCCGGTGCGCCGCTCCCAGGTCGACCCGGCTCCGGTCCGGTACGCGCTGGCGCTGCTGGAGGCCGGCGGCGTGCTGGGCATGTTCCCGGAGGGCACCCGCGGCCGGGGACTGGCCCACCAGGTGCGGCCCGGCGTCGGCTACCTCGCGGTGCGGACCGGCGCGCCGGTGCTGCCGGTGGCGGTGCTGGGCACCGCCGGCATGCTGCGTTCGGCCGGCCGCGGGCCGGTGAGCGTGCGGATCGGCAGCCCGCTGCGGTTCGCCCGCGCCGCGCCGGGGCCGCTGCACCGGACCCGCTGGCTGGCCGCCGCCGAGGCGGTGCGGCGCGCGCTGGTGGACCAGGTCCGGCTCGGGATGGCCGAGCAGCCCGCGGTCGAGCCGGGGAGCCCGCCGCCGGGTAGCCCGGCGCCACGAACGACAATGGGGGGATGAGCACCGAGCTGCCCCCCGCCGCCGAGCCCGCCGACGGCGCCGCCACTCCGGACGACTACGCGGACGGGTACGGCGAGCCGGCGGTCGCCCCGGTGGTGGCCGTGGTCGGCCGGCCGAACGTCGGCAAGTCCACCCTGGTGAACCGGATCCTGGGCCGCCGGGAGGCGGTCGTGCAGGACGTTCCCGGCGTCACCCGCGACCGGATCGCCTACGACGCCGAGTGGGGCGGGCGCCGGTTCACCCTGGTCGACACCGGTGGCTGGGAGCCGGATGCGACCGGCCTGCAGGCGATGGTGTCGCGGCAGGCCGAGCAGGCGGTGGCCACGGCGGACCTGGTGCTGTTCGTGATCGACTCCCGTACCGGCGCCACCGAGACCGACCTGGTGGTGGCCCGGACGCTGCGCCGGTCCAACCGGCCGGTCGTGCTCGCGGTGACCAAGGTGGACGACGAGCGCGGCGAGTCCGACGCGGCCGAGGCCTGGTCGCTGGGCCTGGGCCAGCCGTACCCGGTCAGCGGCCTGCACGGCCGTGGCTCCGGCGACCTGCTCGACGCGATCCTGGTCGAGCTGCCCGACGCGCCGGCCGAGCGCGGGGTCGAGGGCGGCCCGCGCCGGGTGGCCCTGGTCGGGCGGCCGAACGTCGGCAAGTCCAGCCTGCTCAACCGGCTTACCGGCACCGAGCGCAGCGTCGTCGACTCGGTGGCCGGCACCACCGTCGACCCGGTGGACGAGCTGCTGGACCTGGGCGGCGAGACCTGGCGGTTCGTCGACACCGCGGGCCTGCGCCGGCGGGTGAACACCGCCTCCGGCATGGAGTACTACGCCAGCCTGCGCACCGCCAGCGCGATCGAGGCGGCCGAGGTGGCGGTGGTGCTGCTGGACGCGTCCGAGGTGCTGTCGGAGCAGGACCAGCGCGTCATCTCGGCGGTCATCGACTCCGGCCGCGCGCTGGTGATCGCCTTCAACAAGTGGGACCTGGTGGACGAGGACCGCCGGCTGCAGCTGGACCGGGAGGCCGACTGGGAGCTGCAGCGAGTGCAGTGGGCGCCCCGGGTGAACGTCTCGGCCAAGACCGGCCGCGCGGTGGAGAAGCTGGCCGGGGCGCTGCGGACGTCGCTGACCTCGTGGGACAAGCGGATCCCGACCGGCCAGCTGAACACCTGGCTGCGCGAGGTGGTGGCCGCGACACCGCCGCCGGCCCGCGGCGGCAAGCATCCGAGGGTGCTCTTCGCCACCCAGGCCGACACCCGGCCGCCCCGCTTCGTGCTCTTCACCACAGGCTTCCTGGAGGCCGGCTACCGGCGCTTCATCGAGCGCCGGTTGCGGGAGGATTTCGACTTCACGGGCAGCCCGGTGCAGATCTCGGTGCGTGTCCGGGAACGCGAGCGGCGGAGCTGAACCCGGCGTGCGCTAGAGTTTCATCTCGGTTCACGCAGCCCGCCTGGGTTGCGGAACGGGCTGTGGCGCAGCTTGGTAGCGCACCTGACTGGGGGTCAGGGGGTCGCAGGTTCAAATCCTGTCAGCCCGACCGAATGTGTTCGGCGTCCGAGAGGGGTGCTCGGCGCGGAGTGGGGAGGCTCGCTGGTGACGTCCGACCAGCCGGCCGCCGGTCCCGGCACGGTGGCGGTCTCGCCGCTGCGCGACGCGCTGACCATCCCGAACCTGCTCAGCGCGGCCCGGCTGCTGGGCGTGCCGCTCTTCCTCTGGCTGATGCTCGGCCCGCATGCCGACGGCTGGGCGCTGCTGGTGCTCGCGCTGTCCGGCCTGACCGACTGGGCCGACGGGGTGCTCGCCCGCAAGCTGAACCAGCAGTCCCGGCTCGGCGCGCTGCTCGATCCGGCGGTCGACCGGCTCTACATCCTGGCCAGCCTGCTCGGCCTGCTGCTGCGCGGCATCATCCCGTTCTGGCTGGTGATCGTGCTGATCGGTCGTGACCTCGTGCTGGCCGCCACCCTGCCGGCGCTCAAGCGGCGCGGCCTGACCGGCCTGCCGGTGCACTACCTGGGCAAGGCCGCCACCTTCTGCCTGCTCTACGCTTTCCCGCTGCTACTGCTCGGCAGCCATCCGGGCACGCTGAGCGCCGTCGCCAAGCCGATCGCCTGGGCGTTCACGCTCTGGGGAACCGGGCTGTACCTGTGGGCCGGCGGGCTGTACCTGCTGCAGGTGCGCCGGATCGCCTCCGCAAGCGTGCCGGCCCGATGACGGGTTCGACGGCGCCCGGTCCGACCGACCGCCCGCAGCGGGTCGACCGGTCCCGGGCGGCCCTGAACGACCTGCTCAACAACACCCTGGACGCCGGCTACCAGGCCGCGGCCGCCCGCGACCGGCCGCGGCGGTGGTGGGACGGCCCGCTGGTGTGGGTGGGCTGCCTGGCCGTCGGGCTGCTGCTCGTCGTCGCCTACCAGCAGAGCCACCTGGCCGCGCCGGCCCGGGACGCCGCGCGCAAGGAGCTGATCACCCGGATCACCGCGGCCCAGTCGGCGGCGAACCGGCTGGAGAACCAGGGCAAGCGGCTGGCCGGGCAGGTCGCCGCGCTGCGGGACGCACAGCTGCCGGCCAACGACCGGGCGGTGCGGGCGGCCGAGGTGGCGGCCGGCAGCGTCGCGGTCACCGGCCCGGGCATGCAGGTGGAGCTCGGCGAGCCGACCAGCCAGCCGACCGCCGGCAACGGCCGGCCCGGCACCACCCCGCAGAGCGCGGTGGCCGTCATCCACGACACCGACGTCCGGGCGGTGGTCAACCAGATGTGGTCCGACGGGGCCGAGAGCATCGCGATCAACGGCCTGCGGCTGACCCCGACCTCGTTCATCCGGGTGGCCGGCGAGTCGATCCTGGTGGACTTCTCGCCGCTGCGCAGCCCGTACACCATCTCGGCGATCGGCAACTCCGACCAACTGCAGGTCGGCTTCGCCCAGTCGGGGATCGCCCGCCGGCTCAAGACCCTGGACGCGGTCGACGGCATCACCTTCAAGTTCGGTGGCAGGTCCAAGCTGACGCTGCCGTCGGTTACCGTGGGTGACCTGCAGTACGCGGCGCTCGGCCCCGCCCCGAGCCCCTCACCGGCCGCGACACCGTCCGGCTCGGTCACCCCGTCCGGGCCCGCCATCCCGACCAGCAGCCCGTCCCCGAGGGAGACCCGATGATTGCCGCGATCGCCCTGGTCATCGGCGTGATCCTGGGAAT
>DATJNU010000015.1:0-44742 GCA_035507775.1 Jatrophihabitans sp.
GACCCCGGCATCAGCGACGACATGACGGTCACCGGATCTAGCCGAGCCGAGAGCCAAGGCTCGCGCAAGGCCGCGCGGGCGATCACCTCGGCGATCGGGATGGCGATCATTCGAGTGCCGAAGTAGACCACACCGGCCGGATCGACCCCGGGCGAGTTGGCGCCGATCACGAACATGTGGTTGTCATAGGCCCGCGCTCGGTTCGTCAGCTCCCACAGGTCGGCCAACCGCAGCAGGACCGGACAGCTCGCTGACCAGATCCCACAGCCCGTCCGGCTCCACGCCCAGGGTGAAGCCGGTGGTCACCGACTCTGGCAGCACCACCAGCTCGGCGCGGTCGCGGTCACGCACTGCGGATCAGCTCGCAGGCCGCCGGTTGTTGACCGCCATTGTCGCGGCGGTCAGCGGTGCCAGCTGGAGGGCGGCCGCTCCGGGGCGGGCTCAGCTCTCGGTCAGCCGTCCTCCGGCCATGCTCCAGCGTCGGGTCACCCGCACGGTCTCGAGCATCCGCCGGTCGTGGGTCACCAGCAGCACGGTGCCGTCGAAGCTGTCCAGGGCCTGTTCGAGCTGCTCGATCGCGGGCAGGTCGAGGTGGTTGGTGGGTTCGTCGAGCACCAGCAGGTTGACCTCGCGGGCCTGCAGCAGCGCCAGCGCGGCCCGGGTGCGCTCCCCCGGCGACAGCGACTGCGCCGGCCGGGTGGCGTGATCGCCGCCGAGGCCGAACTTCGCGAGCAGGGTGCGCACGTCGGCCTCGGGCCAGTCCGGCACCGCCTCGCCGAAGGCGCGGGCCAGTGGCTGCGGGCCGAGGAACAGCCCGCGAGCCTGGTCGATCTCGCCGATGCGGACGCCCGAGCCGAGGGCCGCGGTGCCCTCGTCGACCGGCAGCCGCCCCAGCAGCGCGGCCAGCAGTGTCGTCTTGCCGGAGCCGTTGGCGCCGGTCAGGGCGATCCGGTCCGCCCAGTCGACCCGGGCGTCGATCGGGCCGAGCGTGAACGTCCCCCGCCGCACCACCGCACCTGACAGCGACGCCACGACCGCACCGGAGCGCGGTGCGGCGGCGATCGTCATCCGCAGCTCCCACTCCTTGCGCGGCTCGGCGACCTCGTCGAGGCGCTCGATCATGCGCTGCGTCTGGCGCGCCTTGGCGGCCTGCTTCTCACTCGTCTCGGCCCGCTTGTTGCGCCCGATCTTGTCGTTGTCGGTCGACTTGCGCCGGGCGTTGCGCACCCCCTGAGCCATCCAGTTGCGCTGCATTTGGGCGCGGTCCTTGAGCTCGCCGAGCTTGCCCTCGTACTCGTCGTAGGCCTCGCGCGCATGCCGGCGGGCGACCTCGCGTTCGGCGAGGTAACTGTCGTAGCCGCCGTCATAGACCCCGACGGTGCGCTGGGCGAGATCCAGCTCGACGACGCGGGTGACCGTGCGGGCCAGGAACTCGCGGTCGTGGCTGACGATCACGGCAGGCGGGCGCAGGCCCTGCACGAACTGCTCCAGCCGCGCCAGGCCGGCCAGGTCGAGGTCGTTGGTGGGCTCGTCGAGAAGCAACACGTCATAGCGCGACAGCAGCAATGCCGCCAGCCCGGCGCGGGCGGCCTGACCGCCCGAGAGCGCCGTCATGAGCGTCTGCAGATCGATGCCCAACCCGACGTCCGCGGCGACCTCGCCGGCCCGGTCGTCGAGATCGGCACCGCCGAGGGCCAGCCACCGTTCCAGCGCCAGCGAATAGGTGTCGGCGGCGGCATCGCCGCCGTCGGCCAGCGCGTCTGCGGCCGCTTCCATCGCGTCGTGGGCCGCGGTCACCCCGGTGCGCCGGCCGAGGAACGCCAGCACCGTCTCGTCCGGCCGTCGCTCCGGCTCCTGCGGCAGGTGCCCGACGGTCGCGGTCGGCGGGCTCAGCACGATCGAGCCGTGCTCGGGCGCCAGCTCGCCGGCGAGCATCCGCAGCAGCGTCGACTTGCCCGCGCCGTTGGCACCGACCAGCCCGATCACATCGCCGGGGGCCACCACCAGGTCGAGGTCGGAGAACAGCACCCGCGCACCGTGCCCGGCCGCCAGGTCGACGGCCTGCACAGTCGCACTCATGGTTTCGCGAGCCTACCGGCGCCGGCTGCCGGGTGGCTCACGGCCCGCGGCGCCTGCCGGTGTGATCCGCGCTGCACACCAGCCTGTGGATTCGCTGTCCGCCATCCCCGCTCGCTACCGTCGGCCTCGTTAGCGGAGCCGTCGCTCCGCTTAGATCGCCGAGCAGGAGTCACCTGAGTGTCCGCAACCCGTTCGCACTATCAGCTCACCTTCCTCGTGCTGGCCGCCGGCGCCGGCGCGTACTCGCTGCTGCAGTCGCTGGTCTCGCCGGTGCTGCCGCTGCTGGAGACCAGCCTGCACACCAGCCAGAACACCGTGACCTGGGTGCTCACCGCGTACCTGCTGTCAGCCTCGGTGTGCACGCCGATCCTCGGCCGGATCGGCGACATGATCGGCAAGGAGAAGGTGCTGGTCGCCGTGCTCGCGGTGCTGGCGGCCGGATCGGTGCTCGCGGCACTGGCTGGCTCGATCTCGGTGATGATCGTGGCCCGCGCCATCCAGGGCGTCGGTGGTGGCGTGATCCCGCTGTCGTTCGGCATCATCCGCGACGAGTTCCCGCGCGAGAAGATCTCCGGCGCGGTCGGCGTGATCGCAGCCCTGCTCGCCGTCGGCGGCGGCCTCGGCCTGGTGCTCGCCGGCCCGATCGTGAACGCGCTCAACTACCACTGGCTGTTCTGGATCCCGGGCGTGATCGTGGCCGCCGCCGCCGTCGCCACCCACTTCGTGATCCCGGAATCCCCTGTCCGCTCCGAGGGAAAGATCAGCTGGACGGCCGCGCTGTTGCTCTCCGGCTGGCTGGTGGCGCTGCTGATCGCGGTCAGCGAGGCGCCGACCTGGGGCTGGGGTTCGGTCAGCGTGATCGGCCTGATCGTGGTCAGCATGGTGCTTGCCGTTGCGTGGGTCGCGGTCGAGCTGCGCTCGTCCCAGCCGCTCATCGACATGCGGATGATGCGGGTCCCCGCGGTCTGGACCACCAACCTGGTCGCGCTGCTCTTCGGCGCCGGGCTGTACTCGATCTTCGCCTTCCTGCCCGAGTTCGTGCAGACCCCGAAGCTGGCCGGTTACGGCTTCGGCGCCAGCATCACCGAATCCGGCCTGATCGTGCTGCCGATGTCGGCCGCGATGTTCGTCTTCGGCGTGCTCTCCGGCCCCGCGTCCGCCCGCTTCGGTGCCAAGGCGGTGCTCATCGCGGGCTCGGCGATCAGCATCCCGTCGTTCGTCATCATGGCCTTCGCGCACGCCCGCATCTGGGAGATCACCGTCGCGATGGTGCTGCTCGGGATCGGTTTCGGCCTGGCCTTCTCGGCCATGTCGACCATCATCGTAGATGCCGTGCCATCCCACCAGACCGGCGTGGCCAGCGGCATGAACGCCAACATCCGGACCATCGGCGGCTCGATCGGCGCGGCGGTGCTCGCCAGCGTGGTGACCTCGCAGGTCTTTCCGAACGGCCTGCCGAAGGAGTCCGGCTACACCAACGGCTTCGCCATGCTCGCCGCGATCATGGTCTTCGCGGCACTGGCCGGGTTCCTCATCCCGAACCTGCGCAACGCCGCCCGCGACGCCCACCAGCAGGAACAGGCCGAACTCAGCCACCCCGAGCTCGCCCTGCTCGCCGGTGGCACCGTCGTCGGTGACGAATCCGAATGAAGCCACTGCGCCGGGATGCGGCGGAGAACCGGGAACGGCTGCTCGCCGCGGCCAACCAGGTCTTCGCCGACCACGGCCTGGACGCCGGGGTCGAGGAGGTCGCGCAGGCCGCCGGGGTCGGCATGGGCACCCTGTATCGCCGGTTCCCCAGCAAGCAGGCGCTGATCGACGCGCTGGTGGGCAACCTGCGGCTCGAACTGCTCGAGTTAGCCCGGTCAGCTGGGGAACGTGAGGACGGCAGCGGCCTGCGGTGGCTGCTCTTCGCCGCGGGCGAGTTGCAGGCCGCGCAACCCGCCTGCCTGCAACGGCTGTGGCGGCACAGCGACGTCGAGCCGGAGGCGGTCACCGAGATCCGGCAGGCCTTCGCCGACCTGCTCGCCGACGCGCAGCGGCACGGCACCGTCCGCCCGGACGTCACCAGCACCGACATCACCCTCGTGATCTGGTCGATCGTCGGCATCATCGACACCACCGGCGCGGTCGCGCCGACCGCGTGGCGCCGTCACCTGGAGCTGCTGCTGGCCGGGCTGCGACCGAGCGGGCAGCCGGCGGCCGGCCTCACCGAACCGGCGCTCAGCCCGGCCGCGGCGGCGGCGATCACCGGCTGACCGCAGCCTGTCTTCGCCCGGCTCTCAGGTGGTTCTCTCCGTGCGGAGCAGCTACCGCAGCGACCGTCCGAGCGCGAAGGTGAGCGACCAGTAGCCGAGCGTCGTCGGATGGACGTTGGCGTAACTCGTGCACTCCCAGGTGAGCGCACAGATGCGGGCCTTCTCCTGGGCCGACCCGGCAGTGCCGTTGATCGCCCGGAACGCATCGGCCAGCCGCGCGTGGGCGGCGCTCGCCAGGCCGGCCAGCGCCTGGTTGACGACCGCGATCAGCGCGTCGCTGCCCGGCAGGGTCAGCGCGAGCGGGTTGTAGAGAGTGAACAGGACGAACCGCGCGTGCCGAGCCAGCGGCTGCAGCGTCGCCAGGACGGTCGCGTAGTTGGAGGCGATCGTGCTCAGCGTCCGGGGCAACCCGGCGGCCAGGCAGGCCGGCAGCGTGGTGGGCTGGCTGGCCTCGCAGCCGCCGACCAGCCCGAGCAGGTCGTTGGAGCCGATGTCGATCGTCACCAGCGAGACCCGCCCGGGGTGGGCGGTGAGGAAGGACCTGGCCGCGCCGAGCTGCGAGGTCGCCGAGCCGTAGGAGTCGTGCAGCGGGTACGGCCACGGGCAGCCGCCCTGCACCAGGGTGGTGGTGGTCTCGCCCGGACAGCCGTAGTTCACCAGGCGCAGCCGATGGGCGAGGGCGGCGAAGTGCTCGGCGTAGCTGCGGTAGTCGGCCGGGTTGACATCGTGCTCGGCGACGAGATCGGGCTGGTAGCCGAAGGCCAGCGAGTCGCCGAGCGAGAGGTAGTACTGCCGATCCGGCGTCACCGGCCGCGCCTGCGCGGGCGCCGCCGCGACCAGGGCCACCACCAGCGCCGTGACGATGATGAAGATAAACCGAACCTGTCGCCGCATCGCACGCCACCGTCCCCCCGGTTGCTGCCTTGTGGGCACCTAATCACGCCACCGGCCGGCCGACAAGACCGCCGGATCAGGAGAGCACCCGCCGCCGGAAGTTGCGCAGGCCCAGGGACAGGAAACCGACCGCGAAGCCGATCAGCACCGGATAGATGACATAGAGGTGCAGGTGCGGCGCGCCGGTGAAGGTGGCCCGCATGCCCTCGTTGACGTAGATGAGCGGGTTGACCAGCACCACGGTCTGCAACCAGTGCCAGCCGCCGACGGTGACCGGCGCGAGCCTGGTCCACTCGTAGTAGGTGCCGCCCAGGAACGTGATGGGCAGGATGATGAAGCCGAACATCAGGCCGATGTTGCGCGGATCGAAGCTGGTGCCCAGCACCAGGCCGAGCCCGGCCATCGCGACACAGGCCAGCGGCACCAGGGTCACCACCAGCAACCAGTGCACGTCGAGGTGTGCGGTGACCCCCTTGGCGTGCACGACGGAGGCGATCGGCAGCACGATGACGGCCGAGATCATGCCCTGGATCGCACCGGAAAGCACCTTGGCCACGGCGACCAGCCAGACCGGGCACGGGCCTGGACGCGGTCCTCGATCTCGCGGGTGTAGCCGAACTCCTGGGCCATCGTCAGCGCGATGGACTGCACGCCCTGGAACATGATCGAGATGCCGACGACACCGGGTACCAGCACCGTCGCGAAGGCCGACTCGGCGACCTGCCCGCCGCCACCGATCCCCTGGCCGATCTTGGGGAAGACGAACAGGAAGACCAGGCACAGCAGGAACGGCTGGATGAGCGTGCGCAGCACGAACTCGCCGGTGTGCTTGCGCAGCACCACCAGGTCGCGCAGCAGCAGGGCGGCCAGCGCGCTGCGGCTGGCGGCCACGACCGAGCGGTCGGGTGCGGTCCGTACCGGCGGCAGCCGGCTGGAGGTGCTCATGCCTCCCGCAACTCCCTGCCGGTGAGCTGGATGAACACGCTCTCCAGCGACGGGGCGGCGACCGACAGTTCGGCGACGGAGAAGCCGGCCCGTTCGGCAGTGGTCACCACCTGCGGCACCAGGTGCGCCCCGCCGGGTGCCTGCAGCTCCACGCCGCCGGTGATGCGGTGGCTGCCGGTGACGCCGTCCAGCTCGCGCGAGAGCAGCGCGGCGAGGGCTGCGGTATCGCCTTCGGTGCGCAGGGTGATCACGGTGTCGGTGCCGAGGCTGCGTTTCAGGCCGGCCGGGGTGTCGAGCGCGGCGATCCGGCCGTGGTCCATGATCGCCACCCGCTGGCAGAGCCGGTCGGCCTCCTCCATGTAGTGCGTGGTGAGCACGATCGTCTGGCCGTCACGGTGCAGTTCGCCGAGCAGGTCCCAGAGCGCCAGCCGGCTCTGCGGATCCAGCCCGGCGGTCGGCTCGTCCAGGAACAGCACGGCGGGCCGGTGGAAGATCGCGCGGGCCACCATGAGCCGCTGCGCCATGCCGCCGGACAGCGCATAGACCGAGGCGGCGGCCCAGTCGGAGAGCTGGAACCGTTCGAGCAGCTCGTCGACGGTGCGGCGCGACGCGGCCGCCGAGATGCCGAACAGCCTGCCGTGGAAGTACAGGTTCTCCCGCACCGTGAGCTGCCGGTCCAGGGTGTTCTGCTGGGAGACGATGCCGGTCAACTGCTTGGCCAATGCGGGCTGGGCGACCACGTCGACCTCGCCGATGAACGCCCGTCCCGAGGTCGGGACGACCCTGGTGGTGAGCATGCCGGCCGTGGTGGTCTTGCCCGCGCCGTTCGGGCCCAGCAGGCCGAAGATCTCGCCCTGCCGGACGGCGAGGTCGAGCCGGTCGACGGCCGGCGTGGCCATCGACGGATAGGTCTTGGTCAGCTCGATCGTGCGGATCAGCCCGTCCGGCCCGGGCTCGGGAACCTGCCCCGGCCCGGGCACGGCCGGCATCGTCCTCGTCACACGGCTTCCTCCCCGGTCGGGCGGTTCCTGCCAGGTCCCAGTGAACCGCACCGCGTCCGGACGCGCACCGGAACGCGCCGTCGGCTCGCAGGGTGCAGCCGCTCGAACCAGGTCCGGACAGCCACGGCTGCGTGAACACCGCGTTACGCGGGCGTTCCACATTTCGGTCACGCCATTGACAGCCCGGTTATCAAACCGGTTTGATCGACGCGGCTTCAAACCGGTTTGAACGGAGGGCTCGTGGAGGCACAGCGGTTCACCATCGCCGACGTGGCACGGCTGGCGGGCGTGTCGAAGGGGACCGTGTCGTTCGCCCTGAACGGCCGCGGCGGCGTCGCGGCCGAGACCCGGGAGCGGATCCTGGCCGCCGCCCGGGAGCTGGGCTGGCAGCCGAATCACCGGGCGCGGTCGCTGTCGGTGTCCCGGGCCTTCGCGGTGGGACTGGTCGTCGCGCGGCCGGCCGAGCTGCTCGGCGCGGACCCGTTCTTCCCGGCGTTCATCGCCGGCGTGGAGACGGTGCTGTCCCCCGCCGGCCAGTCGCTGCTGCTCCAGGTGGTGCCCCCGGGCGAGGCCGAGGCCGCCGGGTACCGCACGTTCGCCACCGAGGGCCGGGTCGACGGGGTGTTCCTGACCGACCTGCGCTCGGCCGACCGGCGGATCGCGCTGCTGGAGGAACTCGGCCTGGCGGCGGTGACGCTGAACCGGCCCGACATCGCCTCGTCGTTCCCCGCGGTGTGCGCGGACGACCGGCCCGGGGTGACGCAGGCCGTGGCGCACCTGGTCGACCTGGGCCACGTCCGGATCGGCTACGTCTCGGGCCCGCAGGACTTCATCCACAGCGGGAGCCGCCGGGAGGCCTGGGCGGCCGCGATGCGGGACGCCGGCCTGGCCGCCGGGCCGCTGGTCGTCGCGGACTTCACCGCCGCGGGTGGCGCCGCGGCCACGGCCCACCTGCTGGACCTGCCGGAGCGGCCCACCGCGATCGTCTATGCCAACGACGTGATGGCGATCGCCGGCATGGGCGTGGCCCACAACCGGGGCCTGCGGGTGCCCCGCGAGCTGTCCGTCGTCGGCTTCGACGGCATCGAGCTCGGCTCGCACGTCCATCCGCCGCTGACGACGGTGACCACCGACCCCTTCGGTTGGGGGCGGGTCGCCGCCGAGACGCTGATGCGCGTGATCGACCCGGCGACCCAGGGTGCCGTCGACGACGTGGAGCTGGCTCCGGCTCGCCTGCAGGTGCGGGGATCGACCGCGAAGCCGGCGACCCGGCGGGCCCGCCGCGCGGTGCCCGAAACACCCTGAACAAATTGCATTTCCCCCAATATGCAAGGAGGAACGACGTGAAACGATCGCGAGTCCGGCTGTCCTGCTCGGCTGTCGCGCTGCTCGCCGCCACCACGGCCTGCGGCGGCGGTTCGAGCAGTGGCGCCACCAGCGCGCACGGGCCGATCAAGATCTGGTACTCCAACAACGCGCAGGAGGTCGCCTGGGGCAAGCAGGCGGTGGCAGCCTGGAACGCCACGCACCCCAAGGAGCAGGTCACCGGGCAGGAGATCCCGTCGGGCAAGTCCTCCGAGGAGGTCATCGGTGCCGCGATCACCGCCGGCAGCGAACCGTGCCTGATCTACAACACCTCGCCGGCCTCGGTGCCGACCTTCGAACAGCAGGGCGGCCTCGTCGCGCTCGATCAGTTTCCCGGCGCGGCCGGCTACATCCAGTCCCGCACCGGCGCGCAGGCCGCGCAGTACAAGTCGCCGGACGGCAAGTTCTACCAGCTGCCGTGGAAGTCGAACCCGGTAATGATCTTCTACAACAAGAAGATCTTCGCCAAGGCCGGCCT
Source organism: Jatrophihabitans sp. (assembly GCA_035507775.1). Taxonomy (GTDB): domain Bacteria; phylum Actinomycetota; class Actinomycetes; order Mycobacteriales; family Jatrophihabitantaceae; genus Jatrophihabitans_A. The sequence goes on from DATJNU010000015.1 coordinate 9,021, forward strand.
CAGCACGACCAACCCGCCGCTGGGCAGCTACGCCCAGTTCCTGGCCACCTCGAAGAAGATCGTCTCGTCCGGCGCGGCGAAGTACGCGATCTACCCCGCGCCGTCGAGCGAGTTCTTCCAGTCCTGGTTCGACTTCTACCCGCTGTACGCTGCGGCGAGCGGCGGCAAGCAGCTGGTCGCGGACAAGAAGGCCACATTCGACTCTGACGCCGGCAAGGCGGTCGCGGACTTCTGGCGGCAGCTGTACGCGCAGAACCTCGCGGGCCAGGAGACCTACAACGGCGACTCGTTCGCCGACGGCACCGCGGCCATGGCGATCGTCGGGCCGTGGGCCATCGCGGCCTACCAGGGCAAGGTGAACTGGGGCGTGGTCCCGGTGCCGACCCAGCAGGGCAGCTCGGGCGATGCGGTGCCGACCTTCAGCGACGCGAAGAACGTCGCCATGTACGCCTCGTGCAAGAACCGCGGCACCGCCTGGGACTTCCTGAAGTTCTCGACCAGCCAGAGCCAGGACGGCCAGCTGCTGAGCATGACCGGCCAGATGCCGCTGCGGCAGAACCTGCAGCAGCAGTACGCCTCCTACTTCAGCGCGCACCCCGAGTACAGCACGTTCGCCGCCGAGGAGGCGCACGTGGTCGAGGTGCCCGACATCGACAACTCCATCGAGATCTGGCAGGCGTTCCGCGACGCCTGGACCAAGTCGGTGATCTTCGGCAAGCAGGCGCCCGAGCAGGCACTGTCCGACGTGGCCGGCAAGATCGACCAGCTCGCCGGGCAGTGATGGTCGCCGTGTCGCCGCTCGCCACCGTGCGGCCGGCCGGCCGGCGGCGCCGGCTGGCCGCGGGCCTGGGCCGCCAGCCCATCGGCATCCTCTTCAGCGCCCCGTACGCGCTGTTCCTGGCCACCGTCTTCGCCTACCCGCTGGGGCTGGCGGTGTGGATGTCGTTCCACCACTACTTCTTCACCGCGCCGGGCGTCGCGGTGCCGAGGCCGTTCGTGGGGCTGGCCAACTACCGGGCGGTGCTCGCCGATCCCGCCGTCCGGCAGTCGTTCGTCAACGTGGCGGTGTTCCTGGTGATCAACGTGCCGTTGACGGTGGGCCTGGCGCTGCTGCTCGCGACCGCGCTGAATGCCGGGATCCGGTGGCGCACCTTCATCAGGGTCAGCTACTACGTGCCGTACGTGACGGCGAGCGTCGCGGTCGTCGGGGTCTGGCTGTTCCTGTTCAGCTCGCGCGGGCTGGTCAATCACGGCCTCGGGCCGCTGGCGCCGAACCCGTCCTGGCTGGTGAACGATCGCCTGGCGATGCCCTCGATCGCGCTGTTCGTCACCTGGAAGCAGCTCGGCTTCTACGTGCTGCTCTACCTCGCGGCCCTGCAGGGCGTCCCGAAGGAGCTGTACGAGGCGGCCGCCGTCGACGGCGCGTCCCGCTGGCGGAGCTTCCGGTCCGTGACGGTGCCCGGGGTCCGGCACGCCACGACCCTGGTCACCCTGCTGTCCCTGGTCACCGGGGCGAACCTGTTCACCGAGCCGTACCTGCTCACCGCGGGCGGCGGCCCGGACGGCAGGTCGGCCTCCCCGGTGCTGCTGATGTACCAGCGCGGCATCGAGCAGAACCATCCCGACCAGGCCGCGGCGATCGGGGTGGTGCTGGTGGTGGGCGTGCTGATCGTCGTCGGCCTGCAGCAGCTGCTCGAACGACGGAGGGCGTCATGACCGACACCGCCGCGCTCTCCACCGCGCCGGCCACCACCGGCCAGCCGCGGTCGGCATCCGACACCGCGGCCGCGCCGGCGCCCCGGCGCTCGTGGTGGCGACTCCCACTGCTGCTGCTCGGGGCGCTCGTCTTCCTCTTCCCCTTCTACTACATGCTGATCGGCTCGCTGCAGAAGTCGCCGGACACCACCGTGCGCGGCGCCTTCCCGCGGCCGGGCAACCTGACCCTGCACAACTACGCGCAGATCAACGCGGCCATCGATCTGGGCCGCGGCCTGATCAACTCCGGCATCTTCACCGGCGGCGTGCTGCTGGCCACCGTGGTGTTCGGCGTGCTGGCCGGCTATGCCCTGGCCCGGCTGCACTTTCGCGGCCGGGGAACGCTGTTCGCACTGATGCTGCTGGTGCAGGTGATCCCGTTCCAGCTGCTGATCATCCCGCTGTACGTGCTGATCGTGCGCACCTACGGGCTGGGCGATTCCTACCTCGGCATGATCGCGCCGTACGCGATCAACTCCACCGCGGTCTTCGTCTTCCGGCAGTACTTCCTGCAACTGCCGCGCGACCTGTTCGACGCGGCGTACCTCGACGGCGCCGGCGAGCTGCGGGTGCTGACCGGGGTGGCGCTGCCGCTGGTGCGCCCGGCACTGCTGACCGCGGTGCTGCTGACCTTCATCGGCCCGTGGAACGAGTTCTTCTGGCCGTTCCTGGTCACCAAGCGCCAGGACATGCAACCGCTGGCGGTCGCGCTGGCCAACTACGTCAGCACGGTCGCGGCGAGCGCGGCCAACCCGTTCGGCGCCATCCTGGCCGGCGCCTGCGTCCTGGCCGCCCCCGCCGTCGCACTCTTCATCGTGTTCCAAAGGCATTTCACCTCCACCAACCTCGGCTCCGGCATGAAAGGCTGACCCTTGACCACGCGCACCATCAGCACCGACGTCCCCTACCGCCTGACCCGCCTCGGCGTGATCATGCGCCCGGACCCGTCGTCCGAACTCGAGGTCGAAGGCGTGCTCAACCCGGCCACCGGCCGCACCCCGGACGGGCGGCTGTGGCTGCTGCCCCGGCTGGTCGCGGCCGGCAACGTGTCCCGGGTCGGGCTGGCGGAGATCCTGCTGGAGGACGGCCGGCCGGCCGGCGTCCGCCGGGACGGCGTCGTCCTCGCCCCGGACGAGGGCTGGGAACGCTCGCGCCGCGGCGCGGGCGTCGAGGACCCCCGCATCACCTACGTCCCCTCGCTCGGGCTGCACGTGATGAGCTACGTGGCCTTCGGACCGCTGGGCCCGACCCCGGCGCTGGCGACCTCGACCGACCTGCGGCAGTGGCGGCGGCTCGGCCCGGTGCACTTCGAGTACCAGCAGGACCTCGACATGGACCTGAACCTGTTCCCGAACAAGGACGTCGTGCTGTTCCCCGAGCCGGTGCCCGGCCCGGACGGCCGGCCGTCCTACGCGATGCTGCACCGCCCGATGTGGGATCTGGGCTGGATCCTCGGCGACGGCGACGAGACCTACCTGCCGGCCGGCGTCGAGGACGACCGCCCCGGCATCTGGATCTCCCACGTGCCGGTCGAGGACGTGCGGCGTGACCTGCGCGCGCTCACCCACGTCGGGCAGCACCGGCTGGTCGCGCTGTCCGCCTACGACTTCGAGGCGCTCAAGATCGGCGCCGGCCCCGCGCCGATCCGGGTCGAGGAGGGCTGGCTGCTGATTCATCACGGCGTGGCCGGCGAGCTCACCGAGGGTTGGGCGCCGCAGGAGCGGGTCCGGTACGCGGCCGGGGCGATGCTGCTCGACCCCGAGGATCCGAGCCGGGTGCTGGCCCGCACCGACCGGCCGCTGCTGGAGCCGGCGGTCGAGGAGGAGCGCAGCGGCACCGTCCCGAACGTGGTGTTCCCGACCGCCATCGAGGAGATCGACGGGCAGCGTTTCGTCTTCTACGGCATGGCCGATTCGGCGATCGGCGTCGCCCGCCTGGACCGGCGCCAGTGACCGCTGGCCGGCCGCTCGGGCTCGGCGTCGTCGGCGCGGGCAGCTTCGCGGAGTTCGTCTGCGCCGCGGCCGGCCAGTTGCCGGGCGAGGTGCTGATCGCCGCGGTCGCCGACCTCGACCCGGCGCGGGCCCGGCGGCTGGCCGAGCGGCACCGGGCGTCGGTGGCCGCCGACGTCCGGGAGCTGCTCGACGACGACCGGGTGGACGCCATCATCATCGCCACGCCGCCGAGCAGCCACGCCCCGCTCACCCTGGCCGCGCTGGCCGCCGGCCGGCATGTGTTCTGCGAGAAGCCGGCCGCGCTGGACCCGGCCGACGCCGCGCAGGTGCGGGCGGCGGTACAGCAGTCCGGGCGTACCTACCTGGTCGACCACCTGCTGCGGTACAACCCGATCCTGGCCGCGCTCGGCAGGCTGCGCGAGCGCGGCCTGCTCGGGCCGGTGCAGCGGCTGGCGTTCGAGAACGACGCCGCCGACGAGGACCTGCCGCCCGGCCACTGGTTCTGGGACGAGGCGGTCAGCGGCGGGATCCTGCTCGAGCACGGCGTGCACTTCTTCGACGCCGCAAGCCTGCTGCTGAGCGCGCCGGCCCGGTCGGTGCAGGCGATCGGGCGCACCCGGCCGGACGGGCCGACCGACACCGTCGCCTGCACCGTGGCACACGCCGACGGCGCGCTGGCCCGCTACGCGCACGGTTTCAGCCATGCCCACCGGGCCGAACGCCAGCTGCTGCGCCTGGACTGTGGCCTGGCCGAGGTGCGGGTGCACGGCTGGATCCCGTTGCGCGCCGACCTCGATCTCTGGACGGACCGGCCCGACGAGGTCGAGCAGCTGGACGCCGCCGAGCTGTTCGAGATGCCGGGTTTTCGCCTGTCCGGCACGGAAGAACTGGCCGTCCGGGTCACCCGCGACGCGGCAGCGGCCAGTGCCCGGGCGCGCGGCGTGGAGCACCGGGCGCCGCACCACGTCACAGTCCGGCTCGATCTCGGGTGGCCCGAGCGCAAGCAGCAGGTCTATGCCGAGTGCGCGCGGGCCGCGTTGCACGACTTCGCCCGCTCCGCCCGGACCGGCGCGACCCCGCGGGCCGGGATCGACGCCGGCCTGCGCGCGGTCGAACTCGCCGCCGCGGCGACCCGGGCCCTGCACGACGGCCGGACCCATCACCTCACCCCCGTGGAGGACACGTGCATCGCCTGACCGCCCTGGCCGCGGGCCTGCTCGCCGCCGCTCTCACCAGCACCACCGCCGCCGGCAGCGGCGCCGCGGCGGTCCCGGCAGCGGCGCCGGCCGCGCTGACCAACCTCGCACACCTCGACTTCCTGACCAGCACGGTCACGCCGCCGAGCCAACCGGGCCATGTCACCTACCCGGCGGCCGGTGAACCGGGCGTCGGCGTGCTGTGGGTCTATGCCAACCACCAGGCCGACGGCAGCTACCAGCGCGTCGGCGGCGGCAGCTACGACGCCGCCGGCAACACCTACGGCCAGGGCGCCTACGACGCCGACGACATCGCCCGGGCCGCGGTCGTGTACCTGCGGCACTGGCGGCAGGCCGGCGATGCGCACAGCCGCGACGAGGCGTTCCAGCTGCTCCGCGGCCTGACCTACCTGCAGACCTCGTCCGGGCCGGACGCGGGCAACGTGGTGCTCTGGATGCAGCCGGACGGCACGCTGAACCCGAGCCCGACACCGAAGGACGATCCGGATCCGTCCGACTCCGGCGCGTCGTTCTGGCTCGCGCGCACCATCTGGGCGCTCGGCGAGGGCTATGCCGACTTCCGGACGGCAGACCCGGCCTTCGCCGGCTTCCTCAAGCAGCGGCTCGACCTCGCCATCGGTGCGGTCGATCGCGAAGTCCTCGTCCGGTACGGGCAGTACCAGGAGGTCGACGGGCTGCGGCTGCCCGCGTGGCTGATCGCCGACGGCGGCGACGCGAGTTCCGAGGCGGTGCTGGGCCTGGCCGCCTACGTCCGGGCCGGCGGCACCCCGGCGGCGCGCACCGCGCTCACCGACCTGGCCACCGGCATCGCCGACCTGGCCCAGGGCGACCCGCGGACCTGGCCGTACGGGGCGATCCTGCCCTCGGCGACCTCGCGGTCGATGTGGCATGCCTGGGGTGCCCAGATGCCCACGGCCCTCGCGCTCGCCGCGACCGCCCTGCACCAGCCGCGGCTGCTCACGGCCGCGGTGTCGGACGCGGCAGTGTTCACCCCGCACCTGCTCACCGCGACCGGGCCGGACAACGGCTGGCTGCCCACGCCGGTCGACGGCAGCCAGATCGCCTACGGTGCCGACGCCCGCGTCCAGGGCCTGCTGTCGGTCGCGGAGGCGACCGGATCGGCCGGCCTGCGCCAGCTCGCCGGGCTCGCCGCGGGCTGGTTCTTCGGGCAGAACCAGGCCGGTGTCGCGACGTACGACCCGGCCACCGGGGCCACCGACGACGGGGTGAACGCCGACGGCAGCGTGAACCTCAACTCCGGGGCCGAGTCGACCATCCACGGCCTGCTCACGATGGAGGCCCTGGACGCGCACCCTGAGCTGATCCCGCTGGCGAGGGCCGGTGCGCATGTCACGCTTCGCGACGGGCAGCGCACCGTCGAGGCCGAGAGCGCAGCCCTGACCGGGCCGGCCGCGGTCGTCCAGCCGGCCTCGGCCTGGACGGGCGAGTCGCAGTGGAGCGGCGGCGCCTACGTGCACTCCGGCCCGGGCAGCGGGCTGCGCTGGAGCGTCCCCGCCTCCGACCAGCCGCGGCTGCTGCAGGCGGTCGTCAACCGGGTGCCCGGCGCCGCCGGGGCGAGCACGTTCGCCACCCCGGCCGGACCGCTGGGCACCGTCCGGTACGGCGGCGGCGGGTCGCAGGGAGTCTCCGCCGCGCCGGGTGCGCTGCTGCCGGTCACCGTCGAATCGCCCGTGCCCGCCGAGGCAACCGCGGTCAGCGCCACCACCTCGGGCGGCTCCGGCGCACTCGACGCGCTGCTGCTCACCCCGCTCGTGTCCCGGCTGGTCACCAGCGGCGGCGGGCACGGCCTGGCCCTGCTCAGCAGCGTGGCCGACACCGCGCGGCAGGTCACCGTGCGGGTGCCCGGCGCCGGAACCACCACCGCGACCGGGTACGACCGCTACGGCCGGCCGTGGAGCACGGCGACCGGGCAGGACTCCGTCACGGTCGAGGTGCCGCCCGGCGGTTTCGCGATCGCGCGCCGCTGACGGGCGCTGCTCAGCCGATCGGGAACGACGTTCGGGCCTCGCCGAGCAGCGCGTCGGCGTTCTTGCGGATCAGCGCCAGGTTGCGGTCGGCGAGGTGGTCGAAGGACTGCGGGATCGACGAACCCGGGGTCAGTGACGACATCGCGGTCGACGGGTCGAGCCGGGCCGAGATCCAGCACTCGTGCGAGGCCGCCCGCGCGATCACCTCGGCGATCGGGGTGACGATCATCGAGTTGCCGAAGTAGATCACCCCGGCCGGATCGACGCCGGTCGCGTTGCACCCCACCATGAACACGTGGTTGTCGTAGGCCCGCGCCCGGTTCGTCAGCTCCCACAGGTCGGCCGAGCGCAGCAGCGCCGACGGCCGGCAGATGATCTCCGCACCCTGGATCGCGGTGATCCGGGACAGCTCCGGGTAGTCGCCGTCGAAGCAGACGATGACCCCGATCTTGCCCAGCTCGGTGTCGACCACCAGGGTGTCCTCCCCCGGCGTGACCCAGCCGCCCCGGTCGGCACGCTCGCCGGCGAACGGGTGCGTCTTGCGATAGACCCCGAGCAACTCCCCCGCCGGCGAGAGCACCACCGCGGCGTTGTAGACCACGCCGCGTTCCGGGCCGCGCTCGTACGTGCCCAGCACCAGGTGGACGCCCAGCTCGGCGGCCAGCTCGGTGAAGGTTTGCAGTACCGGGCCCGGCAGCTCGCTGACCAGGTCCCACAGCTGCTCCGGCGACACCCCCGGGGTGAAGCCGGTGGTGACCGACTCCGGCAGCACCACCAGTTCGGCACCGGTCGCCGCCACGCACTGCCGGGTCAGGTCGCAGGCACGCTGGCTGTTCGTCGCGATGGTTTCGGCGGTCAGCGGAGCCGAACTGGGGGCCAGCTGCAGCACTGCCGCGACGAATTCACGCATCAGGATCTCCTCGCGGTACGGGCGCCGACCAGCACCCCGAGCAGGGCGGCGGCTGCGCCGAAGACCGCGCCCAGGATGAAGGAACGTGGCTCGCCGGCGACCGCGGCCGCGCGCTCCGGAGCGGTGAAGACCGTCGGTGCCGCGCCAGGAGCCGCTGCCGACACAGCGGCCGGGACTGCGACGGCGGCCGGTTCGACAGCCTTGCCGGTCAGCACGTCGTTGACGCCGGCGAAGAACTCGCCGGCCAGCTTCTTCGCCACCCCGGCCAGCATCCGCTGCCCGACGCCACCGATCATGCCGCCGACCACCGCCTCGGCGTCATAGTCGAGCAGCGTCGCCCCGGCCTCGTCGGTCAGCCGCACCGTCACGTCGGCGCTCACCGTGCCCGGCGCGCCGGTGCCGGAGGCCCGCATCACGAACGAGGACGGCTGGCGCAGTTCGGCCAGCTGCACGGTGCCGGCGTAGGTGCCCTTGATGCTGGCCACCCCGGCGGTGACGGTCATCGCGTAGGCGTCCGGCCCGGTCGCCTCCAACTGCTGGCAGCCGGGGATCGTCCGCACCAGCACGGCGGGATCGTTCAGCGCGTCCCACACCCGGTCGATCGGTGCGTGCAACCGGGCCTGTCCGGCGACTCTCATGAGGATTCCCTTCCGTGCTGCAGACGATCTTGCTCCAAACGCAGGTGGAACAGCTCGCTGGGCGAGATCGGCATCGAGGTGATCTGGAAACCCTCGGCGTCGGAGATGGCCGAGGCGAAGACCGCGGCGCTCGGGATCACCCCGGCCTCGCCGGCCCCCTTGATGCCGAGCGGGTTCAGCGGGGACGGCGTCTCCAGGTGGTCGATCTCGATGCCGTCCGGCACCTCGGAGACGTAGGGCATCAGGAAGTCCATGAACGAGGCGTTCTGCAGCTGGCCGGCCTCGTCGTAGGCCATCCGCTCGTACAGCGCGCCGCCGACCCCCTGCGCGACCCCGCCGTGCACCTGACCCTGCACGATCATCGGGTTGATCAGGGTGCCGCAGTCGTGCACGACGCAGTAGCGCAGCACCCGGATCTCGGCGGTGTCCGGATCGGTCTCGACCATCACCGCGTGCATGCCGTTGGCAAAGGTCGAACGCAGCGGCGAGTAGTAGTCGCGCCCCTCCAGGCCCGGCTCGTCGTCCTCGGGCACCGGAGGGGCGTCCGGGTCACCGACCGCGAACTGGGTGGCCGCCTTGGACGCCTCGTCGAACGCGTAGCGCAGCGGGTTGGCCAGCACCGCCACCGTGCCGAGCGAGATCTCCGTTCCGGGCACGCCGGAAACCCGGACCTTGCCGTCCACGATCTCCAGGTCTTTCGGATCGGCTTCGAGCGCCTCGGCGGCCACCTTGAGGATCTTGGCCCGGGCGGCCCGGGCGGCCAGCGCGATCGCCGAACCGCTCATCACCGCCGCCCTGGAGGCGAACGTACCGACGGCGTAGGGGAAACGCCGGGTGTCGCCGGTGACCACCTCGATGTCGGACAGCGGCACGCCGAGCTCGTCGGCGACGATCTGGGCGAACGCGGTCTGGTGGCCCTGGCCCTGCGAGGTGAGCCCGGTGGCGACCTTGACCTTGCCGGAGGTCTCCACCTGGACGTGGCCGCCCTCGTACGGCCCGACGCCGGTTCCCTCGACATAGCAGGCGATTCCCAGCCCAACCCGGCGTCCCTCGGCCCGGGCCGCAGCCTGGTAGTCCGCCCAGGAGTCCCAGTCGACCAGCTTCTTCAGCTTCTCCAGCGACGCCGGGAAGTCGCCGGAGTCGTACACCAGCGGCCTGCCGTCCTGGAAGATCAGCCCGTGGTCATAGGGCATTTCCTCGGGCTGGATGAAGTTGCGGGCCCGTACCTCAGCCCGGTCCAGGCCGAGGTAGGCGGCCACGGCGTCCATCGTCCGTTCCATCGCGAACACCCCCTGCGGCCGGCCGGCGCCGCGGTACGGGGTGACGATCACCGTGTTGGTGTAGAGGGATTCGAACTCGACCCGGTACGCCGGCAGCTTGTAGGGCCCGACCAGCTGGGTCGAGGTGATGATCGGAACGATCAGTCCGTACGGGATGTAGGCACCGTGGTCGTGCCAGAACCGTACCGACAGCCCGAGCAGCCGGCCGTCGTCGTCGAAGCCGACCTCGACCTGCTGCAGCTGGCCGCGCTCGTGCGCGGAGGAGATGAAGTGCTCACGCCGGTCCTCGGTGAACTTGACCGGCCGGCCGAGGGCGCGAGCGGCCATCGGCACCAGCACCTCCTCCGGCCACGGGTGCATGATCTTCACCCCGAAGCCGCCGCCGACGTCGGGCGTGATCACCTCGACCTGGCCGAGGTCCAACCCGAGCTTGGCGGCCACCGCGGCCCGCACCCCGGTGCTGGTCTGGGTCGACGTCCACACCCGCAGCCGGCCGGCGTCGGCGTCCCAGCGGGCGAGCACTCCCCTGCCCTCCAAGGGCATCGACGCGGACCGCTCCACGGCGAGGTCGAGGGTGAGCCGGTGCGGTGCCGCGGCGATCGCGGCCGGCGCGTCCCCGACCTCCTGCACCAGGTGGGCGGCCATGTTGCCCGGCACGTCCTCGTGCACCAGCCGCGCCGCCTCGCGGGCCGCGGCCACCCCGACCACCGCCGGCAGCGGCTGGTAGCTGACCACGATCCGCTCGGCGGCGTCCTCGGCCAGGTACCGGTCCTCCGCGACCACCAGGGCGATCGCCTCGCCGACATAGTTGACCTCGTCCCGGGCCAGCGCGTACTGGGTGCGGCCGTGAGTCAGCGCCGGGTGCGGGATCAGCAGCGGCAGCGGATCGGCCAGCGGGCCGGTCAGGTCGTCGTAGGTGTAGATCGCCAGCAGGCCCGGCACGTCCAGCGCGCCGGTGACGTCGATGTCGAGGATCTTCGCGTGTGCGTGGGGTGATCTGACCACCGCCACCTCGACCGCGTCGCTGCCCAGGTCGTCGAGGTAGCGGCCCTGGCCGCGGACCAGCCGCGGGTCCTCGACCCGGCGCACCGGTGCCCCGATCATGCGGGTCATCGAGAATCGCTTTCGGGTGCAAGCTCGGCTGCCTTCAGTACGGCGGCGACGATGTTCTGATACCCGGTGCACCGGCACAGATTGCCGCCGATCATCTCGCGGGCCTCGTCCCGGGTCGGCCGTGGATTTTCCTGCAGGCCCGCGGTGATCGTGGTGAGGAAGCCGGGCGTGCAGAACCCGCACTGCAGCGCGTGGCATTCGGTGAAGGCCTGCTGCACCGGCGACAGCTCGCCGGCCGGGCCGGCCAGCCCCTCGACGGTGGTGATCCGCTCGCCGGCCACGCTCACCGCGAGCAGCAGGCACGAGCGCATCGGCACGCCGCCGACCAGCACCGTGCAGGCGCCGCATACCCCGTGTTCGCAGCCGACGTGGGTGCCGGTGAGCCCGAGGTCGTGGCGCAGGCAGTCCGACAGCAGCCGGCGCGCGGGCACCGTCACCTCGTACGGGATCCCGTTGACGTGCAGGGTGATCCGGTGCAGTTCCTCAGTCATCGTGCATCACCCCCGCAGCGGTACGGGCCGCCCGCCGCAGCGTCCGCGCGGTCAGCACCCGGGCCAGCTGCAACCGGTACTCCGCCGTGGCATGGATGTCCGGCTCCGGGTCGAGCAGCCGGCCCGCCAGCTCGCCGGCCGCGGCCAGGTCGGCGTCGTAGGCCAGGCCGCGCACCGGCTCGGTCAGGTCCAGCACCCAAGGCGTGCCGGCCATCGACAGGTAACCGGCCCGGGCCTCGGCGATCCGCAGGTCGTCATCCAGCCGGACCAGCGCCGCCACCCCGCACAACGCGTAGTCACCGTGCCGGCGGGAGACCTCCTCGAACGCGGTGCCGGTCAGCTGCGGGCAGGCCGGGAAGAACGCCTCCACCGCCAACTCGTCCGGGCGCAGCGAGGTCTCCAGCGGCCCGGCGAAGAGCTCCGCGGCACCGATCGTGCGCCGGCCGTCGGTCGAGGCGGCGATGACCGTGCCGCCGAGCAGGCTCAGCACGGCCGGCAGCTCGGCGGCCGGGTCGGCGTGCACGATGCTGCCCAGCGAGGTGCCCCGGTTGCGGATGGTCGGGTGCGCGACGCAGGCCAGCGCGGCCGGCAGCAGCGGCTGGCAGGCCGCCACCGCCGGATCCGCGAGCACCTCGGCGTGCCGGGCCAGCGCGCCGACCCGGACGCCGGCCTCGTCGCAGCGGACGTAGGAGAGCTCGGTCAGGGAGTTGATGTCGACCAGCCGGCCGGGCGCGGCCAGCCGCATCGAGAGCAGCGGGATCAGGCTCTGGCCGCCGGCCAGCACCTTCGCCTGCGGGCCGTCCTCGGCGAGCAGCCCGAGCGCCTCCTCAACGGAGGACGGCCTGCGGTAGCTGAAGGTCGGTGGCTTCACCTGTCGTGGACCGCCCCTCTGCCCGACGCCGGGCTGGCCTGCGCTGTGGTGCCGGCCTGCCGGGCCGGGTCGAGCGGGGCGTCGGCCGGCGGCGGCACCACCCCGAGCCGGGGCGCCAGGATTGCCACCAGATGGTAGCCGATCAGGACAATCAGGGTGCCCGCCGCGATCCCGGTGATCGAGAAGGTGTCACTGAACTTGATCGCCAGGTTGCCGATGCCGGCGATGATCCCGGCAGCCAGCGGCACCAGGTTGATCGGGTTGCCGAAGTCGATCCGGTTCTCCACCCAGATCTTGGCGCCGAGCAGGCCGATCATGCCGTAGAGAACCAACGTGATGCCGCCCAGCACGCCGCCCGGGGTGGCCGCCACCACCGCGCCGAACTTGGGGCAGAAGCCGAACAGGATCGCCACCACCGCCGCGATGTAGTACGCCAGCGTCGAGTAGATCCGGGTCGCCGCCATCACGCCGATGTTCTCCGCGTAGGTGGTGGTGGGCGAGCCGCCGACCAGCGAGGCCAGCGCGGTGCCCAGCCCGTCCCCGACGAACGCCCGGCCCAGGTAGGGGTCGAGGTCGTCGCCGGTCATCTCCGAGACCGCCTTGACGTGGCCGGAGTTCTCGGCCAGCAGCGCGATCACCGACGGGATCACCAGCAGGATGAACGCCCACTTGAACGCCGGCCAGTGCGGGCCGGTGAGCGGGCCGAAGGTCGGGCTGAGGATGTCCTTCGGCAGCCCGATCCAGTGCGCCGACCGCACCCCGCTCCAGTCGATCCGGTGGCCGGTCGCGGTGCAGGCCGAGGTGACCGTCTTCGAGCACACCGGCACGTCGTTGATCCGGTCGGCGATCCAGCTGATCAGGTAGCCGAAGATCAGCGACAGGAAGATCGCGATGCGCCCGACGAAACCGCGCACCAGGGTGGCGCAGACGATCAGGAACAGCGTGGTGAGCAGGCCGATCCACTGCTCGGACGGGAAGTAGACCGAGGTCGCGACGGTCGCCAGGTTGAAGCCGATGAGCATCACCACCGCGCCCGTGACGACCGGCGGCAGCACCATCCGCACGTAGTGCGCGCCGCCGAAGTGCACCAGCACCCCGACCGCGGCCAGGATCAGCCCGGCCACCAGGATCGCCCCGGTCACCTGGGCCGAGTTGCCGCCCTGCGCCCGGATCGCGGCCACCGCCGCCACGAACGAGGCCGACGTACCCAGGTAGGACGGGATCCGGCCCTTGACGATGAGCAGGAACAGGATCGTGGCGATGCCCGACATCAGCACCGCGAGGTTCGGGTTCAGCCCCATGATCGCCGGGAAGACGAAGGTGGCGCCGAACATGGCGACCACGTGCTGCGCGCCGAGGCCGAGCATCCGCGGCCCGGACAGCCGCTCCCCCGGGCGCACCACCCCGCCCGGCGGCGGCGTCCGGCCGTCGTAGACCAGTTTCCATCCCCATGCGGACATGCCGGCCTCCTCCTCGCGACGGGCCGTCGGGCCCCGTCGTCGGTTGCGCTGGGCAAAGTTAGTGACCGGTGCCGGTGCGTCTCACGATGAACAGTTGACGAAGAATCGGCGCCCGTTCTGTAGCCGCCCCGGCCGGCGTGCGCCATTGTGGCCCGGCTGGCGTCCGGTCCCGGTTCGCCACGCTCAGATCCCGCGCATCTGCACCACCTGCAGCGCCAGCGCCACGTCCAGCCGCAGGTTCGCGTCGGTGGTGAACGGCCCGACGATCCGTTCCAGCTTGCCGATCCGGTAGCGCAGCGTGTTGTAGTGGAAATGCAGCAGCCGGGCCGTCTCGGCCACGTTCAGGTTGGTGTCGAGCAGCGTCTGCAGGGTCTGGCGCAGGTCGGCCGCCTCCGGCTTGTCGGCGGCCAACTCGGCCAGCACCTCGGCGGCGAACGACTTCAGCTCGGCGGTGTCGGCGACCAGCGACAGCAGCCGGTGCACGCCAAGCGAGTCGAAGTGCGAGACGCTGCCCGGCCCGTGCACCCGGCGCCCGACCGCCACCGACTTGCGGGCCTGGGCGTAGCCGGCGGCGATGCCGTCCGGGCTGGTCGGATCGGTCACCAGCCGCGACACCCCGGCGCAGAACGAACGCCGGCCGCCGCCGCGGTCGCCGGCGACCGCGGCCACCAGCTCGGCCACCACCGGCACCGGATCGCCGGCCGGCACCGGCACCAGGGCCACCACCTCCTGGCTGAACCCGACCACCGGCGCGGAGCGGTGCCGAGCCCGCAACACCTGCTGCCAGGCGGAGGTGAAGCGTTCGTGCTGGGAGCGGTGCACGACCCCGGGCCTGGGTTCCGGCTCGGCCGCGTCCGGCGGCAGCGGGTCCAGCTCGGCGACGACGACCACCAGCTGCGCGTCCAGCGCCCAGTCCAGCGAGCGGCAGTGCTCGATCACCTGGTTGTCTACGGGCACCAGCCCGGTCAGCACGTCGCGCAGGTAGTCGCCGCGGAACTTGCTCTCGACCGCGGCCACCGCCAGCTCCTTGGTGATGGTCAGCGCCGCGACGATCGCCACCCGCTCCAGTGCCTGGACCGCGCTCGGGTAGAGCGACCGGTCCGGCCGGAAGGCCACGATCCGGCCATGGTCGATGCCGCCGGCCACAATCGCGGTCATCGCCGCGCTGCCGCCGGCCGGCACCGGATGGACGCCGGGGCGCAGCCGCTCGATGAGCAGCCGCCCGGTCGGGTCGAACAGTTCCGCGCCGGCCAGGCCGTCCCGGTGCTCGGCCGGGCCCGCCGCGGCCAGCACCCGGCCGTCCGGCGTGGTGACCAGCACCGCGCAGTGCAGCAGCCGCGACACCTCGCCGGCGATCTCGGACAGGCCGCCGCCGCCCAGCACGATCGTCGAGATCGCTCGGTGCAGGGCATCGGCGTGCGCCAGCACCTGGCTCTGCTGATCGAGCAGCCGGCCGAAGATGTCGGGCAGCACCTCGTCGAAGGCGACCTGGTCGGGCAGCCGCAGGACCGGGAAGCCCAGCTCGTCGGCCCGGTCCAGCACCTGCTGCGGCAGCGCGTCGAGGTAGCGGCCGAGCTTGACCGCCAGCGCCGCCAGCGGCTGGGCGTCCAGCGCGGTGACCAGCTCCAGCAGCCGATCGGCGCCGGCCTGGCCGCCGGACTCCCTGGTGAGCGGGAACGCGGTGGTCAGCAGCAGCTCGTGCGGCTTGACCCAGGACAGGATGTCGGGGACCTCCATCACGTTCACCCCGCGCACCACCCGGTCCAGGCCTGTCCAGCCGGCGAGCACCGTGGCGCCGGCCAGGCTCGGAGCCGCCAGCAGCTCGCGCACCGTGACACCCTCGACAGCCTGACCTGGCAGATCACCGTGCATATCGGCGAGATCCTTGGCAACTGTGACCATCGGCAGACCGTAACGCACGTCATTACCTTCCAGCCAGGGCTAGTGCGAAGGGCGGTACCTGCGGCGTGACTGTGCTGTGTTCGGGCACGGCGACCGGCTTCGCGTCGGCTGCCCTCGCGGCCGCCGACGGGCCGGCCGAGGTGCTCGGCAGCTTCCCCACCGCCTGCTACCTGCGGCTGGCCTCCGGGACGGTGGTCGCGCTGCTCAGCCGCGACGCGGTGCAGCTGCCGATCGGGGTGACGCTGCCCTGGTCGAGCGCCGAGCTGCCACTGGACGCGCCGGCCGGGCCGTCCTCGGTGGCCGGCGGCGAGCTGTGGCTGGGCCGGCTGCGGGTCACCGTCACCGGCCGGCGGGACCCGGCGCTGGCCCACTGCGGCCGGCCGGTGCAGCTGCCGGGACAGCCGGCCGGACCGGATCGCCTCGGGCCGGATCCGGTCGAGCTCGATATGTTCGGGGTCGGTCCGTTCGGGGTCGGTCCGTCCAGGGTCGGTCCGGTCGAGGTCGGTCCGTTCGGGCTCGGTCCGTTCTCGCTGGCTCCTGCCGAGGCCGTCGCCTGGCTGCTCGGCCGCGGCCCCGGCCTCACCCCGGCCGGCGACGACCTGCTGTGCGGCGCCCTGGCCGCCCAGGTGCTCTTCGGGCTGCCGGACACCGGCCTGGCCGCCGCCGTCACCGCCCGGCTCACCGCGCCCGGCGCCACCACCGCCCTGTCCCGGCAGCTGCTGCTGCGCGCCGTCGCCGGGGACGGGTTGCCCGAACTGCAGGAGGCCGGCCGGGCGATCTGCCGCCCGGAGCCCGACCCGCTGCGGCGCGCCTGGGCGCGGCTGCTGCGGATCGGGCACAGTTCCGGAGCCGCACTCGCCGCCGGGTTGCTCGCCGGCGCACGCCACGCACGAGAGAGGGTCGCCGTCTGATGGCCGAAGAACTCCTGGTCCGCTCCGGCCAGTACGCCGACTCGGTCGCGCTGATGCTCGTCAGCCGGTCGGTAGGCGAGCTGCCCGGGGTGCAGGCCGCGCTGGTCGCGATGGCCACCGAGCTGAACCTGCAACTGCTCGCGGGCATGGGCTTCACCGCGCCGGCCGGTGGCTCGGCGAACGACCTGCTGATCGCCGTCCGGGCCGCGGACGAGACCGCGCTGGCCGCCGCTCTCGAGGCGGCCGGCCGGCTGCTGGACGCCCCGCGACACCAGCCCGACCCGGCCGGCTCGCCGGAGCAACCACCGCGGACGGTGGCCAGCGCGGCGGCCGGTGGCGGCGGGCTGGCGGTGATCTCGGTGCCCGGCCGGCATGCCTTCGTCGAGGCGATGGACGCCCTGACCGCCGGCTGCGACGTGCTGCTCTTCTCCGACAACGTGCCGGTCGAGCAGGAGATCGCGCTCAAGGACACCGCCGCCGAGCGCGGCCTGCTGGTGATGGGCCCGGACTGCGGCACCGCGGTGATCGGCGGCATCGGGCTGGGCTTCGCCCACACCGTCGACGCCGGTCCGGTGGGCCTGGTGGCCGCGTCCGGCACCGGCGCCCAGCAGGTGCTGTGCCTGCTGGACGCGGCCGGGGTGGGCGTCAGCGCCGCGCTCGGGGTCGGCGGCCGGGACCTCTCCGAGCAGGTGGCCGGCCGGTCCGCCCGGACGGCGCTGGCGATGCTGGACGCCGACCCGGGCACCGAGCTCGTGCTGGTGATCTCCAAGCCACCGGCCTCGGCCGTCGCGGAGCAGCTGCGGGAGCTGGCCGCGAGCCTGGCCACGCCGACGTCGTTCGCGCTGCTCGGCCAGGGCCAGCCGGACCTGACCGAGGCGACAGAGCAGGCGCTGGCCGCGCTCGGCCGCCCGGTGCCGGACTGGCCCAGCTGGGTGCAGCCGGCCCCGGCCAGCGCGGTCGCGAGCCGGCCCGGGGCGCTGCGCGGCCTGTTCTGCGGCGGCACCCTGTGCGACGAGGCGATGCTGATCGTGGCCGAGACGCTGGGCGAGGTACGTTCGAACATCCCGCTCCGGCCGGACTGGGCGCTGCCGCACCCGCTGGCGGACGTGCCCCAGCACTGGCTGGTGGATTTCGGCGACGACGCGCTGACCCACGGCCGGGCGCACCCGATGATCGACCCGTCGTTGCGCAACCAGCGGCTGGCCCAGGTGCTCGCCGACCCGGCGACCGCCGTGGTGCTGCTCGACGTGGTGCTCGGGCACGGCGCCCACCCGGACCCGGCCGCCGAGCTGCTGCCGCTGATCGAGTCCTCGCCGGTGCCGGTGGTGGTCGGCCTGATCGGCGCCCGCCGCGACCCGCAGGACACCGAGGGCACCGCCCACCGGTTGCACGCGGCCGGCGCCTCGGTGTTCCTCTCCAACGCCGCCGCCGCCCGGCACGCGGTGTCACTCGTCCGAACCGAGGAGTCCCGATGAGCCTGCTGTCCGGACCGCCCCGGCTGATCACCGCCGGGGTCGAGCTCTTCGCCGATGCCGCCGCGGCCCAGGGCGCCGAGGTGCACCGGGTGGACTGGCAGCCGCCGATGCCGGGCACCGAGGACGACCTGGCGACGGTGCTGGCCGACCCGAGGCGGGAACCGGCCAACGCCGAGGCGGTCCGCCGGATCGCCGAGACCCAGGCGCTGCTGATCGATGTGGTACCGGCCGGGCCGACCCTGGGCCTGTCCGCGGGAGACTTCCTGCACGCCGGGCCGCCGATCGGCTGGGAACGCGCGTCCGGCCCGCTGCGCGGTGCGCTGCTCGGCGCCGCCGCGTTCGAGGGGTTGGTGGACGACCCGGAACGGGCCGAGCCGATGTTCGCCGCGGGCACCGGCTACACCCTCGACCCGTGCCACCACCACGGCGCGGTCGGGCCGATGGCCGGGGTGGTGTCGGCGTCGATGTGGCTGTTCGCGGTGGAGGACCCGGCGACCGGCCGGCGCACGTACTGCAGCCTGAACGAGGGCCTGGGCAAGGTGCTGCGCTACGGCGCCTACTCCCCCGAGGTGCTGGACCGGCTGCGCTGGATGTCGGCGGTGCTCGGGCCGCTACTGCAGCGGGCCGTCCGCGCGCACGGGCCGATCGACCTCAAGGCGATCCTGGCACAGATGCTGCAGATGGGCGACGAGGCGCACAACCGCAACCGCGCCGGCACGCTGATGCTGCTGCGCGAGCTGCTGCCCGAGCTCATCGACTGCGGCGCGCCCAGCTCGGACGTCGCCGAGGTGGCCCGGTTTGTGGCCGGCAACGACCACTTCTTCCTCAACCTGGCGATGCCGGCCTGCAAGCTCACTCTGGACGCCGCCCGCGACCTGCCCGGCAGCACCGTGGTGGTGGCGATGGCCCGCAACGGCACCGACTTCGGCATCCAGGTGGCCGGCACCGGCAACGCCTGGTTCACCGGCCCGGCGCAGCTGGCCGACGGGCTGTTCCTCGGCAACTACGGACCGGCCGACGCCAACCCCGACATCGGTGACTCGGCGATCACCGAGACGGCCGGCCTGGGCGGCTTCTCGATGGCGGCGGCGCCGGCCATCGTCCGGTTCGTCGGCGGCCGGGTGCCGGACGCGCTGGCCGCCACCCGCCGGATGTACGAGATCACCGTGGCCGAGCACCCGATGTACTCGATCCCGGTGCTCGACTTCCGCGGCGCGCCGCTGGGCATCGACGTCACCCGGGTCGCCCGGACGCAGATCCTGCCGCAGATAAACACCGGCATGGCGGGGCGGGTGGCGGGGGTCGGCCAGGTCGGCGCGGGCCTGGTGAACCCGCCCGCCGGGATCTTCGGCGACGCCCTGGCCGCGCTGGCCGCTGCGGTGCCGCGCCGCTGACGACCCAGAGGTTCAGCCCGGCTTCTATGAGCGGGAACGTAGGTGATTCGAGCCGCTCAGCTTAAACAAGTGGAGGTAGCCTGCCAGCCAGCGCCGCTGAGAGTTCCCTCGTAGCCAACGCTGTCGCACAACTTGCAAGCCTCAGTGGCAGCGACAATTCCCTGGGTGGCCCTTGGCTTCATGCGGCTTCACAGCAGGGACTCGATCTCGGCTTTTACCCTCTGATTTAAACTATAACCACCTTTCGAATCACCAGCCCCTGGGCAACCAATTTGTCCGGCACGTGATCGACATCAGGGACGTTCGGACAGTAGATGTTATGGATGGTGTCACGCGATACGCGGCCCGCTCCCCATTTATTGTCTGCGGTGCAGGGCAAGTAAGACTTGGCGTTCGCCAAGTCCGAGACCTAGTCGCTTCGACAAGCCCTCTACGGCAACGTCTAATGACTCCAGCACTTCGTCGTATCGAGCGAGGCCGAAGTAGTGAGCGTGCGTCTGCTCTAGCGTCTCGGGCTCCGTCCTATTACTTCGCTTCCGAAGATTGCCCGCAGCACTCAGCCGTGTCACCTACCCATTCTTGGGCTAAGCCGTAAGCTGCGCCGCACTAGCTCCCACCTCTAATGGAGTGGAACCGTCGCTCGGCCGCCCGCAGGTCCTCCGGCGTGTCGATGTCGCTGATCGGCTCGGGGAAGTCGAGGAAGTCGACCTCGTCGTAGTGCTGGGCGAAGAACCGCCGGGCCCCCTCATCCGCCTGCGCCGCCTCGGCGAACAGCCGCAGCCAGCGGCGCGACACCAGCACCGGGTGGGACCGCATACCGCCGCGCCGCACCGCCACGATCGAGGCTCCGTTGCGGTACCAGCCGAGCATCGCCGACACCTCCGCCGGCCGGACGTCGGGCAGGTCCACCAGGGTGACCACCACCGCCTCGGTCTCCTCCGCGAGCGCGGCCAGCCCGGCCCGCAGCGACGAGGCCATGCCGGAATCGGCGTCCGGGTTCGGCACCGCGGTGGCCCCCGGCACCGTCACCTCGCCGGAGCGGACCACCGCGAACACCTCGTCGCAGCCACCGGCCCGCAGGGTGTAGACCGCGCGGTCGACCAGCCGGATCCCGCCGAGCAGGATCTCGGCCTTGGGTGAGCCGAGCCGCCGGCCGGCCCCCGCGGCCAGCACCAGGCCGGCGATCACGGTCGGGCGTACTCGCGCAGCGTGACGGCGGTGGACAGGGCGGCCTGGGTCGCCTCGTAGCCCTTGTCCTCGGCCGAGCCGGGCAGGCCGGCCCGGTCCAGCGCCTGCTGGTCGTCGTCGCAGGTCAGCACGCCGAAGCCGACCGGGATGCCGGTGCGCGCGCCCACCTGGGTCAGCCCGTCGGTCGCGGCGCTGCAGACGTAGTCGAAGTGCGGGGTGCCGCCCCGGATCACCACGCCCAGCGCGACGATCGCGTCCACCCCGGCGGTCGCCACCCGGGCGGCCGCGACCGGCAGCTCGAAGGTGCCCGGCACCCGCAGCACCCGGACGTCGTCGACCCCGGAGTCGGCCAGCGCGCGCCGGGCGCCGTCCAGCAAGCCGTCCATCACCTGGGTGTGCCACCGAGCGGCGATCACCACCACCGACAGGCCGGCGGCACCCTCGACGGCCCCGGCCGCCGGCGCGCCGTGCCCGCTCACGCGCTGCCCTTCTCGGTCAGCGACGGCGGCGGGTCGGCCGGCAGCACCACGCCGTCCAGGTCCAGCTCGTGGCCCATCCGGTCCTTCTTGGTCTGCAGGTAGCGCAGGTTCTCCGGGTTGGCATGGGTGGGCAGCCGCACGGTGCCGAGCACCGACAGCCCGTAACCCTCCAGGCCGGCCCGCTTGGCCGGGTTGTTGGTCAGCAGCCGCATGGTGCGCACGCCGAGATCCACCAGGATCTGCGCGCCGGTGCCGTAGTCGCGCGCGTCGGCCGGCAGGCCCAGGTCGAGGTTGGCCTCGACGGTGTCCAGCCCGGCGTCCTGCAGCTGGTAGGCCTGCAGCTTGTGCATCAGCCCGATGCCGCGGCCCTCGTGACCGCGCATGTAGAGCACCACGCCCCGGCCCTCGCGGGCGACCGCGGCCAGGGCGGCATCC
Organism: Jatrophihabitans sp.; assembly: GCA_035507775.1. Classification (GTDB taxonomy): domain Bacteria; phylum Actinomycetota; class Actinomycetes; order Mycobacteriales; family Jatrophihabitantaceae; genus Jatrophihabitans_A. The sequence continues at coordinate 30,480 of DATJNU010000015.1, forward strand.
AGCTGCGGGCCGCAGTCGCAGCGCAGCGAGCCGAAGACGTCGCCGGTCAGGCATTCGGAGTGCACCCGCACCAGCACGTCCTGGCCGTCGCCGAGGTCGCCGAAGACGAACGCGACGTGCTCCCGGTCGTCGTAGGACGAGGCGTAGCCGTGCGCGATGAACTCGCCGTACCGCAGCGGCACCCGGGCGCTGGCGATCCGCTCGACCAGCTTCTCGAACCGGCGCCGGTAGGCGATCAGGTCGGCGATGGAGATCAGCGCGAGGTCGTGCTCGTCGGCGAAGACCCGCAGCTCGTCGGAGCGTGCCATGCCGGACGGGTCCTTCTCGCTGACCAGCTCGCACAGCACGCCGGCCGGCCGCAGCCCCGCCAGCCGGGCCAGGTCCACCGCCGCCTCGGTGTGGCCGGGCCGGCGCAGCACGCCGCCGTCCTTGGCGCGCAGCGGGACGATGTGCCCCGGCCGGGCCAGGTCCACCGCGCTGGTCTCCGGGTCGGCCAGCAGCCTGATGGTGCGGGCCCGGTCGGTGGCCGAGATGCCGGTGGTCACGCCCTCGCGGGCGTCCACGGTCACCGTGTAGGCGGTGCCGCGCTTGTCCTGGTTGGTGTGGAACATCGGCGGCAGGTCCAGCCGGTCGGCCTCCGCCTCGGTGATCGGCACGCAGATGTAGCCGGAGGTGTAGCGCACCATGAACGAGACCAGCTCCGGCGTCGCCAGCTCGGCGGCGAAGATGAGGTCGCCCTCGTTCTCGCGGTCCTCGTCGTCGACCACCACCACCGCCTTGCCGGCGGCGATGTCCACGATCGCCCGTTCGATCGGATCGAGCATGTCAGCGACCGCCTTCTGCGCCTCGCGCCGGCAGGTACGCCAGCAACCGTTCGGTGTATTTGGCCAGCACGTCCACCTCGAGGTTCACCGGATCCCCCGGTGCCTTGTCCCCGAGCACGGTGGCGCGCAGGGTCTCGGGGATCAGGCCGACCTCGAACCAGTCCTCGCCCACCCCGGTGACGGTCAGCGAGACGCCGTCCACCGCGATCGAGCCCTTCTCGGCGACGTAGCGGGCCAGCCCGGGCGGCATCCCGAACCGGACCGCCTCCCAGTTGTCGCCCGGCGTCCTTGCGAGCACCACGCCGGTGCCGTCGACGTGGCCCTGCACGATGTGGCCGTCGAGCCGGCTGTCGGCCCGGGCCGCCCGCTCCAGGTTCACCCGGCGGCCTGGCTGCAGGGTGCCGATCACGCTGCGTGTGAGGGTCTCGGCCATCACGTCGAAGTCCAGCTCGACGACCTCCGCTGCGGGCCGCTGCCCGACGACCTCGGCTGCGGGCCGCTGCCCGACGACGGTGAGGCAGACGCCGTTCACCGCGATCGACGCGCCGTGCGCCACGTCCTGGCCAACCAGGTGGGCGCGGACCCGCAGCACGGCCGAGTCCCCGGCCGGGTCGAGCCCGACCACCTCGCCGACCTCTTCGATGATGCCGGTGAACACTAGCTGTCCCTTCCTCGGCCCGGCGGCGATGCCGCCACCACCGGGCGCCCGACGATCTTGAGATCGTCCCCGAGCCGGTCGAACTCCACGATCTCCAGCGAGACCGCGTCGGTCATCGTGGTTATCCCTGCATCCTGCAGCACCGCGGGACCGGCGCCGAGCAGCTTGGGTGCGAGATAGGCCACCACCTGGTCGATCAAGCCGGCCTCCAGGAACGCCCCGGCCAGGGTCGGCCCGCCCTCCAGCAGCAGGTGGCGGACGCCTCGGTCGAACAGCGCCTTGCACGCGAACCGCGGCACCGCGGTGTCGAGCACCAGGGTCTCGGCGGCGCCGTCGAAGATCCGGGCGGTCTTCGGCACCCGGTGCCGGCGGTCCAGCAGCACCCGCAGCGGCTGGCGGTCGGCCAGCGTCTCGGTGCCGTCCGGGTGCGCGGTGCGCACGGTCAGCTGCGGGTCGTCGGCCAGCGCGGTGCCGCTGCCGACCAGCACCGCGTCGACCACCGAGCGCAGCTCGTGCACGTCCGCGCGCGAGATCGGGTTGCTGATCCAGCGCGACGTCCCGTCCTCGGCGGCGGCCCGGCCGTCCAGGGTCGCCGCGAACTTCCAGGTGACGAACGGCCGGGCGTTGCGCACCGCGTGCAGCCACGGCCCGAGCGCCGCCTGGCCGACCGCGGCCACCTCGACCCCGCCGACCACCTGCACCCCGGCGGCGCGCAGCCGTTCCGAGCCGCCGGCCGCGATCGGGTTCGGGTCCTCGGCCGAGTACACCACCCGGACGATGCCGGCGGCGAGCAGCGCCTCGGTGCACGGGCCGGTGCGGCCGGTGTGGTTGCACGGTTCCAGGGTGACGACCGCGGTGCCGCCGCGCGCCTTCGTCCCGGCCGCGGCCAGCGCCATCACCTCGGCGTGCTCGCGGCCGGCCGGCTGGGTCACGCCCTGGCCGACCAGGTGCCCGTCGGCGTCGAGGATCACCGCGGCCACCGGCGGGTTGGGGCTGGTCCGGCCGGCCACCGTGCGCGCCAGGTCCGCGGCGTGCCGCATCGCGGTCAGCTCGGCGTCGGTCGGGGTGTTGATCACGAGCGGCTGCCCAGCTCGTGGCCCCGGCGCTGCGGGCCCCGGTAGTGCGGGCACCGGGCCATGCCGGCCCGGGCCAGCGCCCGCAGCCGCTCGACCGCCGCCGCCGGATCGTCGGCGTTGTAGACCGCCGAACCCGCCACGAAGACGTCGACGCCGGCCTCGGCCGCCTGCTCGATGGTGTCCTCGCCGATCCCGCCGTCGATCTCCAGGAACAGCCGCAGCCGGCCGGCGCTGATCTGCTCGCGGACCAGGCGCACCTTGGGCAGCACCTCGGCCATGAACCGCTGGCCGCCGAAGCCGGGCTCGACCGACATCACCAGCAGCGTGTCGAACTCGGTGAGCAGGTCCAGGTACGGCTCGATCGGGGTGTTCGGCTTGACCGAGAGGCCGGCCAGCGCGCCGGCCGACCGGATCGCCCGGGCAGTCGCCACCGGGTCGGCCGCCGCCTCGACGTGGAAGGTCACGTTCGCCGCGCCCGCCTCGGCGTACCCGGGGGCCCAGCGGTCCGGGTCGGTGATCATCAGGTGGCAGTCCAGCGGCAGGTCCGTGGCCCGGTGCAGGCTCTGCACCACCGGCAGGCCGAGCGTCAGGTTCGGCACGAAATGGTTGTCCATCACGTCGACGTGCAGCCAGTCCGCCCGCGACACCGAGTCCGCCGCGGCGGCCAGGTGTGCGAAATCGGCGGACAGGATGCTCGGCGCGATCATCGGCTCGGCGGTCGGCATGGGCACCGGACCAGTCTAGTGAGGCGCGCCGGAGCCCCGGTCGGATGCGGGTGCCGATCCGGCAGCTCAGGGCGATGCGGTACCGGTGCGGCGCAGCGCGGCGAAGAACATCGCGTCGGTGCCGTGCCGGTGCGGCCAGAGCTGCACGGTGGGCAGGTCGGCGAGCCGGTCCACCCCGGCGAAGGCCGGCCGGGCGTCGAGCAGTTCCAGCCCCGGGTGCCGGGCGAGCACTCCCTCGACCTGCTGCCGGGTCTCGGCCAGGTGCGGCGAGCAGGTCACGTAACCGATCACGCCGCCCGGACGGACCAGCCGGACGGCGGCGTCCAGCAACTGCGCCTGCAGCTCGACCAGCCCGGCCAGGTCGTCCGGACCCCGGCGCCAGCGGGCCTCCGGCCGGCGCCGCAGCGCGCCCAGGCCGGTGCACGGGGCGTCCAGCAGGACCCGGTCGTAGCTGCCGGCCAGTTCCCGCGCGTCGCCGGTCAGCAGCTCGACCGGCCACCGGGCGGTGGCGGCCGCCACCAGGTCCGCGCGGTGCGGGTGCAGCTCGTTCGCGGTCAGCCGGGCACCCCGCGCCCCGGCCAGCGCGGCCAGCAGCGCGGCCTTGCCGCCCGGCCCGGCGCAGAGATCGAGCCAGCGCTCGTCCGGGCCGGTCAGCGGCAGCCCGGCCAGCGCCAGCGCGCACAGCTGGCTGCCCTCGTCCTGCACCCCGGCCCGGCCGTCCCGGATCGCCGGCAGCGCCGCGGGCTCGCCGCCGGCGGTCAACCGCACCGCGGAGGGGGCGTAGCTGCCCGGCTCGCCGCCGGACTGCTCGGCCAGTTCGGCCCGCTCGATCAGCCCCGGCCACGCGACGAGGTGGGTGTCCGGCCGCGCGTCGTCGGCGGCCAGGGCCGCGGCCAGCTCGTCGGGATGCTCCCCCTCCTGATCGGTGGGCTCCTCGGCGGCCAGCGCATCGGCGAACGCCCCGACGATCCAGCCCGGGTGGCTGTGGCGCAGCGCGAGCCGGCCGAGATCCGAGGCGCCGCCGCCGATCGCCGCGCACCAGCCCTCGAAGTCGCGGGCAGCCACCTTGCGCAGCACCGCGTTGACGAAGCCGGCCGCGCGGGCGTTGCCGCTCGCCCGGGCAAGGTCGACGGTGGTGGCGACCGCGGCGTGCGTCGGGATCCGGGTCTTCAGCAGCTGGTAGGCACCCAGCCGCAGCAGGTCGAGCACCGCCGGCTCGATGTCGTCCAGCGGGCGGGACGAGCAGCGGCGCAGCACCTCGTCGAGCACGCCGCGGGCCCGCAGGGTGCCGTAGCCGAGCTCGGTGGCCAGGGCCGCGTCCCGGCCGGACAGGCCGGCCGCGGTGAGCAACCGGGGCAGCACCAGGTTGGCGTAGGCGTCGTCGGAGGACACCGCGCGCAGGGTGCGGTAGGCCGCCAGCCGGGCGGGGTCCGCGGCCGGGGTCCGGGCGCTCATGCCGTGCCCAGCCGGTCGGCGGCGGCCGGCCGGACGCCCCGGGCCCAGTCGACGGCCGGCATGGCCCGCTTGCCCGGTGGCTGCACGGTGCCCAGCCGCACCGCCGTGGTGGCGGTGCCCACCAGCACCTCGGTCCGGCCGCTCGCGAGCTCGCCGGGGCCGAGGTCGTCCCGGCCGGTGGCGGTGACCGGGCCGAGCTTGAGCCGCTCGCCCCGGAACGTGGTCCACGCACCGGGGTCGGGGGTGCACGCCCGGATCCGCCGGTCGATGCCCAGCGCCGGCTGGTCGAAGGCGATCCCGCCGTCGGCGGCGGTCAGCTTGGGCGCGGCCGACACCCCCTCGGCCGGCTGCGGTTGCGGGCGCAGCGAGCCGTCGGCGATCCCGTCCAGGGTGGCCACCAGCAGCGGCGCCCCGGCCTCGGCCAGCCGGGCCAGCAGGGCGCCGCTGGTGTCGTCCGGCCGGACCCGTTCGGTCAGCACGCCGTACACCGGCCCGTCGTCCAGCCCCGGCCCGATCCGGAAGGTGGACGCGCCGGTGACGTCGTCACCGTGCAGCAGCGCGTGCTGCACCGGCGCGGCCCCCCGCCAGGCCGGCAGCAGCGAGAAGTGCAGGTTCACCCAGCCGTGCCGGGGCATGCCGAGCGCGGGCTCGCGCAGCAGCGCGCCGTAGGCGACGACCGGCGCGCAGTCGACCTCCAGCTCGGCGAGCCGGGCCAGGAACTCCGGCTCCGACGGCTTCGCCGGGCGCAGCACCTCGACCCCGGCGGCCAGCGCCAGCTCCGCGACCGGCGACGGGGTGCGGGTGCGGGTGCGGCCCCGGCCGGACCGGGCATCGGGCCGGGTGAGCACCGCGACCACCTCGTGCACCGGGTGGTCGAGCAGGGCACGCAGCGACGGCAGCGCCACCTCGGGGGTGCCGGCGAAGAGCAGCCTCACGGGCGCGGCCCGAAGACGCCGAGCTTCGGGGCGGCGCCGGCATGCGGGCTCACCTTGACCACCGGCGGCGTCAGGCCCGCCCATTCGGCGTTGCGGATCTCGGCCATCGCGGCCCGCCGGGTCGCCGGGTCGAGCCGGTCGACGAAGAGCACCCCGTCGAGGTGGTCGGTCTCGTGCTGGATGCAGCGGGACAGCCGCGCGGTGCCCTCGACCGTGATCGGGTCGCCGTAGCAGTTCTGCCCGTGCGCCACGACGTGTTCCATCCGCTGGCAGTCCCAGGACAGGCCCGGGATGGACAGGCAGCCCTCGGGGCCGTCCTGGGTCTCCTCGGACGGGAAGTGCAGCACCGGGTTGATCAGGTGCCCCTGCTCGGCCTCGGAGACCCGGTAGGTGAACACCCGCAGCCCGACGCCGATCTGCGGCGCGGCCAGGCCCGCCCCCGGGGCGTCGATCATCGTCTCCGTCAGGTCGGCGACCAGCCGGCGCAGCTCCCGGTCGAAGACGGTCACCGGCTCGGCCGGGGTACGCAGGACGGGGTCGCCGAAGAGGCGGATGGGCTGCACGGTCACAGCAGCAGTCTATTGAGCCGGCAGGCGGGCCCGGCCCGGCCCGCGTCCATCAGCTGGGACGCCGCCGGGTGCGGGATTGAAACCGCTCCCGGCTTTAGTTAGTGTTGCTAACGAATGAAGGGAGAACCGTGTCTCACAGCGCCGCGCACGACCGGCGAATCGCACTTTCGGTCACCACGGTCGGCATCCTCGCCGCCACGCTCAACGCCTCGATCCTGCTCATCTCGCTGCCGGCGATCTTCGACGGGCTGGGACTGAACCCGCTGGCGCCCGCGAACATCTCCTACCTGCTGTGGATGTTGATGGGCTACCTGCTGGTCACCGCCGTGCTGGTGGTGACCTTCGGCCGGCTGGGCGACCAGTACGGCCGCGCCAAGCTCTTCAACCTCGGCTTCCTCATCTTCACGCTGGCCTCGATCGCCTGCGCGCTGGTGCCCAACACCGGTTCGGCCGGCGCGCTGGAGCTGATCGGCCTGCGCATCGTGCAGGGCGTCGGCGGCGCCATGCTGACCGCCAACTCGACCGCCATCATCACCGACGCCTTTCCGGCGAACCGGCGCGGTTTCGCCCTCGGTGTCAACCAGGTGGCCGGCATCGGCGGTTCCTTCGTCGGGCTGGTGATCGGCGGCCTGCTCTCGGAGTGGCACTGGCGGGCGGTGTTCTGGGTGAGCGTCCCGGTCGGTATCTGGGGCACCTGGATGGGCTACCGGAGCCTGCGGGACAAGCCCCGCGACCGCAGCAGCCGGGTGGCCATCGACTGGTGGGGCAACCTGACCTTCGGCATCGGCCTGATCGCGATCCTGGTCGCCATCACCTACGGCCTGCAGCCCTACGGCGGTCACACGATGGGCTGGACCGCGCCCAAGGTGCTGGCCGGCCTGATCGGCGGCCTGGTGCTGCTGGCGGCGTTCGTGGTCATCGAGCTGCGGGTGACCGACCCGATGATGGATCTCAAGCTGTTCCGGATCCGGGCGTTCGCGGCCGGCCAGACGGTGAACCTGCTCGCCTCGATGGCCCGCGGTGGCCTGCAGTTCATGCTCATCATCTGGCTGCAGGGCATCTGGCTGCCGCTGCACGGCTACAACTTCGCCGACACCCCGCTGTGGGCGGGCATCTACATGCTGCCGCTGACCATCGGCTTCCTGGTGGCGGGCCCCGCGTCCGGCGCGCTGTCCGACCGGCTGGGCGCCCGGACCTTCGCCACCGGCGGCCTGCTGCTCACCGCGGCCACCTTCGCCGGCCTGATCGCGATCCCGGCCGACTTCAGCTACCCGGTCTTCGCCGGGCTGCTGGCCCTGAACGGCATCGGCATGGGCCTGCTCGCCGCGCCGAACTCGGCCGCGATCATGAACGCGGTGCCGGCCGCCGAGCGGGGTGCGGCCTCGGGCATCCGGGCGACCGGCATGAACGCCGGCATGGTGCTGTCGATGGGCGGCTTCTTCACCCTGATGGCGGTCGGGCTGGCCAGCCGGCTGCCGAGCACCATGTACGGCGGCCTGGTGAAGCTGGGCATCACACCGGCCGCGGCGCACCAGATCTCGACCACTCCCCCGGTCGGCACGCTGTTCGCGGCGTTCCTGGGCGACAACCCGGTGAAGTCGCTGGTCTCCCAGATCGACCCGCAGCAACTGCAGCCGGGCTCCGGGGTGGACGTGGCCACCCTGACCGGTCGGACGTTCTTCCCGCAGCTGATCTCCGAACCGTTCCGGCACGGACTGGCGATCGCGTTCGGCGCCTCGATCGTGATGCTGCTGATCGCCGCGGTGGCCTCGCTGCTGCGCGGCTCGAAGTTCGTGCACACCGAGACCGAACCGGTCAGCCTGGAGCACGAGACGGTCGGGGTCGCGGTGGCCCGGGAGGCGGCCGCGCTCGACGGCATCCCGGCGCAGGACGTCGCCTTCGAGGACGCGCTGGCCGACTCCGGCTCAGGCCCGGGTCAGGGCGATCTCAGGTAACGACGGACGGCCCGGCCGGCGGTCGCGCCGCCTGGCACCGGACGATCCGGTGCCGGGCGGATCGGCCGCCGGTCCGCGTTTTCCGGCCGGCCCATCCCGGATGCCGCTCGGCCGGTTCGCGCTTTCTGGCCGGGATGCCGGTGGCTGGTCAGCCCGCCCGGTGGCTAGTCGAGGTCGACGACCAGCGGCGCGTGGTCGGACGGACCCTCGCCCTTGCGGGCGTCCCGGTCGACCCAGACCGCCCGGGCCCGGCCGGCCAGCGACTCGCTCACCAGCGCCAGGTCGATCCGCATGCCCCGGCCCTTCTGGAACCCCAGCATCCGCATCTCCCAGAAGGTGTACGGCTGGCGGGTGTCCGCCGGGTCGGCCGAGGCCCGCGGGACCAGGTCCACCAGCGGCGCCTCCGGCCCGGATGCCTGCTGCAGCCCGGTGACGGCGTCTCGCTCGGCCGGCGTGACGTGGGTCAGGCCGTCGAAGGCGGCGATGTCCCAGACATCGTCGTCGGACGGTGCCACGTTGAAGTCGCCGAGTACCGCGAACGGCGCATCCAGGCCGAGCTCGGCGCGCTCGGCGGGGCACTGGTCGGCGAGCACGCGCAGGAAGTCGAGCTTGTAGCGGTAGTGCGCGCTTTCCACCGCGCGGCCGTTCGGCACGTACACCGACCACAGCCGCAGCCCGGCGCAGGTGGCCCCGATCGCGCGGGCCTCGGCCAGGTCCTCGAACGGCGGCTGGGCCGGCAGGCCGCGGGTGACGTCGGCCAGCCCCACCCGGGACAGGATCGCGACCCCGTTCCACCGGCCGGTGCCCAGGTGCGCCGACTCGTAGCCGCGCTCGGCCAGCGCGGCCGCCGGCCAGGACGCGTCGGTGGCCTTGGTCTCCTGCACCAGCAGCACGTCCGGCTGCCGGTCGTCCAGCCAGCCGAGCAGCCGGGGCAGCCGGGCCTTCACCGAGTTCACGTTCCAGGTCGCGATCCGCACGGGTTCGATCCTGCCGGGTGCCGCACCGCCGTCGACGACCGGCCCGGCGGCCACCCGGCCCGGCGACCCTCGCTCCGGCGGTCACCGGTCCCGGGAACGCCGCGGGGCGCCCGGCGAGCCGGGAATCGGCTCACCGGGCGCCCCGCACCCAGCTCAGATCAGTGTCAGGCGAGGTCGAACCGGTCGGCGTTCATGACCTTCACCCAGGCGGCGACGAAGTCGCGCGCGAACTTCTCCTTGGCGTCGTCGCTGGCGTAGACCTCGGCCAGCGCCCGCAGCTCGGAGTTCGAGCCGAACACCAGGTCCACCCGGCTGCCGGTCCACCGGACCGCACCGCTGGCATCGCGGCCCTCGAATACCTCCGCGTCCTGGGACACCGGCTTCCAGCTGATGCCCATGTCGAGCAGGTTCACGAAGAAGTCGTTGGTCAGCGACTCCGGCGACGAGGTGAACGCGCCGAGCGAGGACTGCTCGTAGTTCGCGCCCAGCACCCGCAGGCCGCCGACCAGCACGGTCAGCTCCGGGGCACTGAGGTTCAGCAGGTTCGCCCGGTCGACCAGCGCGAACTCCGCCGGCAGCGGGCTGCCCTTGCCCAGGTAGTTGCGGAAGCCATCGGTGGCCGGCTCGAGCACCGCGAACGACTCGACGTCGGTCCACTCCTGGGTGGCGTCGGTACGGCCCGGGCTGAACGGCACCTCGAGGTCGAGGCCGGCGTTGCGGGCCGCCTGCTCGACTCCCGCGGACCCGGCCAGCACCACCAGGTCGGCGAAGGACACCTTGGTGTTGCCGGACTGGGCGCCGTTGAACGACTCCTGGATGCCCTCCAGGGTGCGCACCACCTGCGCAAGCTTCGCCGGCTCGTTGACCTCCCAGCCGTTCTGCGGCTCCAGCCGGATCCGGCCGCCGTTGGCGCCACCGCGCTTGTCACTGCCCCGGAAGCTCGACGCCGAGGACCACGCGGTCGAGACCAGCTGCGACACCGTCAGGCCCGAGTCGAGGATCTGCTGCTTGAGCGCGGCAATCTCGGCGGCGCCGATCAGGTCATGGTCCACGGCCGGCACCGGGTCCTGCCAGAGCAGCCGCTCCTGCGGCACCAGCGGGCCGAGGTAGCGCTGGATCGGGCCCATGTCACGGTGGGTCAGCTTGTACCAGGCGCGGGCGAACGCTTCGGCGAACTGGTCCGGGTGCTCGTGGAAGCGGCGCGAGATCTGCTCGTAGACCGGGTCGAAGCGCAGCGCCAGGTCGGTGGTGAGCATGGTCGGCGGCCGGGACAGCGAGCCATCCTCCGGGTCCGGCACGGTGTTCGCCCCGGCGCCGTCCTTCGGCTGCCACTGGTTGGCGCCGGCCGGGCTCTTGGTCAGCTCCCACTCGTAGCCGAACAGGTTGTCGAAGAAGCTGTTCGACCACCGGGTCGGGGTGGCGGTCCAGGTCACCTCCAAGCCGCTGGTGATGGCGTCGCGGCCCTTGCCGCTGCCGAAGCCGTTCCGCCAGCCGAAGCCCTGCTCCTCCAGCGGCGCGCCCTCCGGCTCCGGCCCGACGTAGCGGTCCGGGTCGGCCGCGCCGTGCGTCTTGCCGAAGGTGTGGCCCCCGGCGATCAGCGCGACGGTCTCCTCGTCGTTCATCGCCATCCGGGCGAACGTCTCGCGGATGTCACGGGCCGCGGCGACCGGGTCGGGTTGGCCGTTCGGGCCCTCGGGGTTGACGTAGATCAGGCCCATCTGGACGGCGGCCAGCGGGTTCTCCAGGTTGCGGTCGCCGCTGTAGCGCTCGTCGCCGAGCCACTCCTGCTCCGGGCCCCAGTAGACGTCCTCGTCCGGCTCCCACACGTCGGCCCGACCACCGGCGAAGCCGAAGGTGCTGAAACCCATGGTCTCCAGCGCCCGGTTGCCGGCGAAGATCAGCAGGTCGGCCCAGGAGATCGTGCGGCCGTACTTCTGTTTGACCGGCCAGAGCAGCCGGCGCGCCTTGTCGAGGTTGCCGTTGTCCGGCCAGCTGTTGAGCGGGGCGAAGCGCTGCATGCCCGCTCCGGCGCCGCCCCGGCCGTCCTGGATCCGGTAGGTGCCGGCGCTGTGCCAGGCCATCCGGATGAACAGCGGGCCGTAGTTGCCGAAGTCGGCCGGCCACCAGTCCTTGGAGTCGGTCAGCACCGCGTCGACGTCACGCGCGAGCGCGTCGAGGTCGAGGGAGTTGAACGCGGCGGCGTAGTCGAAGTCCGCCCCCATCGGGTTGGCCACCGCCGGGTGCTTGCGGAGGATCTTGAGGTTCAGCTGGTTCGGCCACCAGTCGCGGTTGCCCGCCCCGACGGTCGGGTGGCGGTGACGGTCGGCCGTGAACGGGCAGCCCTTGCCCTCCTCGTTCATCTCACCGACGACGGCGTCTGGCTTGTCAGACATGGGATTCCTTCCGGATCTAAAGGGTGATCAGCAACTCTGTGCGGTGGAGCAGCGAGGGCACAGCCCCCAGTAGATGACCTCGGCCTCGTCGATCGTGAAGCCGTGGTCCTCGGCCGCGGTCAGGCACGGGACGGTGCCGACGGCGCAATCGACGTCCGCTATGACACCACATGCCCGACACACGAGGTGATGGTGGTTGTCGGCCACCCGTGACTCGTAGCGGGCCACGGAACCGGCCGGTTCGATGCGCCGGACGAGCCCGGTCGCGGTCAGCACCCGCAGCACGTCGTAGACGGCCTGGTGCGACACGTCGCCGAGCGCCGAGCGGGCGGCCGCGAGGATCCGGTCGGTGTCGGCGTGCGGGTTCTCGTGCACCGCGGTCAGGACCGCCACCCGGGGCCGGGTGACGCGCAGATCGGCGCCGCGCAGCAGCCGCTCGATCTCCGTTCGGGTGGGCACCCTTGCAGTCTTGCCGACTTTTCTTGAACGAGTCAAGAGCAGTGCCACCATCGATCGGCTCCCGGGCCTGGCTGATCGGACATCAGAACAGCTCCAGCGGGTCGAGCATCGTGCGCACCGGTCCCCCGGACTTGCGCGCCGAACGCACCGCGGCCCCGGCGTGCAGCGCCTCGGCCAGCGCGTTGCCGGCCGGCCGCGGCACCCGCAGCAGCAGCCGGATCTGCTCGGCGGCGCCCTCCTTGCGTGGCCCGGCCGGTGGAACAGCCACCGAGCCCAGCTCCTCGGCTGAGTCGGGCAGCTGGCTGACCGAGAGCAGCTCGGCCACGTCCGCCGGGGCGCCGGTCAGCGAGGCCATCCGGCCGGCCGGCGGGAACCGCAGCTCCTGCCGGTCGGCCAGCTCCCGTTCCGCGAAGCCGGCCGGATCCCAGCGCACCGCGGCCTGCACGGCGGACAGCCCGGCGTCCGCGCCGATCACCACGGTGCCGTCGGCGGCCACCAGCGCGATCGCGTTCGCCCAGCGGCGCAGCGTCTCCTCCGCCGCGCGCAGGTCCGGCCGGGACAGCAGCGCCCAGCCGTCGAGCAGCAGCGCCGCGCCGTACCCGCCGTCGACGAGCGGCTCCGCGCCCGGCGTGGCGACCACCAGCGACGGTCCGGGCGGGACGTCGGCCAGCACCGAGTCCCCGGCACTGGTCCGCAGCACCGCACCCGGGAACGCTCGGCCGAGCTCCTCCGCGGTCCGGCCCGAGCCGACCACCGCCGCCCGCAGCCGGCCGCCGCCGCAGGCCGGGCAGCGCCACTCGATGGCCGGCCGGCCGCACCAGCGACAGGCCGGCGGTGCGTCCGCGGCCCCCGCGGCCAGCGGGCCGGCGCAGTGCGGGCACCGGGCCGGCCTCCGGTCGCGGGCGCAGCTGAGCGTGGGCAGGTAGCCCCGGCGCGGCACCTGCACCAGCACCGGCCGGCCGGCCGCCAGTGCCGCGCGGGCGGTACGGAAGGCCAGGGCCGGCAACCGGGCCGACCGGGCGACCGGATCGCGTTCCAGCTCGGCGTCGTCACCGACCGCGACCACCCGCGGGGCTGCCCTCCGCACCACCGACCGGTCGGCCGCGATCCGCTGCGCCCAGCCGGCGGAGAGCAGCAGTGCCGACTCCGCGGTCTCGGCGAACCCAGCCACCAGCAGCGCGCAGCCGGCCGACGCGGCGCGCAACACCGCCACGTCCCGGGCGTGCGGGTACGGTGCCCGCGGCTCGGCGTGCAGGTCGTCGCCGTCGTCCCAGACCACCAGCAGGCCCAGGTCGGGCACCGGCGCGAACACCGCGCCCCGGGTGCCGACCACCGCCCGGACCGCGCCCGAGCGGACCGCGAGCCAGCGCCGGTACCGGGTCTCGGGGCCCAACTCGGCGGTGAGCAGGACGTGCCGCCCGGAGCCCAGGGCCAGCGACAGCGCGGCGTCGACCCGGGCCGCGTCCCGGACATCCGGCACGATCACCAGCGCGCCCCGACCGCCGGACAGGCAGGCCTGCACCGCCTCGGCGATCCGGGCCGGCCAGTCCTCGCCGGGCAGCGCGTTCCAGACCGCCCGCGCGGGGCGGCCGCCGGCCACCGCCGTGAGAAATGCCGGCCCGGCGCGGTAGGCCGACCAGGCCGCCGGCTCCGGCGCGGCCGGCGGCGCGGCGGGTTCCGGCGGCGGTGCCGCCTCGGCCCGGGCGTGCCGGGGCGGCACCGCCAGCCGCACCACGTCGGCGAAGGTGCCCGCCCACCGGTCGGCCACCGAACGGAACAGCGCGGCGGTGTCGGCGGTCAGCACCGGCACGTCGCCGACGCCGCGCTCGAGGTAGGCCAGCCGCCCGTCGTGCTCGGTGGCCTCCACCCGTTCCAGCACCCAGCCGTCGACCAGGCGCCCGGCGAAGCGCACCCGGACCCGCGAGCCGGGCCGCACGGCGTCGGCCAGCTCGGCCGGCACCAGGTAGTCGAACGGCCGGTCCAGGTGCGGCAACGGTGAGTCGACGGCGACCCGCGCGACCGGACGCAGCTCGGCCGGCCGCCGTTCCCGGCCGCCGCCGGCCGGCCCGCGGCGCGCGCCCACCCGTTCCAGGCCGGGCAGGCTCGGCGCACCGGCCGCTGCGTCGGTGCGGGATTCGGTCACCGGTCATGCCTATCAGCCGCCGCCGACAATTCCACCGGCCACCCCGGCCGGAAGGGCGGGGACAGCCGTGCGGCCCGAACCGACGAGGTCGGTT
>DATJNU010000016.1:0-18081 GCA_035507775.1 Jatrophihabitans sp.
GGGCCGCGTGGATCGCGGCGACGAGCGCCCGCTGGATCTCCGCCCCGGTAGCGTCACCGCCGGCATGGGCGATCCGGTCGCGGTGGTGGCCGCCCTCCCGGGTCAGGGCCAGCTCGCCGGCCGCCGTCCGGTCGAACCGGGCCCCCAGCTCGATCAGCTCCCGGACCGCCTGCGGGCCCTCGTCCACCAGCACCCGCACCGCGTCCTCGTCGCACAGCCCGACCCCGGCCACCAGGGTGTCGGCCAGGTGCTCGGCCGGCGAGTCGTCGGCCCCGAGCGCGGCCGCGATGCCGCCCTGCGCCCACCGGGTCGAGCCGGCCGCCAGCACGTCCTTGGTCACCACCAGCACCCGCAGGCCGGCGTCCTCGGCCAGCCGGAGCGCGGTGGTCAGGCCGGCGATGCCGGAGCCGATCACCACCACGTCGGTGTCGACGATCCAGCCGGGGGCCGGGGCCAGCAATCGCTGCGGAAGGTTCACGGGACCAGCTCCAGGGCAAGGTTGTCGATCAGCCGGACGCTGCCCACCCGGGCCGCCACCAGCAGCCGGGCCGGGCCGGACGCCGGCGCCGGGCCGAGGTCGGGATCGCGCAGTTCCAGGTACTCCACCGCCAGCGCCGGCTGCGCGGCCAGCTCGGCCCGCGCCGCGGCCAGCGCCCCGGCCGCGTTCGAGTGCGCGTCCCGGGCCGCGAGCAGGGCCCGGCTGAGGGCGAGCGCCGCCGCCCGGTCGGTGGCGGAGAGGAAGACGTTGCGGCTGGACAGCGCCAGCCCGTCCGGATCCCGCACGGTCGGCACGCCGACGATCTCGACGCCCAGGTCCAGGTCGAGCGCCATCCGCCGGATCAGGGTCAGCTGCTGGTAGTCCTTCTCGCCGAAGAAGGCCAGCTCGGGCCGGACGGCCGCGAGCAGTTTCGCCACCACCGTGAGCATCCCGTCGAAGTGGCCGGGCCGGTTCGGGCCCTCCAGCTGGTCGGCCAGCGCGCCGGCGGTGATCCAGACGCCGGGCCGGCCACCGCGGTAGACCGCCTCGACCTCCGGCGCCCACACCAGGTCGACGCCGGCCCGTTCGCAGGCCGCCAGGTCGTCGGCCAGCGGCCGGGGGTAGCGGGCCAGGTCGTCGGGCCGGTCGAACTGCATCGGGTTGACGAAGATGCTCACCACGGTGTGCGCCGCGCGAGCCCGGGCCGCGGCGATGTTGGCCAGGTGCCCGGCGTGCAGCGCCCCCATCGTCGGCACCAGCCCGACCGGGCCGGGCAGCTGGGCCCGGGCCGCGGCCAGCTCGGCCCGGGTGCGCGCCACCTGCATGCCCATCAGCCCTCCTCCGCCCGTTCGATGCCCTCGAGCAGGTCGGCGCACTGGGCCTGGGTCAGCCGGCCGGACCGGAACGCCCGCTGCATCGTGCGGATGGCCATGGCCAGGTACGGCTGCAGGTACGGCCCGTTCCGCAGCGCGCGGATGTGCGCCTCGACGGTGGCCCGGTCCCCGCGCGACACCGGCCCGGTGAGCGCGTCGTCGCCCAGCCGCAGGGCGTTGTCCAGCGAGGCGGTCAGCAGCGGCGCGAGCAGCCGCACCGGGTCCTCGACGCCTGCGGTGCCGAGCACGTCCCGGGCGTCGTTGACCAGGGTGACCAGATGGTTCGAGCCCATCGACAGCGCGGCGTGATAGGTCGCCCGGGCGCTCTCCGGCACCCAGACCGGCTCGCCACCGAGTTCGAGCACCAGGGTCTCGGCCACCGGCCGGAACTCCGGCGGCGCGGTCACCCCGAACGCCGCCCCGGCCAGCCGGTCGAGATCCTCCGGCCGGCCCGCGAAGGTCATCACCGGGTGCAGGGCCATGCCCACCACGCCGACCTGGACGGCCGGATCGAAGACCGCGATGCCGTGCACGCCCGAGGTGTGCACGGCCAGCTGGCCGGCCTGCCAGGCCCGGGTGCTGCTCAGGCCGGCGATCAGGCCGGGCAGCTCGCTGTCCGGGACGGTCAGCAGCACCAGGTCGGCCCGGGCGGCGGCCTCGTCGGCCGGCAGCAGCGGCACGCCGGGCAGCAGCCGGTGGGCCCGCCGGACCGAGTCGGTGCTGACCCCGGTCGCGGCGACGATCTCGTGCCCGGCCCGGGCCAGGGCCGCGGCCAGCACCGAGCCGACCCGGCCGGCGCCGATCACGGCGACCCGGAGCCGCGGTGCCCCCGAGCCTGCGGTCACGCCGGTCCACCCGCACGGCGCTGGGCGCCGGTGCGTCCCGGATCGGTCATCGCGGCTGTCCCTCCCGTGTGCGGCTGCCGTGGGGAAGCCTATGCGAGGTGCCGTTGGTAAGGTCCTGCGGCCATGAGCGACCTTCAGCACGCGGTGGCCGCAGCAGCGGATGCCGCCGGCAGCCATTCCACCGCCCCCGCCCTGCTGGTGCAGGCCGTCGCCGCGCTGGGACAGCTGGCCGGGACCACCGACCGGGCCACCGAGTCCGGCCGCCGACCGTTCCGGGTTCCGCACGACTGGGCGGGCCAGCTGTCCGAACTGGCCTGGCTGACCTACCTGCTCGCCGACCAGACCGGCGTCGACCTCGAGGCCGGGGTCCGCGAGATCGCCGGGCAGCTGGCCGGCCGGGCGGCGGCCGAGCAGGCCCGGGCGGCCGAGGAGCGGTCCGAGGACTCCTGGTTCTGATTCCTCACCAGCCCCCGCCTCCGGCGTCTAGGGTGACGGTGCCATCCTCGGCCGAGGGAGCAGCCATGACCGACACCCCAGATTCCTCCGAACGCGCCGACCTGCTGGAGACGCTGGATCGGCACCGGTTCTTCCTGCTGCAGACGGTGCGCGAGCTGTCCGACGAGCAGGCCCGACGGCGCACCACCGACAGCGCGCTCACCCTGGGTGGCCTGATCAAGCACGTCACCTTCGTCGAGCGGCGGTGGGCCCGGTTCATCCAGGACGGCCCGAGCGCGCTGGGCACGCACACCGAGGCCGAGCAGGCGGAGTTCGCGGCGATGTTCCGGATGGCCGACACCGACACGCTCGCCGGCCTGGTCGAGCGCTACCGGCAGGTGGCCGCCGGGACGGACGAGCTGGTCCGGACGCTGCCCAGCCTGGACGCCGGCCAGCCACTGCCCGAGGCGCCGTGGTTCGAGCCGGGTGCCCGCTGGAGTGCCCGCCGGGTGCTGCTGCACGTCATCGCCGAGACCGCGCAGCACGCCGGGCACGCCGACATCATCCGGGAGTCCCTGGACGGCGCGAAGACCATGGGCTGAGCGGCCCGCACCGACGGCCGCGGCACCGCTTCAACCGCGGCGCGGTTCAGCTGTGGCGCTGTGCGCGGCGCTGTTCAGCCGCGGCGAGCCGAGACAGCAGGTCGTCCGGGGCGTCGTCGGGTGCGCGCCGCCGGCCGCCCGACGGGGGCTGCTCGTCGGCGTCCTCCACGGCCCGCCGCCGGCCGTGGTAGCCGGCGTCACCGGCCTGCCGCGCGGCTGCCGACTGCCGCGCGGGTGCGGCGGGCTCGGGTGCGGCGGGCGGCTCGTCCGGTAGCAGGTCGATGTCGTCCGGCAGCGGGCTGAGCCGCGGCAGGCTGGCGAACGGGTCGGCCGGCGCCGGGCGGGGCTCCGGGGCCACGGCCGGTTCGGGATGCTGCGCGGGCGCCGGTTCGGTGCGCGCGGCCGGTTCCGGGCGCGCAGCGGGTTCGGCGCCTGCGGCCGGTTCGGTACGTGTGGGCAGTGGTTCGGCGCCGGCAGCCGGCTCGCGGCGGATGACGGTCGGCGCCGACCAGAGCGGCGCGGGCTCGGCAGGCTGCTCGGCCGGAGGCCGGGCCGCACCTGCCCGCTCCGGCGGGAAGTGTCCGGGTTGCTGGACCTGCCCGGCGCCCGAACCAGCCGGTGCCGGGCGCTGGCCCGGCTCGGCGGCCGGCCGGTCGGTGCTGTCGACCACCTCCGCGTCCACGATGTCGGCGAGCCGCGCCGAGATGCGGGAGACCTCCTGCGGCAGCGCGGACGGGCCGGCCGGGACACCGTCCTGGCTGCCGGCCAGCCGCCGGATCTCGTGCTGCAGCGCCTCCAGGTCCGAGCCGATCAGCCGGGTCGTCTCGATCCGCTCCAGTCGCAGCTGGCCGCCGAGCTTGTCGACCACCTCGGCGCGCAGCGCGGCGACCTCCTCGCGCAGCAGCCCGATGTGCTCGTTCATCATCCGTTCGATCTCGCGGCGCAGGGTCAGTTCGAGATGCAGGTCGGCCTCCCGCCGGGCCGCGGCCTCCCGCGAGAGCTGGAGTTCGCCGAACTTGCGCAGCTCGACCTCCTGCCGGCTCGTGGCCTCCTCGGCCGCGGCCAGCTGGGCCTGCTGCAGCTGCGAGACCTGCAGCTGCGCCTCGTACAGCTCGCGGGCGCGGCGCTCGGCCTCGGCAGGCTGGGCCGGCGGTTCGGCCTGGCCGCGCCGGGCGCCGAAGACCAGGAACGCGCCGAGCAGCGCCGCCCACAGCCCGAGCAGCACGCCGATCTGCAACTGCTTCTGGGTGCTGCCGAAGACCACCAGGCAGACGGCAGCCAAGCCCAGCAACGAGGCTGCCACCGTGATCGACCAGCGCAGCCCCGGCCGGCGGGGGGCTGGCTGCTCGCTCCGAGGCATGCGGGGAGTCTAACGAGCGCCGCTGAGCGGCTCGCGCCGAGCCGACCACCTCAACCAGGTTTTACCCGCTCCGGTAAGCCGAAAGGTTAGCGCCGGCCGGGATCGATGCCGGCGCGTTCGAGCAGCAGGCCGGCCGCGGTCAGCACGACACCGGCCGCCACCAGCAGCAGGCCGACCCGCACGTCGTGACCGGCCGCGCCGGTCCGTCCGACGTCTGGCACGACATAGGACACAAGTGCCACCGCGGCCCCGGCGATCAGCGCGCCTACCAGGGCGCTGGCCTTGCCCAGCGCGACCGCGCGGGCGATCGCCAGCGCCGTGACCGGCCGCGCCTGTGGCCGGTGCCGCACCGCGCCGCGCACCCGGCCGGCGAGCACGAACTCGATCGCCGCGAGCGCGGCGATCGGCAGCGCGGTGAACCACTGGAACGGCGGCAGCGACTCGTAGGCCACCCGCAGCGCCAGGTAGGCCAGCACGGCGGCCACCAGGAACGGCACGAGCAGGTCCGCCCAGCCGGTGCGCCGGTTCACCGGGACGTCCCGGCCGGCCCGGTCACCAGGCCAGCTCCGCACCCGGTTCGAGGCGCACCCCGGCGACCTCGGCGGCGGGCAACGCCGCGACCAGCTCGCGCACCGCGCCGTGGCCGGGCAGCTCCGCGGCCGGGTCGGCGGCCAGCCAGGGCACCAGCACGAAGGCGCGCTCGGCGGCCCGCGGGTGCGGCAGCGTGAGCACCGGGTCGTCGCTGCGCACCTGGTCCACCGTGACCACGTCCACGTCCAGGGTCCGGGGCCCCCATCGCACCTCCCGGGTCCGGCCGGCCGCCTGCTCGCAGGCCTGCGCGCGGGCCAGCCAGCCGGCCGGGGTGGCCCGATCGTCGGCCACCACCAGCACCGCGTTGAAGAAGTCGTCCTGCACGACCGGGCCCCAGGGCGGCGTGCGGTACACCGGCGAGACGGCCACCAGCTGTCCGGCGAACCGGCCGACGGCCAGCTGCAGGGCGGCCAGCGGGTCGCCCAGGTTCGAGCCGACGGACAGCACCGCCCTAGACATCGGCGCTCACGGCAGCTCCCGGGTTCGCCGGATGGTGACCGCGACGTCGGCGAAGCTGAGCGGGATCGGCGCCTGCGGCTTGTGCACGGTGACCGTGGCCGCGGCCACCCGCCGGTCGGCCAGGCAGACCTCGGCGAGCCGGGCGGCCAGCGTCTCCAGCAGGTTCACCGGCTCGCCACCGATCACCGCGGCCAGAGCCTCGGCCAGCTCGCCGTAGTGCACCGTGTCGGCCAGGTCGTCCGAGCGCGCGGCCGGGCCGGTGTCGAGCTCCAGCGCGACGTCCACCACGAAGTCCTGGCCCTCGGCCCGTTCGAAGTCGAAGACGCCGTGCCGGCCGCGCACCCGCAGCCCGGCCAGCCTGATCAGGTCGGTGCTCATCGGACGGCCCGCACGGCCGCGACCGCCAGCGCCGCGTCGACGTTCGGACGCACCTGGTGCACCCGCACCCCCCAGGCGCCGCGCAGCGCCGCGTACGTCGTCAGCGCCACCGTGGCATCCTCCCGCTCGCCGCTCGGGCGCGGCGCACCGGCGTCGTCGGCGAGCAGGCTGCCCAGGAACGACTTGCGGGACGCTCCCACCAGCACCGGCAGCCCGAGACCGGTCAGCGCGTCGAGCCGAGCCAGCAGCGACCAGTTGTGCTCGGCCCGCTTGGCGAAGCCCAGTCCCGGGTCCAACACCAGGCTCTGCTCGCCCACCCCCGCGGCCAGCGCCGCCTCGACCCGGGCCAGCAGCTCGTCCCGGACGTCGGTGACCACGTCGGCGTAGGTCGCCAGCGAGGTCATGTCCCGCGAGTGGCCGCGCCAGTGCATGAGGATCCAGGGGCAGCCGGCGTCCCGGACGACCCGGGCCATGTCGGGGTCGCCGAGGCCGCCGGAGACGTCGTTGACGACCTGCGCACCGGCCGCCAGCGCCAGCTCGGCCACCGCGGCCCGGTAGGTGTCGACGCTGACCGTCAGTCCCGCCTCGGCCAGCCGGGCGATCACCGGCAGCACCCGGCGGGCCTCCTCCTCGGCCGGCACCCGCTCGGCGCCCGGCCGGGTGGACTCGCCGCCGACGTCGATCAGGTCGGCGCCCTCGGCGGCCATCCGCAGCGCGTGGGCGACCGCGTCGTCGAGGTCGGCGTAGCGGCCGCCGTCGGAGAACGAGTCGGGGGTCACGTTGAGCACGCCCATCACCACGATCCGGTCCGCCCGGCTGGGCGGCCCGGACCGGTCGAGCCGGCTCATCGCCCGAGGATAAGGCTCATCGCCTCGGATCGGGTGCGCGGATCGCTCTTCATGATGCCGCGCACCGCCGAGGTGACGGTCCGGGCGCCCGGCTTGCGGATCCCCCGCATGGCCATGCACAGGTGCTCGGCCTCGACCACCACGATCACGCCGCGCGGCTCCAGCCGGGTGACGACCGCGTCGGCCACCTGGCTGGTCAGCCGCTCCTGCACCTGCGGGCGCTTGGCGTAGAGGTCGACCAGCCGGGCCAGCTTGGACAGGCCGGTGATCCGGCCGTCGGCGCCGGGGATGTAGCCGACCGCGGCGGTGCCGTGCCAGGTCACCAGGTGGTGTTCGCAGGTGGAGTAGAGCGGGATGTCCTTGACCAGCACCAGCTCGTCGTGGTCCTCGTCGAAGGTGGTCTGCAGCACCGTGTCGGGCTCGGTGTGCAGGCCCGCGAACATCTCGACGTAGGACCGGGCGACCCGGCCCGGGGTTTCCCGCAGGCCCTCCCGGTCCGGGTCCTCGCCGATGGCGAGCAGCAGCTCGCGGACGGCCGCCTCGGCGCGCGGCAGATCGACAGCAGTCATGCGCGGTGCTTGTGGCTCAGCGCCGGTCGTCGCCGGAGCCGAACGGCCAGTGGGCCTGCTCCGGGTCGATGGCAGGCAACTGCTTGGTCTCGAAGTCCGCGTTCGCCTCCCGGTCGGCGCTGCTACCACGGTCGCCGTTGCCCCCGCGGTCGCCGTCGCTCCCCCGGTTCGCACCCTCCCGATCGGCACCGGCCTCGGGGCGGTCGGCCCACGGCTGCTCGGCCGGCGGCTGGTAGCCCGGCGCCGGGTAGTGCGCGTCCCGGCCCGGCGCGGCGTGGCCCGGGGCCGGCTGCTGGCCGGGGTTCGGCTGCTGGCCCGGTGCGCTCCAGGGCTGCTGCGCGGCGCCCTGGCCGTCCACCGGCGGGTACGCCGACGGCGGCGGGTAGCCCGGCGCGTGCGGGTAGTTGGCCGGTGGGTAGTCGGCGGGCGGGTAACCGGGCGCCGTCGGGTACGGCCCCGGCTGCTGGGCGGTCCCCGGGTACTGGGCGGTCCCCGGGTACTGGCCCGAGCCGGGATAGCCGCCGCCCGGGTAGGCGGCCGGCGGGAAGCCGGCCGGCTGCGGCGCGTCCGGACCCGCCGAGTGGCCGTTGGAGCTGCTCGAACCGTTGAGCTTCTCGGGCCGGACGGTGGCCGGGATCTCGATCGGCGGCCGGTCGGACGGCGTCCGCTTGCCGAAGCCGGTGAAGGTGGAGTGCGGCGGGCGCTTGTGCACCGGCGCCATGATGCGCTCCAGGTCCTCCTTGTTCAGCGTCTCCCGCTCGGCGAGCTCCAGCACCAGGTTGTCGAGCACGTCCCGGTACTGCACCAGGATCTCCCAGGCCTCGTCGTGCGCGGCCTCGATCAGCGCGCGCACCTCCTCGTCGATCCAGGACGCGATCTCCTCGGAGTAGTCGCGCTGGTGGCCGTAGTCCCGGCCGAGGAACGGCTCGGAGTCGTTGGAGCCGTACTTCACCGCTCCGAGCTTGGCGCTCATGCCGTACTCGGTGACCATCGAGCGGGCCAGCGCGGTGGCCTTCTCGATGTCGTTCGAGGCGCCGGTGGTCGGCTCGTGGAACACCAGCTCCTCCGCCGCCCGGCCGCCCAGGGCATAGACCAGCTGGTCCAGGATCTCGGCCCGGGTCTGGGTGTAGCGGTCCTCCAGCGGCAGCACCAGCGTGTGCCCCAGCGACCGGCCGCGCGGCAGGATCGTCACCTTGTGCACCGGGTCCAGGTTGGGCATCGCCCAGGCCGCGAGCGCGTGACCGCCCTCGTGGTAGGCGGTGACCCGCTTCTCCTTGTCGCTCATCGCCCGGGTCTTGCGCTCCGGGCCGGCGATCACCCGGTCGATGGCCTCTTCCAGGGCCAGCGTAGTGATCAGGCGCCCACCCTGCCGGGCGGTCAGCAGCGCCGCCTCGTTGACCACGTTGGCCAGATCGGCGCCGGTGAAGCCCGGGGTCCGGCGGGCGATGGTCTCCAGGTCGACATCGGGGGCCAGCGGCTTGCCCTTGGTGTGCACGTCCAGCACTGCCTTGCGGCCGATGATGTCCGGCGGCGAGACGGCGATCTGGCGGTCGAACCGGCCCGGCCGCAACAGCGCCGGGTCGAGGATGTCCGGCCGGTTGGTGGCCGCGATCAGGATCACGGTGCCCTTGACGTCGAAGCCGTCCATCTCGACCAGCAGCTGGTTCAGGGTCTGCTCGCGCTCGTCGTGCCCGCCGCCCATGCCGGCGCCGCGGTGCCGGCCGACGGCGTCGATCTCGTCGACGAAGACGATGGCCGGGGCGTTGGCCTTGGCCTGCTCGAACAGGTCACGCACCCGGGAGGCGCCAACACCGACGAACATCTCGACGAAGTCCGAGCCGGAGATCGAGTAGAACGGCACCCCGGCCTCGCCGGCGACCGCCCGGGCGAGCAGCGTCTTGCCGGTGCCGGGCTGGCCGTAGAGCAGCACGCCCTTGGGGATCTTCGCCCCGATCGCCTGGTAGCGCGCCGGGTTGGCCAGGAAGTCCTTGATCTCCTGCAGTTCCTCGATGGCCTCGTCCGCCCCGGCCACGTCGGCGAAGGTGGTCTTGGGGGTGTCCTTGCTGACCAGCTTCGCCTTGGACCGGCCGAAGCTCATCACCTTCGAGCCGCCACCCTGCAGGTTGGACATGACGAAGAACAGGAACAGCCCGATCAGCACGATCGGCAGCAGGGAGATCAGCACCGAGAGCAGTGCGTTCTCCTTGCTGATCTTGACCGCCAGGCCGTCGGCGCCGACCTTGCCGCGCACGTCGTTGAAGATCGTCAGGCTGGCGTCCGCCGGGTAGTTCGCGGTGATCTTGGAGTGCCCGTTGACCGGGCTCTTGAGCACCAGGTCGATCGACTGTTCCTTGTCGTGGATGGTGGCCGACTGCACGTTGCCCGCGTCGATCTGGGCCAGCGCCTCGGACGTCTTCACCGACGTGTAGTTGCTACCGCCGGCGATGACCTGGGAGACCAGGAAGAAGAAGACGAGGCCGACGACGATCCACAGCCAGGGAGAACGGGCTAGTCGTTTGCGATCCATATGTGCGCGCGCCCAGATGCGGTTTCGCCGGGCGCTTCCTCCTGATCTGGCGGCTTAGGTATCCGTGGCCGTGGTGCGGTCTGACTCTCGCGGGCGGACTGCGACTGCCCGCACTCAGACGAACGTGGCAGGCCGGGAGCGAGTTCCTCCGTGACCAGGATATGTGAGATCCCGGTAGCCGGTGCGGCTGGCTTTCGTCCCGGCCGGCCCGGCGCTCAGCTGGCGTACACCGCCGACCTGAGCCGGCCGATGTAGGGCAGGTCCCGGTAGCGCTCGTCGTAGTCGAGGCCGTAGCCGACCACGAACTCGTTCGGGATGTCGAAGCCGACGTAGCGCACCGGCACCGGCACCTTGATCGCGTCCGGCTTGCGCAGCAGCGCGACCACCTCGACCGAAGCCGGCTGCCGGGCCTGCAGGTTCTTCAGCAGCCAGGACAGCGTCAGCCCGGAGTCGATGATGTCCTCGACGATCAGGATGTCGCGGCCGGTGACGTCACGGTCCAGGTCCTTGAGGATCCGCACCACGCCGGAGGACGTGGTCGACGAGCCGTAGGAACTGCAGGCCATGAACTCCATGGTGGAGGGGCGGGTCAGCGCGCGGGCCAGGTCGGACATGAACATCACCGCGCCCTTGAGCACGCCGACCAGCAGCGGCTCCCGGTCGGCGTAGTCGACATCGATCTTGGCCGCCAGCTCGGCGATCCTGTCCTTGATCTGTTCGGTGGAGACCACCGTGGCCTCGATGTCGTCGTCCAGAACGGACACGCTCGCTCCCGCGCTTTCTCTCGTCGTCTCAGCCGTCAGCTGCGCCGGGTCGCCCGAGCGGTCCGCCCGGCGTCCGGCAGGGTCAGGACCAGTCTGCCGGACGACCGCCGGGCCCGGTAACCGCCCGGCAGGTCGATGCCGTCCTGGCCGCGCCAGTCGCTGACCAGGCGGGACAGCTGCCGGACGTGCTCGCTGGTCAGCGGGCCCGCGCCGCCGTCCTCGGCCCAGCTCTTGAGCACCCGGCTGGTGATCGCGGCCGGCTGCCCGTGCAGCGCCCCCACGTGCAGCCCGTCGGACAGGTGCGCCTCGGCCAGGATCCGGTCGGCGAGCAGGCCGAGCGCGTCCAGGTCGTCCTGCAACTGGTCGGCGGTGCGGGCCAGCGCCTCGGTCACCCCGCCGGCCAGCACGTCCTCCAGCAGCGGCAGCACCTCGGTGCGCAGCCGCACCCGGCGGAACCGCGGGTCGCTGTTGTGCGGGTCGTGCCAGACCGGCAGTCCGAGCGCCGCGCAGGCAGCCTCGGTGTCGGACCGGCGCAGCCCGAGCAGCGGCCGCAGGTAACCCCGGTCGGCCGGGCGCATCCCCGCGATGGAACGCACCCCGGAACCGCGTCCCAGGCCCAGCAGGACCGTCTCGGCCTGGTCGTCGGCGGTGTGGCCGAGCAGCACCAGGCCGTGCTCGGTGCACGGCCGCAGCGCGGCGTAGCGGGCGGCCCGGGCCGCGCCCTCCGGACCGCCGTGCTCACCGACCTCGACCGGCACCAGCAGCACCGGGTTCAGCCCCAGCTCGTAGCCGAGCTGGGCGACCGCGGCGGCCTGCCGGCGCGAACCGGGCTGCAGGCCGTGGTCCACGGTGACCAGGCCGGCCGGCCGGCGCTCGGAACGCGCGACGAAGGCCACCGCCGCGGCAAGCGCTACCGAGTCGGCCCCGCCCGAGCAGGCCACGTAGAGCGGCTGGCTCGGTGGGTGCCGGGTCAGCGCCTGCCGGACCGCCAGCCGGACCGCGGCCACCGCGGGATGCGGACCCACCGCAGGCCACCGGTCAGCCGTGCACCCGGCGGACCCAGTCCGCCGGCGCGGTGATCTCGTGCTTGCTGGGCAGCGTCTCCGGGGACGTCCACACCGCGTTGAACCCGTCCAGCCCGACCTGGTCCACCACCGACCGGACGAACTGCGAGCCCTGGGTGTACTGCCGGGTCTTGGCGTCCATGCCGAGCAGCGTGCGCAGCAGCCGGTCCAGCGGGTTGCCGCCCCGGCGCCGGCGCTCGGCGAACCGGCGCTCGATCTCCGGCTGGGACGGGATCACCTCGGCCGGCACCGCGTTCATCACGTACTCGGCGTGGCCCTCGACCAGCGACATGAAGCCGGTGAGCCGGTCCATCACCAGCCGGGCCTCCGGCGAGGCGACCGCGGCCATCAGCCCGGCGCTGTCGCCCTCGCCGCGCACCAGCTTGGTCAGCTCGCCCAGCGCGCCCTTGAGCCGCTCGGCCATCGCGGCGGGGTCGACGTCGACCGCCGCGGTCAGCGCGCCGATCTCGTCGAGCATGTGCTGGCGCAGCCACCCCACCGCGGTGAACTGCACCCGGTGGGTCACCTCGTGCAGGCACACCCAGAACCGGAAGTCGGCCGGGTTGACCCGCAGGCTGCGCTCGACCGAGACGATGTTGGGCGCGACGAGCAGCAGTTGCCCTCTCTCCACCGAGAAGAACTCGAACTGGCCGAGCACCTTGCCGGACAGGAACGCCAGCACCGCACCGGCCTGCGCACCGGTCGCGCCGCCGCCGATCCGGGACGCCAGCCGGCCCGGCGGCCGGGCCTCGGTGAGCTTGGCGGCGAGCGGATCCATCACCGTCGACATGCTGCGGGCGTTCGCGCCGACCCAGCCGTGCCGGTCCACCACGACCGTGTCGGCGGTGATCGGCGGCTCGCTGAGCCGGGTCAGCTCGGCCACCTGGGCGGCGGCCCGCTCGGTGGCCCGCTGCAGCTCCGCCACCACGGCGGCCGCCTCGGTGGGGGTGACGGCCGGCGGCGTCGGGGCCAGCGCGCGGGCGGTCCGCTCCGCCACCGACCAGTCGATCAGCGAGGTCATTCCCCCCACGCTACCGGCGCGACCGGGCCTTGTCCGCGCCGGTGCGAGCGGCCCGGCTACCGGCAGCCGCAGTGGACCAGCGCGGCGGCCAGCGCGTCGATGGCCTCCCTGGTCGGCCCCTCGCTCGGTGCCCGGTCCGCCACGAAGGCGAAGATCAGCTGCCGGCCGTCGGCGTCGGTCAGCACGCCCGCCATCGACGACACGCCGGTCAGCGAACCGGTCTTGGCCCGCACCGCACCGTCCCCACCAGCCGACGGCCCGGTGAAGCGGCCCTGCTCGACCAGCGAACCGTCCCAGCCGGCCACCGACAGCCCGGACAGGATCGACCGCAGCTCCGGCCGCGCCCGGGTGGCGGTCAGTGCCTGGGTGAGCGCCGAGGCCGGCAGCCGGTCCAGCACCGAGAGCCCGCTGGCGTCGTGCATGCCGGTGCCGGCGGCGATGCCCAGGGGCGCCGCCCCGGTGCGGATCGCGACCACCGCACCCGCGAACGAGGCCGGCTGCTGCCCGGCAAGTGCCACCTGCCGGCCCAGCATCTCGGCGATCACGTTGTCCGAGTCGCGCAGCATCTGCTCGACCAGCACCCCGATCGGGGCGGACTGCACGGCGCCCAGGGTGCGTGCGCCGGCCGGCGCCCGGCCACGGCTCACCTGTGCCCCGCCGAGTGCCCGGGCCAGCGCGGAGCCGGCGGCCAGGTCGGGGTTCGCCGACCGGATCGCCGACTGCGGAGTGTCTCGGCCGCCGTCGACCATCGCCGCCGTGATCGGGCAGCCGTAGCTGGACGGGGAGTCCTCCGGCGCCCAGCCCTGCGCCACCGCCGGGCCGCTGAAGAGCGAGCCGTCCACCAGCACCCGGGTCACCGGGGTGGCGCCGAGCGCCCGGCGCACCTGGGCTGCCAGGTCGGTGACCCGGGCGGCCTCCGGGTAGGGCGTCGGCTGGCCGGCCGGGGCGGCCGACAGCGTCGGGTCACCGGCCCCGACCAGCACCACCGTGCCCGGCTCGGCACCGGCGACCACCGTGGTGCGGATCCGGTCGGTGGACCGGTGCGCGGCGAGCACCGCCGCGGCGGTGACCAGCTTGCTGGTCGAGGCCGGGGCGACCAGCGCGTCCGGCCGCCGGGCGAAGAGCGAATCGCCGGTGGTCGCGTCCAGCACCTGGGCCGACAGCGACGGGCCGAGCTGCGGGGCGGTGAGCTTGCCGGCGAGCGCCGCCGCCACCCCGGTGGGCGTCGGCTCCGGGGCGTCGGCCTGGGTCGGGATCGGCTGCGGCGGGCCGGTGCGCAGGCCGGCCCGGGCGTCGGAGGCGGGTTGGGTGGCGGCCGGCACCCGCACCGGGTGGAAGTCCCGGTTCGCCAGGTACTGCCGGGCGCCGCGCATCCCGGCATAGCCGGCCGCGACCAGCACGCAGCTGAGAATGACCAGCAGCACAGCGCGGAAGCTCCCCGTACGCGGCCCGGTCACGGTAGGCAACAATAATGGGACCGCTGCCGGACGTACGAGAAGAGGAACCATGCAGGAGTTCGACGTCCTGATCGAGATTCCCAAGGGCAGCCGGAACAAGTACGAGGTCGACCATGCCTCCGGCCGGATCCGGCTGGACCGGACGCTCTTCACCTCGACCCAGTACCCGGCCGACTACGGCTACATCGAGAACACCCTCGGCGAGGACGGCGACCCGCTCGACGCGCTGGTGCTGCTGCAGGGTGACCCGCTCTTCCCCGGCGTGCTGGTGGCCTGCCGCGCGATCGGCATGTTCCGGATGACCGACGAGAAGGGCGGCGACGACAAGGTGCTCTGCGTGCCCGCGAACGACCCGCGGCTGGAGCACCTGCGCGACATCCACCACGTGCCGGAGTTCGACCGGCTGGAGATCCAGCACTTCTTCGAGGTCTACAAGGACCTGGAACCGGGCAAGAGCGTCGAGGGCGCCTCCTGGGTCGGCCGGGCCGAGGCGGAGGCCGAGATCACCGCCAGCCGGCAGCGGCTGCTCGACCACCCGGACGCGGTGAACCACTGACCCGTCGGGTGCGGCCACCGGCCGGCGGGGTGCGCAGGGTGCCCGGGCGAGGCCCGGACAGCCGGAGGCCGGCCAGCTGATCGCAGCTGGCCGGCCTCGGAGCATGGGCGCGCGCCCATGCCTGCCCCGGGGCTCCACCGCACCCCTCAGGCGGTGGAGCCCCGGGCCTCAGTGGTGCCGGTGGCCCGTGCCGTGGTGGGCGAAGCCGGCACCGGAGCTGTGCTTGCCGGACGTGTCGGAATGCCAGGCCGTCCGCGACTGCCGGGCCTGCTCGGCGCCGTCCTGCCGCGTGCTGCGCAACACGACCTGGTGGGTGCCGGACGCCGGGTGGGTCGCCACCGCCGGGTGCTCATCGGCCACCGTCACCGCGCCCTGGTGCGGGTCCCGGGCCTGCTTGGCCCGCGCGTCCCGGGCGCGCTGAGCGTCCTTGGCCTTCGTGGCGGCGCGGTCCCGGGCCTGCTCGTCCCGGTCAAGCCGGTAGCCGGAGTCGCAGAGCGCGCGCCAGCCGAACATGCCGTGCAGGGAGTCGGCGGTCATCGCGGCATGGACCGCCTGGTGCAGCGCCGACTCGGTCGTGGCCGCGTCCACCGCGGACCGCGCCGTCAGGGCCGCCTGCTGCTGGGCGATCTTGGCCGCCCACGCGCTGCGCTGCTGGCTGGTCAGGTGCGGATCGGCGGCGATCCGGGCGGCCAGCGCGGTGAGTCGCTGCTGGCTGGTGGTGAGGTAGGCGTCGAGCCAGGCCTTCTGCTGCGCCAGCGTGGGCGCGCTGGCGGTCCGCTGCGGACCGGTCGTGCTCGTGCTCTCGTGCGCCAACGCCGGGGAGGCGGTCGCGAACGCCATGGTCGCGGCGGCGCCGACGACGGCGTACTTGGTGATGCGCATGAGTTCGACACTCCTTGCTGCCGGAGCCGCCTGCGGTACCCGCGGGCGACCCTCCAGCGGTCGAGCCGACTGACCCCGTCAGCCATGTCCCGGGGGCGGCCGCGGCATGCTCTGCAGCTGCACGGACTCTGCAGCTGTGCGGCCCGCGTCCCGGATCACCGGCGGCGGACGCGCCGGGAGCTCCAGTCGCACCGGCTTGGCCGGTGGGCGAGACTTTCCCGTCCACCTCATCGTTACCTATCCTCGGCGAGGCCGGCAACCCAAACCCGGCAGCCGTAAACACCGTCTTTATCGAAGGATTCGCCACCCACCGGGCAGCCGGACCGTCCGGTGCCGCGCCGGCCAGCCGACAGGTGTCCTTGGCCGGCAAGGCGAAAGTCCCGCCCACCTGGTAGGTGGGCGGGACTTTCGCCTTGCCTGATCGGGGTGTTCTTGCCTGATCGGGGTGTTAGAGCGCCAGCTGCTCGGCCTGGGCAGCCGCCGCGCGACGCTCGGCGGCCTGCGCCTCCAGGCCGGACTCCATCCGCAGGGTGACCTCCTTGAGGAAGAAGGAGAGCACGAACGCCGGCACCACGACCAGCGCCGCGACCAGGAACACCCGGTCCATCGCGCCGGCGAAGCCGGACAGGAACGGCTCGCGCAGCACCAGCGCGCCGTGCTGCAGGAAGCTGGTGTCGTTGAGCTGGCCGCTCGCCCCGCCCTTCATCGCCTGCAGCGCACGGGCGATCGTCGAGTTCGCGGGGTCGCGCAGCGCGGACTGGAAGGCCGGGGTACCGGACGCCGACTGCACGTTGTGGCCGATCTTGCTGGCCGCGCCGGAGAAGAAGATGGTCAGGAAGATCGCGGTCCCGAAGGTGCCGCCCATCGACCGGAAGAACGTCGCCGAGGCCGTGGCCACGCCCATCTGCGCCGGCGGGACGGCGTTCTGGGTGGCCAGCACCAGGGTCTGCATGCAGCCGCCCAGGCCGGCCCCGAGCAGGATCATCAGCGGCACCAGGCGCCAGTAGCCGGTGTCGTAGTGGATCCGGCTCAGCCCCAGCAGGGCCACGATCAGCACCGCGGTGCCGACGATCGGGAAGATCTTGTACCGGCCGGTCTTGGCCGTCGCGATACCCGTGGTCATCGCCACCGTCATCAGGCCGAGCATCAGCGGCAGCAGCGACAGGCCGGACTTCGTCGGCGAGAAGCCCTTGACGATCTGCATGTAGAGCGGCAGGCAGATGATGCCGCCGAACATGCCCATGCCGACGATGAAGTTGAGCAGCGAGGCGACCGAGAACACCGGGTGCCGGAACAGCTTCAGCGGCAGGATGGCCTCGTCACCGACCCGGCGCTCCTGCAGGACGAACAGCACCAGCAGCAGCGTGCCGACAACGTAGAACACCAGCGAGCGGGGCGAGCCCCAGCCCCAGTCGCGGCCCTGCTCGGCGACGATCAGCAGCGAGGTGATGCCCAGCACCAGCGTCGCGGCGCCGAGGTAGTCGATGCGGTGCTCACGGCGGGTGTGCGGCAGGTTCAGGAACCGGGTGACGACCGCCAGCGCGACCAGGCCGATCGGGACGTTGACGTAGAACACCCAGCGCCAGCCGTCGAAACCGAGCAGCGTGTCCTGGCCGGCCAGCAGCCCGCCGAGCACCGGGCCGAGCACCGAGGAGGTCGCGAAGACCGCCATGAAGTAGCCCTGGTACTTGGCCCGCTCACGCGGCGAGACGATGTCGGCGATGATCGCGAAGGCCAGCGCCATCAGGCCGCCGGCGCCCAGGCCCTGCACCGCGCGGAAGGCGGCGAGCTCGATCATCGAGTTGGACATGCCCGACAGCGCGGAGCCGACCAGGAAGATCGAGATGGCGAAGAGGTAGAACTTCTTGCGCCCGTACATGTCGCTCAACTTGCCGTACAGCGGCGTCGACACCGTCGAGGTCACCAGGTAGGCGGTGGTGGCCCAGGCCTGGTTGGTCTGGCCGTTGAGCTTGTCGGCGATGGTGCGCATCGCGGTCGAGACGATGGTCTGGTCCAGCGAGGCCAGGAACATCCCCAGCATCAGGCCGGACAGGATGAGCATGATCTGCCGGTGCGTGAGCCGGCCCGAGTCGTCCGGGGCGGTGCGGACCGCGGTGTCAGCCATGGTTGAGCTCCTGGTGAAGTTCGTGGGCGTGCTGGTCGTGGTGGGTCTCGCTGGCCTGGTTCAACCGGCCGAGCAGGCTGGCGAAGAGCGCGATCTCGTCCTCGGTCCAGCCGTCGAGCAGTCGCTCGATGCGCTGCCGCCGCCCCGCTGCCAGCCGCTGCAGCAGTCGCTTGGCCTTGGGGCTGGCGCTGAGCAGCACCGCACGGCGGTCGTCGGGATCGGTGGTGCGTTCGAGCAGGCCGGCCTTC
>DATJNU010000017.1:0-5614 GCA_035507775.1 Jatrophihabitans sp.
GTGGCGAGCGCGCTCAAGTGGAGCGGCGAATTCGTCTGGGCGTGCAAGAATTATGACGGCGACGTGCAGTCGGATCAGGTCGCGCAGGGCTTCGGCTCGCTCGGCCTGATGACCTCGGTGCTGATGAGCCCGGACGGCAGATGCGTCGAGGCCGAGGCCGCGCACGGCACCGTCACCCGGCACTACCGCCAGCACCAGCAGGGCAAGCCGACCTCGACCAACCCGATCGCCTCGATCTTCGCCTGGACCCGGGGCCTGGCCCACCGCGGCAAGCTCGACAGCACCCCCGAGGTCACCCGGTTCGCCGAGACCCTGGAGCGGGTCTGCATCTCCACCGTCGAGGGCGGCCAGATGACCAAGGACCTCGCGCTGCTGATCAGCAAGGACAGCCCGTGGCTGACCACCGAGGAGTTCCTGGACGCGATCGACGCCAACCTGCAGAAGGCGATGGCCTGATCCTCCGCTTCAGGTCGTCGATCGATGCCTGAAGGCCACACCCTCCACCGGCTGGCCCGCGAGCAGCGCACGCTGTTCGCCGGCCGGCCGGTTCGGGTTTCCAGCCCGCAGGGACGCTTCGCCGAGGGTGCCGCGCTGCTCGACGGCCGGGTGCTGGACGCCACCGAGGCGCACGGCAAGCACCTGCTGCACCGCTACGACGGTGGCCCGACGCTGCACGTGCACCTGGGCCTGTACGGCAAGTTCACCACCGGCGCCGGCCCGCCACCGGCACCGGTCGGGGCGCTGCGGTTGCGGCTGGTCGCTGACGGGCACTGGACCGACCTGCGCGGCCCGACCGCGTGCGAGCTGCTCGAACCGGCCGAGGTGGCCGCGCTGATCGGCCGGCTCG
Source organism: Jatrophihabitans sp. (assembly GCA_035507775.1). GTDB lineage: Bacteria > Actinomycetota > Actinomycetes > Mycobacteriales > Jatrophihabitantaceae > Jatrophihabitans_A. The sequence continues at coordinate 848 of DATJNU010000017.1, forward strand.
GGCCGGACCCGCTGCGCCGGGATGCAGACCCGGACCGGGCCTGGCGGCGCATTGCGCGCAGCCGTGCCCCGATCGCCGCGCTGCTGATGGACCAGGCTGTGATCGCCGGAATCGGCAATGTCTACCGGGCAGAACTGCTCTTCCGGCACCGGGTCGACCCGTTCCTGCCCGGCCGGTCGCTGCCGCCGGACCGGTGGGCGGCGATGTGGGCCGACCTGGTCGCCCTGATGCGGCACGGGGTGCGGGTCGGCCGGATCGAGACGCTGCGGGCCGCCGACCGGGCGCGCCGGCGGGGTCCGGTGGCCCGCGGCGAGGCGAACTACGTCTACTTCCGGGCCGGGCTGCCGTGCCGGTTGTGCGGCACCGAGGTGCGCACCCAGCCGCTGGTCGGCCGCAACCTGTACTGGTGCCCGTCCTGCCAGCCGCCCGGCGCGGCCGGCGACGGTTGAGCCGTCAGACGCAGAGCACGCTCACGCCGGCCTCGCGCAGCGCGGTCACCGCGTCGGCGTCGTCGGCGTCGTCGGTGATCACCAGGTCGATCTCCTCGGTGGGGCAGATGCGGGCCAGCGTCACCCGGCCCAGCTTGTCGTGGGTGGCCACCACGATCCGGCGGCGGGCCGCCTTGATCGCGGCGCGCTTGACCCGGACGTCCTCCGGGTCGACGGCGGTGGCACCGTGCTCGGCGCCGATCCCGCAGCAGCCGATGATGAACGTGTCGTAGCGGAACTCGGTGAACGCGGCCTCGGTCACGCCGCCGACGATGGACAGCTCGCCGGGCCGCACCCAGCCGCCGGGCAGCATCAGCTGGATGCCCTCGCTCAGGCTCAGCGGGAACAGCGAGTGCAGCGACAGCGGCGTCACCGTCAGCGTGCGCCCGGCCATCGCCCGTGCGACCGCGGCCGTCGTGGAGCCGGTGTCGAGGATGACCGTCTCGCCGTTGAGCAGGCTGTCCGCGGCGGCCTTGCCGATCCGGTCCTTGGCGTCGGAGTTGGTCAGCTCCCGCAGGCCGTACGGGCGGTCGACGGCGCTGAGCGCGACCTTCACCGCGCCGCCGTGCACCCGGCGCAGCGCGCCCCGGCTCTCCAGCAGTTCGAGATCCCGGCGGATCGTCATCTCCGAGGTGCCGGCCAGCTCGGCCAGCTCGGCCACCGACACCCGATCCCGGAGCCCCAGCTGTTCGACGATCAACCGGTGTCGGTCCGCGGCGGCCATTTCCTCATTCTGGCCCACCCACCCGCCGGACGCAGGGGGTACCGGTGGGAACCGCACCCGGGGGCCGGCGACCGGCAGCCGCCTGCGCGGTGGCCGGCCCCGGGGCGGCTGGCCGCCGGTCAGGGCCACGGGACGTCCAGCTCCGGTTTCTCGAAGGCGAGCAGGTCCGCGTAGTGCCGGTCGACGTTGCCGGTGAACAGGTCGCGGCAGATGCCGTCCGCGATCCGGTTCGCGGCCTGCTTCATGCCGTTGATGGACGACCCGCTCGGGCCGTGGCTCACCGTCGCGGCGGCGGTGAAGTTGTAGACGTCCGACAGCCACGGCGCCTGCCCCGGCGACACCTCGGTGTACTGGAAATCCCCTCCCAGATAGGGGAATTCGGCGAGGCCGGCGTTCTGCTCGGCGGCCGGCGGCCGGTACCGGTCACGCCAGCGCGCGATGTGCGGCTCGGCCCCGGCCAGCTCCCGCTGCAGGGTGACGTCCTGCACCATGCCGACCGCCACGAGCAGGTGGTCGAACTCGTACTTGTCGTCGGCGCTGGCCACCCTGACCACCTCGCCGGCGCTCTCGACCCGCTCCCACCGCTCGCCGAGGTGCAGCCGGAAGTTCTGGTGCCGGGTGGCACGGCGGAAGGTGTCCGGTGGCGGCGGCTCGTTGAGCGGCAGGATGTGCGCCATGAACCGCCAGCGCCACTCGTCCGGCAGGTCGCGGAAGTGGTCGAGGAAGCCGGCGAACTCCGTCCAGTGGTGCGGGTTGACCCGGTGCAGCTCGGGCCGGCGGAAGAAGAGGTCGACGCTGCGGGCACCGGCCTCCAGGGCGCAGGCCGCGTTGTCGTAGGCCGACGCGCCGCCGCCGAGCACGCCGATCCGCTTGCCGGCCAGCGCGCCGAAGTCGATGTCCTCGGCCACCTGGTGGTACCGGTCGCGGGGCACGTTCTCGCTGATCGCCGGTGGCACCACCCACCGGCCGAGCCCGGTGACGCCGGTCGCGAAGATCACCTTGCGGGCCAGCCGGGTCTCCGTGCGCCCGGCCCGGGACAGCCGGACGGTGAGCAGCCCGCCCGCCGCCGGCCCGACGTGCTCGACCCGCACCTCGTGCTCGACCGGGATGCCGGCCGCCTCGGCGAACCAGGTGAGGTAGTCCGACCAGTCCTCCTTCCCGATCTTGCCGAGCTGCTGCCAGGCCTGCTCGCCGTGCTTGGCCGAGTACCAGGCCTGGCAGCTCAGGCTCGGGACGTCGAGGTCCGGGCCGTTGAAGTGCTTGGGCGAGCGCAGGGTGTGCATCCGCCCGTAGCTGCGCCACGGGCCCTGGCTGCCGGGCGGTCCCTGGTCGTAGACGGCGATGTTGGTGATCCTGCGCCTGAGCAGGCCGAACGCGACCGCCAGGCCGCACTGGCCGGCACCGGCCACGACCACGTCCAGCACCGGTTCGCCGGCCGGTCCGGTGGCCGGGATGACCCACTCCCGGTCGGGGAACCGGATCGTGTCGAGGTCTCGCCGGACCTCGTCGCGCAGTTCCGCCAACGTGTCTGCCATTGCTAGCTCCTTCACGAGGATCGATGGTGTTCGGTCAGGGCCGGTCGGCCGTGGTCGTGCCAGTACGCCCGCAGGTCCGCCGCGGTCGTGAAGTGCACCGCCCGCAGGCCGGAGCCGGCCGCCGCGCGCACGTTCTCGGGCCGGTCGTCGACGTAGAGCACCCGCGCCGGATCGGCGCCGAACTGCTCGATCAGCCAGCGGAAGGCACGGGGATCCGGCTTGGCCAGGCCGAGCCGGCAGGAGAATCCCGCCGCCCGGAACAGCCCCAGCCAGCGGTGGCTGGCGAGCAGGTGCTCGGCCAGCCGGGCCGGGATGTTGGACAGCAGCCCGAGCGCCAGCCCGGCCTCGGCCAGCTCGGCGGCGAACTCGACGACGGGCTCGTTCACCCCGGACCAGCTCGCGTCGTCGAGTTCGCACAGCCGGCGCAGCTGCCCGGCCGCCAGCGGCCCGGCCTGGCTGCCGAGCGCGCCGGCCACCGACTGCCAGTACTGCGCGTCGGTCAGCGCGGCGACGTCGTAGCCGGGGCGGAATCGCCAGTACTCCCGCCAGAAGTCCGCCGGCTCGGCGCCGAGCGCCGCCGCCAGGTCGGCCTTCAGCGCCGGCGGCTGGTTGGCCGCCAGCACGCCGAAGAGGTCGAACGCGACCACCTCGATCATGCCGGCACCGGGTCGTCGGCCAGCGACTCGAGCCGGCAGCCGGCGGCGAACCGGTGGTCGGTGCCGGCGAACCGCAGGGTGGCCGCGGCCGGGCCGGCCGGCACCGCGCAGGCCACGTCGGCCGGCCGCCCGTCCCGGCACACCACCAGCAGCGCGCTGTGCGGCGGCACCGTCACGGTCACCGGCTCCGCGCCCTGCCGGCGCACCGTCACCGCGCCGTCGTGCGGGTTGAAGATGCCGGCCAGCTCGTGCCCGTCCCGATCCTGGCGGACCAGCACCGCCGGCCGCCCGGTGACCGGCTGCCAGCGGCTGCGGCCGGCGTCGACCGGCAGCGCCCGCACCAGCTCGGCGGCCCGTTCGGCGCTGCCCTGGTGCACGGCGACGCTGGGGCTCGGGGCGGCCGGCTCCGGGCCGGGACGGCCCGCCAGCACCGGCACGATCACCGCGGAGCCGTCGAACAGGCTGTCGCCGAACGCGCCGAGCAGCCGACCGAGCAGCCGGTCGTCGGCGTAGCAGGCGGCGGGATCGAGCTCGACGGTGCCGTGCACGATCAACTCGCTCCGCAGCAGCAGCGCACCGTGCCGCTGGAGCAGCTCGGCCAGGGTGGCCAGCGCCGCCCGGTTGGGGCCGGCCGGGCCGTCCTCGGTGAGCGGCGCACCCGGGCAGTACGGCGGCCCGTAGAGCGCCGGGTCCAGCCCCTCGCCCCGCAGGCCGTCGGCGTCGAGATCGATCTGCTCGCCCCAGTTCCGGGTCGCGCAGGCGGTGTACACGCTGCAGGTGTGCGAGCCGAGCAGCAGCGCCAGCAGGCTGTGGAACAGCGGGGTGGCGGGATCGGCGAACGTCGCGTCCTGCCAGGTGAATCCCCAGTTCGCCTCGACCACGTCGCTGCCGTTGAGCAGCTGCTGGAAGCAGTGCGCGGCGAGCACGGCCGGCTGCCGGCTGGCGTTGCCGATCCACTCGGTGTGCCCGAACCCGGCGGCGGCCTCCCGCAGGGCGGGCTGCCGGGCACCCCAGCCGGCGAGGGCGGCGGGCTGGTCCGGCGCGGCGAACGGCACGTTGACCACCCGCACCAGCTCGGCCGGGAACTGCTCGGACAGCCAGCGCCAGTGCTCGGCGATGTCCACGCCGCACCACTGCGCCCAGGCCGCGGCGAGCCGCGGATCGGCCTGGATCTGCTCGGCCGCGGGTTCCTCCCCGAGCCAGCGGCCGAACGCGGCGAGCGCCGGGGCACCGGCATCCTGCCGGTCCAGCGGCAGGTGGATCTCGCCGTAGCAGCCCTCGTTGCCCAGCTGCACGCCGACCACCGGACCGCCGTTGGACCGTCCGAACGGTTCGAGCAACTGGCTGCGCACCGCGTGCAGCCA
>DATJNU010000018.1:0-39938 GCA_035507775.1 Jatrophihabitans sp.
GGGATGTCGACACCCTTTTCCATGATCACCTTGATGCCGCGGCTGGTGGGCGTGTTCGGCGCCCCCAGCGACACCGGGTAGACGCCGACCAGCTTGCCGTCGGACTTCACCGTCATCTGCAGCGAGCCCGCGTTCACGGTGGAGAAGGTGGCCGGCCCGGTCCGCATGTCCAGGGTGAGGCTGTCGTCGTAGGCCAGTCCCGGGCCGGCGGACAGGCCCTGCACCGGCAGCGCTAGGTGGATCGAGGCGTGCCCGGGCCAGTAGGACTGCGGCCGGTAGTGCGCCTCCATCGCCGAGCCCGCGTGCGAGGTGCCCTCGAAGTACCAGGCCCCGGGCACCTGCTTGCCGTTCACCGTCACCGTGGTGGCCTTGGCGAAGGCCGAGGCGTCGGTCGGTGCCACCGAGAACCAGGCAATGATCGGCATGCCCACGCCGTACTCGCCGCCATCGCTCTCCAGCAGCGAGACGTGCACCGGTCGGGCCGGTGGCGTGCTCGGCGCCGACGGCGTGGAGCTGGTCGGCGACGCAGCCGGCGCCGAGGAGCCCGGGCCGGTGCTGCCGGCCGAACCTGTAGCGCCGGGTGGGCTGGCCTGCGGGGCCTTGGTGCAGGCGGTGGCCAGCACCAGGACGGGCAGTACGAGCAGGGCGAAGCGTTTCAGCACCCGGCCACGGTACCCAAGCAAGATGAGACCGGGTTCGATCCGATCAGCGGCTGTGGATACCGGGTGGCGGCTGTGGACGATCAGCCGGCGAGCTGGCGGCGCACCTCGTCCGAGACCCGCTTGCCGTCGGCGCGACCGGCCACCTTGGGTGTGACGGCCTTCATCACCAGCCCCATCTGGCGGGCCTCGGTGGCACCGGACTCGGCGATGGCGTCGGCCACCAGCGCGGTCAGCGCGGCGTCGCCGAGCTGGGCGGGCAGGTAGCGGACCAGCACCGCCTCCTCGTCCTTCTCCCGCTGGGCCTGCCCGGTGCGGCCGGCCTGGTCGAACGCCTCGGCGGCCTCCCGGCGCTTCTTCGCCTCGCGGTTGACCACCCGCAGCACCTCGTCGTCGGTGAGCTCGCGGGCACTGGCGCCGGACACCTCCTCGGTGGTGACGGCGGTGAGCAGCATCCGCAGGGTGGCGGTGGTCAGCTCGTCCCGCGCCTTCATCGCGGTGGTGAGGTCGGCGTGCAACTGCTCCTTCAGGGTGGCCATGGCCTCCAGGCTAGTGGCCGTAGGCTGGTGAATATGCCCGCCCTCGCTCGCACCGCCGCCGCGGTCGGACTGGCCGGCGCCGCCGCCCTCGGCTACGGCGGGCTGGTGGAGCGGAACCTCTTCACCCTGCGCCGGTTCGCAGCACCCGTGCTGGATCCCGGCACGCCCGCGCTGCGCGTCCTGCACATCTCCGACCTGCACCTGACCACGCCGCAGCGCCGCAAGCAGGCCTGGGTGTCGGACCTGGCGCGGCTGGAGCCGGACTACGTGATCAACACCGGTGACACCAGCTCGGATCCGGACGGCATCCCGGCGATCATGCGCGCGCTCGGGCCGCTGTTCGACTTCCCCGGCGCCTTCGTCCCCGGCAACAACGACTACTACGTGCCCAAGCCGAAGAACCCGGCGCGGTACTTCATGCCGCACCGGCCGGGGGACCTGAGCCGCCGCGAACGGATGCCGTGGGACGAACTGGCCGCGGCGATGTCCGGCCGGGGCTGGCTGGACCTCACCCACGTCCGGACCTCGGTCGACATCGCAGGCCTGCCGGTGAGCCTGGCCGGCACCGACGACCCGCACCTGCGCCGGGCGCGCTACTCCCGGATCGCCGGGCCGGCCGATGACTCGGCGGCGGTCCGGATCGGCGTGACGCACTCCCCCGAGCCGGCGCTGCTGGCCTCGTTCGCCGAGGACGGCTACGACCTGGTGCTGGCCGGGCACACGCACGGCGGCCAGATCCGGGTGCCGTTCGGGCCGGCGATCGTCACGAACTGCGGCATCGACGTGCGCCGGGCCCGCTGGCTGCACCGGTGGGACGAGCAGATGTGGTTCAACGTCTGCGCGGGGCTCGGCACGAACCCGTTCATGCCGTTCCGGATCGGCTGCCGCCCCGAGGCGGTGCTGCTGACCCTGCTACCCCGGGACCGGGTACCCGCGCGGTAGCGCTCGGCCTGGTGTGATCGGGCCGCTCGACGTCCGCTATGCTGGTCCGGTTGCCGGCTGCGGTCGGCGACATCGGGGTGTGGCGCAGCTTGGTAGCGCGCTTCGTTCGGGACGAAGAGGTCGCAGGTTCAAATCCTGTCACCCCGACAGCGAGAAGAGGGTCCATCCGTTCTTTGGATGGGCCCTCTTCTCGCTGTGTCGCTGCGTCACCGCAGGATTTGGGAGGAGCGAGCGCAGCGAGCGACGGTTCCTGTCACCCCGACCGGCCGCGGTACCGGCGCCGGCGCCGGGCGGCCAGGGCAGCCAGCGCAGTTCCGCTCCAGCGATTCGACCGATCCGGGGCAGCCGGACCACCAGCGGGTCCCCCGACCGGAACAGCCCGTTGCCGGTGCCGGCCGAGGGCACTGCGGTCACCGGCAGCCCGGACCACCGCGAGATCAGCCGGGCCACCCGCGCGGGGTCGAGCATCTCGTCGGCAGTCATGCGCCTGACACGGTCTCTACCCTGCCCGGCAACCTGGATCAGCCGGGCAGCCGGGGCAGCGTCGGCGGCCGGCCCGTGCCGGCCGGACGCTGCGACGCGCAGCCGTGGTGGGCCCGCAGCCGGCGCAGCGTCGCCGAGCAGGCCTTGTCCTTGCCCCGGCCGCGAAAGGGCAGCTCCTCCCGCCGGTAGGTGGCCGCCCAGCGGGGACCGGTCCGGGCCGCCGCGCGGCTCTCGAAGTAGGCGGTGATCCGGTCCGCGTCCGCATCGCCCTGGCGCAGCGCCCAGGCGATGAGCCGGTCCAGGACCGTCGCCTCCCCGGCCGGCTCACCCGGCGGATCCGAATCCGTCATCCCATCCCCCCGCTCGACCGGTCACCCTGCCAGGCAATGGGCCATCAGGGTGTGAAACCGGCAGATTACGCCGGGTGACTGGTATCGCGCAGTAGCCGAAATGTCACACGGATCGCAGCTGGCCGGTAGCTTCGAAAGGCCCGACGAACCCGAGCGATCCTGAGAGCAGGTGCGGCAGATGACGGACCGATACCGCGTCGAGGTGCGGGCGGCGGTGCTGCGCGAGACGACCCGCCCGGTCGCGGTGGAGACCATCCGGCTGCGCGATCCCGGCCCGGACGAGGTGCGGGTGCGCATCGACGCCACCGGGGTGTGCCACAGCGACCTCTCGCTGGCCCGCGGCAAGCTGGCCCAGCCGCTGCCTGCGGTGCTCGGCCACGAGGCGTGCGGCACGGTGGTCGAGGCCGGTGAGCGGGTCACGCACGTCCGGCCGGGCGACCGGGTGGTGCTGCTCTGGATCAGCCCGTGCGGCGAGTGCTTCTTCTGCCGGCACGGCGAGCCGCACCTCTGCGAGCACGGCGGCGACCGGGCGGCCGAGCCATACGCGATCGACAGCCACGGAGAGCCGGTCCATCCGGGCCTGGGGGTCGGCTCGTTCGCCGAGCAGACCGTGGTCCGGTCCAACGCCGTGGTGCCGGTGCCGGCCGACATCGGCCCGACCGACGCCGCCCTGCTCGGCTGTGCCGTCACCACCGGGGTCGGCGCCGTGACGAAGGTCGCCCGGGTCACCGAAGGCGCCTCGGTGCTGGTGCTCGGCCTGGGCGGCGTCGGACTGTCGGCGGTGCTGGGCGCCAGGCTGGCCGGCGCCGGCCAGGTCATCGCCGTGGACCGCAACCCCGCCCGCGCGGAGCTGGCCGCACGGCTCGGGGCCGACGAGTTCCTGCCCGCCGACGAGAACCTCAAGCGGGCGGTGCGCGCGCTGACCGGCCGGGGCGCCGACTACACCTTCGACTGCGTCGGCTCGGCCGGCACCGTCCGGGATGCCTGGAGCCTGGCCCGGCGCGGTGGCACGGTGTGCGTGGTCGGCATCGGCGGCAAGGACGAGGCGGTGCAGTTCAGCGCGCTGGAGCTCTTCCACTTCGCCCGGACGCTGGTCGGCTGCGTCGGCGGCTCGCTGGATGCCACCGCCGACCTGCCGCGGTACTTCGACTGGCTCCGCCACGGCGAGCTCGACCTGGCGCCGCTGGCCACCGGCACCGCTGACCTCGCCGACCTCGAGCGCTGCTTCACCGACCTGGAGCAGGGCCGGGCCGTCCGCACGGTGCTGCACCCGTGATCGCCAGCAGCCAGGACGGGCCGGTCACCGTCATCGCGATCGACCGGCACGAACGCCGCAACGCCCTGGACCTGGAGCACTGCCACGCGCTGCGCGAGGCGGTCCTGACCGCGGCCGGCAGCGCCCGGGCGATCGTGCTGACCGGCGCCGGCAGCAGCTTCTGCGCCGGCGCCGACCTGGACGGCGTGTACGGCGATGAGTTCCGGGACGCCCTCCACGGCATGCTGCAGGCGATCGTCGCGGTCCCGGTGCCGGTGCTCGCCTCGATCAACGGGCCGGCGATCGGCGCCGGCACCCAGCTGGCCCTGGCCAGCGACCTGCGGGTGGCCGCGGCGGGAGCGCGGTTCGCCGTCCCCACCGCCCGCAACGGCCTGGCCGTCGATCCGTGGACGATCCGGCGGCTGGCGCTGCTGGCCGGCGGCGGCACCGCCCGGGCGATGCTGCTGGGTGCCGAGACGTTCGGGCCGGAGCTGGCCCACCAGCGCGGCCTGGTCGACCGGCTCGGCGACCATGCCGACGCGCTGGCCTGGGCCCGGCAGGTGGCGGCGTTCGCACCGCTGTCGCTGGCCTACAGCAAGCGGGCCCTGACCGAGCAGCCGATCGAGGATCCCGTGCTGGCCACGGCATTCGAGGCCTGCTGGACCAGCGACGACCGGGCCGAGGGCGAACGGGCCCGGGCCGAGCGCCGGCCGCCACGATTCACCGGCCGGTAGCCGGCGACTGCCTACAGTGGAGGAATGACTCAGCCGCACCCGAGCCAGCCGCATCTGGGACGGCGGCACCGCGTGGTCATCATCGGCTCCGGTTTCGGCGGCCTGTTCGCCGCCAAGGAGCTGCGCCGGGCCGATGTCGACATCACCCTGATCAGCCGGATCAACCACCACCTGTTCCAGCCGCTGCTCTACCAGGTCGCGACCGGCATCCTCAGCGAGGGTGAGATCGCGCCGCCGACCCGGGACGTCCTGCGCCGGCAGCGCAATGCCCGGGTGCTGCTCGGCGAGGTGACCGGGATCGATGTCGCCGGACGGACGGTGACCTCGACCGCGGCCGGCATCGAGACGGTCACCGGCTACGACAGCCTGATCGTCGCGGCCGGCGCGGACACTTCCTACTTCGGCCATCCCGAGTTCGCGGAGTACGCCCCCGGGCTGAAGAGCATCGACGACGCGATGAGCCTGCGCGCCCGGATCTACGGCGCGTTCGAGGCTGCCGAGCTCGAGCCCGACCCGGCCCGGCGCGCCGAGTGGATGCGGTTCGTGGTGGTCGGCGCCGGCCCGACCGGGGTCGAGATGGCCGGCCAGCTGACCGAACTGTCCCGCCGGACGCTGCGCGGCAACTTCCGCGCGATCGACCCGGCCGCCGCGCAGGTGGTGCTGGTCGACGCCGCCGACTCGGTGCTGGGCACCTTCGGGCACCGGCTCTCCGCCCGGACCGTCGGGCAGTTGCAGCACCTCGGGGTCGAGGTCTGGCTGAACGCGATGGTCACCGGCGTGGACGCCACCGGCATCGAGGTGCGCGACACGCACGGCGTCACCAGCCGGATCGCGAGCAGGTGCGTGGTCTGGGCGGCCGGGGTGCAGGCGTCACCGCTCGGCCGGCAGCTCGGCGAGCAGACCGGGGCCGACGTCGACCGGGCCGGCCGGATCGCGGTGAACCCGGACCTGACCCTGCCCGGCCATCCCGAGATCTACGTGGTGGGCGACATGATCGCGCTCAAGGGCTACCCCGGGGTGGCCCAGGTCGCCATCCAGGGCGGCAAGTACGCCGCCCAGCAGGTCCAGCGCCGGGTCACCGGCCGCGCGGCGCAGGGCGAATTCCGCTATTTCGACAAGGGAAGCATGGCCACCATCAGTCGCTTCAAGGCGGTGGTCAGCATCGGCCAGCTGCGGTTCTACGGCCTGCTTGCCTGGCTGCTCTGGCTGGGCGTGCACATCTTCTACCTGGTCGGCTTCAAGAACCGGGTCTCCACGGTCTTCCACTGGGCGGTCAGCTTCGTCGGCAATGCCCGCGCCCAGCGGACCGGCGTCCAGCAGCAGGCCCGGCCGCACTAGCCGGACTGCGCGCGCCGGGCCAGTTCGTAGAGCACCACTGCGCCGGCGGCCGCCACGTTCAGCGACTCGGCGGTGCCGGTCATCGGGATCCGCACGCGCAGGTCGGCCGCGGCCAGCAGGCTGTCCGGCAACCCGGCACCCTCGTTGCCGAGCAGCACCAGCAGCGGCCGGGGCAGTTCCGCCTGCCACAGCTCCACCGCGCCGGCGCCGGTCATCGCGGCCAGCCGCAGCCCGTGCCGGCCGGCCCAGCCGAGCAGCTCGTCCTCGCCGGCCACCGCCGTCACCGGCACCGCGAACACCGAGCCCATGCTGGCCTTGATGGCCGGGGCCGACAGCGGATCGGCGGTGTGTCCGAGCAGGATCACGCCGTGCGCGCCGGCCGCGTCCACCGTCCGGACGAGGGTGCCGATGTTGCCGGGGTTGCTCAGCTCGTGCAGCACCACGAACACCGAATCTGCCTGCACCGCAAGGTCGTCGAGCGTTCCCACGCCACCGGTGACGATGGCAGCGAGGCCGGCCGGGCCGTCCCGGTCGGACAGCCGCCGGAACAGCTCGGCGCTGACGCGGATAACTTCGACGCCGTCCCGCTCCAGCTCGGCGACCATGTCGCCGGCGGCCGGGTTGGCGAGCAGCTCCGGCGCGACGATCAGCGTCTCGACGTGCCGGCCGGCCGACACCGCCCGCCACACCGGCTGCAGCCCCTCGACGACGAAGGCGTTCTGCCGGCGCCGGTGCTTGCGGTCGGCCAGCAGCCGGACGCGCTTGACGACCGGGTTCGCGGCGCTGGTGACCACCTGCACCCCAGCAGGATGTCATGCGCCGCGAACCCGGGCCGGTCAGGCCTCGACCAGCACCGGCTCGCCGGCGGCCACCTCCTCGGCGATGGCGGCCGGCCGCGGCGCCCGGATCACCAGCAGGATCAAGGCGATCGCGGCCAGCAGGAACACGGTGCCGGCCACGAAGGCGTGGTCGGCGGCGTAGACGAAGGCGTGGTTCGCCTGCGCGAGCCGGCCGCCCGCGACCGGGTGCGCGGCCGCGTGCTTGGCGGCCGAGCCGAACACGGTCACCAGCACCGCCACGCCCACCGTGCCGCCCAGCTGCTGGGTCACGTTCACCAGCCCGGACGCGGCCCCGGCATCGGGACCGGCCACCCCGGCCAGCGCGGCGGCGGTGAGGGTCACGAACGACATGCCGTTGCCGGCGCCGAACAGCAGCAGGCTGGCCAGGATCACCGGGTAGCCGGAATGGGTGCCGAGCTGGCTGGCCAGGGCCATGCCGAGCGTGGAGAACCCGGCGCCGGCGAGCATCAGCGACTTCTGGCTGAACCGGTTGATCAGCACCCGGCTGGTCAGCTGGGAGGAGACGAAGACCGTGAGCGGGATCGGCAGGAAGGCGAAGCCGGCCCGCAGCGGGCTGTAGCCCAGCACGTTCTGGGTGTACTGGGTGAGGAAGAAGAACATGCCGAACATGCCGGCGAACAGCAGCCCGCGGGCGGCGTTGGCGCCGTTGCGGCTGGCATTGCCGAACAGCCGCAGCGGGGTGATCGGCTCGGCCGCGCGCAGCTCGACCAGGATGAAGGCCGCCAGCAGCGCGGCGCCGGCCACCATCGAGCCAACGGTGAGCGGGTCCGACCAGCCATCGTTGGCCGCCCGGACCAGGCCGTAGACCAGCGCGCCCATGCCGAGCGTGGAGGTCAGGGCGCCGGCGAGGTCGAAGGCGCCCCGGCGCCGTGGCGTCTCGGGCAGCACCATCCGGCCGACCAGGTAGACCACCACGCCGATCGGCACGTTGACGAAGAGCACCCAGCGCCAGGATGCCCACTGGGTGAGCATGCCGCCGGCGATCAGGCCGACCGCGCCGCCGCCGATGGAGACCACGGTGTAGAGGCCGATGGCCCGCACCCGTTCCCGGCCCTCCGGGAACATCGTGGTGAGCAGGGCCAGCGAGGACGGCGCGGCCAGCGCCCCGCCGACGCCCTGCAGGGCGCGGGCGGCGAGCAGCAGCCAGCCGGTGCCGGCGAAGCCGCCGGCCAGCGAGGCGAGGGTGAAGACGGCGATGCCGGCCAGGAAGGTGATCCGGCGGCCGAGCAGGTCACCGGCTCGGGCGCCGAGCAGCAGCAGGCCGCCGAAGGTCAGGGTGTAGGCGTTGAGCACCCAGGACAGCTGGGCGTCGGAGAAGTGCAGGGCTGCCTTCATGTCGGGCAGCGCGACGTTCACGATGGTCGCGTCGAGCACGACCATCAGCTGGCAGGACAGGATCACGGCCAGCACCAGGGCATTGTGGTTGCGGCGCAGCCGATCGGCGAACCGGCCGTTCCGGGCGCCGGGCGCACCGGCTGCCGCATCGCGATCGACGCGGTCGAGGACTGGGTTGGAGGACATGGAGTGGATCGGCTCCTCGCATGATGGAACGAGTAATCTGTTAACCGGAAGCTTCCTCCGGTAACAATACGGAGGCAGCCTCCGGTTAGCAAGCCCCATGCCCGGCCGCGACGAGGCGGCCGCTGCCACCGGCGGAGGAGGAATACTCGAAGCATGGCCAGCAAGCCCACCACCGCCGGAACCGCCGAGAGCTCTGCCCCGTGCCGGCCGATGCGGGCCGATGCCCGGCGCAACTACGAGCGCCTGGTCGCCGCCGCCCGTGACCTGCTGACCGAACGGGGCAGCGAGGTCGGCATGGAGGAGATCGCCAAGGCCGCCGACGTCGGCGTGGGCACCCTCTACCGCCACTTCCCGCGCCGGATCGACCTGGTCGAGGCCGTCTACCGCGAGGACGTGGACGGGCTGGTCACCCTGGCCCGGCAGCTGGCCGACACCACCGAACCGTGGGACGGGCTGGTCGCCTGGCTGCAGGGCTTCGTCCGGTATGCCCAGTCGAAGCGGGTCTTCCTCACCGAGCTGCACGAGGCGTTCGAGAAGAACCCGGATTTCAAGCTGGATTCGCGGGACAAGATCGCTGCCGCCGCCGCCACCGTGCTGACCCGGGCCCAGCAGGCCGGGGTGGCCCGCACCGACATCGACCACGCCGACCTGATGCAGCTGGTCGGCGGCATGTGCATGGCCCGCAACGCGAGCCTGCCGCAGAACGAGCGGCTGCTCACGCTGGTGCTGGACGGCATCCGGCCGCCCGCCTGAGCCGCCGCATAGACTCTGCGGCTATGCCAGGCACAGCGCGTCCGGTGGTCATCGTCGGAGACCCGGTACTGCACACCCCCACCGAGCCGGTAGGCGACTTCGACGAGGAGCTGTCCCGGCTGATCGACGACATGTTCGCCACCATGTACGTGGCCGAGGGCGTCGGGCTGGCGGCCACCCAGATCGGCGTGAACAGGTCGGTCTTCGTCTACGACTGCCACGACGACGACGACGTCCAGCACAAGGGACACGTGGTCAACCCGCGCATCGTGGCGACCGCCGGACCGGAGCAGAAGCTCGACGAGGGGTGCCTGTCGGTGCCCGGGCCGTACGCCACGCTCGGCCGGCCGTACCTGGTCACGGTGGCCGGACAGGACCGGCACGGCGAGCCGGTCGAGGTGACCGGCACCGGCTTCCTGGCGCGCTGCCTGGTGCACGAGACCGAGCACCTGCAGGGCACCCTCTACATCGACCACCTCAACCGGCGGCGGCGCAGCCGGGTGCTGGCCGAGATCGAGCCGTTCCCGTGGAACGGCCCGCTGCCGACCGCGCTCGGCTGAGCCGGCTCAGTCCAGGGCGGTCCGCAGCACCAGGTCGGTGATCCGCTCCAGCGAGGACAGCGCCTCGGGCAGCTCGTGGGTCGGCTGGGTCAGGTGCGAGAGGGTCAGCCGCACCAGCGCCTCGATCAGCTCGCCGAAGATCGGCTCCGGCACCTGCGGGAAGTGCTCGCGGAACCAGTCGGTCAGCACGGTGACCGCGATCGGCAGCACCGGGCCCGACTTCGAGGTCAGCAGCCGCAGCAGGTCACGATCGCCGGCGTTGGTCAACACCCCGTGCAACAAAGGGTTTTCCGACGCGGCCAGCATGGTGTAGCGCAGCGCCGCCTTGGCTGCCGAGTTCAGGTTCGCCGACTCGTCGGCCAGGGTGGCCAGCAGCCCGGTCAGGAAGGTGTCGGTCTCGGCCAGCACCAGCGCCTCGCCGAGGCCGGCCTTGTTGCCGAACTCCGAGTACATCGTCGGGCGGGACACGCCCACCTCGTCGGCGACCTCGACGAACCGCACCTGCTGCCAGCCGCGCTCGACGGTGAGCCGGCGGGCGACCTCCAGCGCGCGCTCGCGGACCTCGCGCCGGAACGCCTCGTTGACCGGATAGACCACGAAATCAGCGACCGGCGACCAGCAACTCGGCGATCTGAACCGTGTTCAGCGCCGCGCCCTTGCGCAGGTTGTCCCCCGAGACGAACAGCGACAGGCAGAAGTCGCCGTCCTGCCGCACCCGTCCGACGAAGCTGGGGTCCTGACCGGCCGCCTGCAGCGGGGTCGGGACGTCGGTCACCACCACGCCGGGCGCGGCGGCCAGCAGCTCCAGCGCCCGTTCCACCGACAGCGGCCGGGAGAACTCGGCGTTGATCGACAGCGAGTGCCCGGTGAAGACCGGCACCCGCACGCAGGTGCCGGAGACCCGCAGGTCCGGGATGCCGAGGATCTTGCGGCTCTCGTTGCGCAGCTTCTGCTCCTCGTCGGTCTCGAACGTGCCGTCACCGACGACCGAACCGGCCATCGGCAGCACGTTGAAGGCGATCGGCCGGACGTACTTGGCCGGCTCGCCGAGGTCCACCGCGGCACCGTCGTGGGTCAGCGCGGCGGCACTCGTACCCGCCTTCTGCAGCTGGCCGTCCAGCTCCTCCACGCCGGCCAGCCCGCTGCCCGACACCGCCTGGTACGTCGCGGCGACCAGCCGCACCAGGCCGGCCTCGGCGTGCAGCGGCTGCAGCACCGGCATGGCCGCCATCGTGGTGCAGTTCGGGTTGGCGACGATGCCCTTGCGGATGTCGGAGAGCGCCTGCGGGTTCACCTCGCTGACCACCAGCGGCACGTCCGGATCCATCCGCCACGCCGAGGAATTGTCGATCACGGTGACGCCGGCCTCGGCGTACCTCGGCGCGAGCGCCCGCGAGGTGCTGGCACCGGCCGAGAAGATCGCGAGGTCCAGCCCGGCCGGATCGGCGGTGGCCGCGTCCTCGACCGTGATCTCCTTGCCACCGAAGGCCAAGGTCGACCCGGCCGACCGGGCCGAGGCGAAGAACCGGAGCTCGCTGAGCGGGAAGTCCCGTTCCAGCAGGATCTCCCGGACCTTGGCGCCGACCTGCCCGGTCGCGCCGACCACCCCGACCTTCACCGCTCCTCCTCGCCCGTCGCGCGCGCCTGCGCTGCCCGCTCCAGCACTCATCGGCCGGTACCGCCGTACACGACCGCCTGCTCGTCCTCGCTGCCCAGTTCGAACGCGTCGTGCACCGCCCGGACGGCCAGGTCCAGGTCGGTGTCGCGGGTGACCACCGAGATCCGGATCTCGGAGGTGGAGATCATCTCGACGTTCACGCCGGCCTCGGCCAGCGCGGCGAAGAACGAGGCCGACACCCCCGGATGCGAGCGCATGCCGGCCCCGACGAGCGAGAGCTTGCCGATGTGGTCGTCGAAGAGGATCTGCTCGAAGCCGACCTGCTCCTGCACCTTGGTCAGCGACTGCACCGCCAGGGCACCGTCCGTCTTCGGCAGCGTGAACGAGACGTCGGTGCGCCCGGTGCCCTTGGTCGAGACGTTCTGCACGATCATGTCGAGGTTCAGCTCCGACTCGGCCAGCACCCGGAACAGCGCGGCGGCCTGGCCGGGCTTGTCGGGCACGCCGACCACGGTGACCTTGGCCTCGCTGCGGTCGTGCGCGACGCCGGAGATGATCGCCTGTTCCACGGTGAGATCCTCCATCTTGCCGGCCACGGTGGTGCCGGTCAGGTTCGAGAACGACGAGCGGACGTGGATCGGCACGTTGTAGCGCCGGCCGTACTCCACGCACCGCAGCATGAGCACCTTGGCGCCACACGCGGCCATCTCGAGCATCTCCTCGTAGGTGATGGTCTCGAGCTTGCGCGCGTTCGGCACGATCCGCGGGTCGGCCGAGAACACCCCGTCCACGTCGGTGTAGATCTCGCAGACATCCGCGCCGAGCGCGGCGGCCAGCGCCACCGCGGTGGTGTCGGAGCCGCCGCGGCCCAGCGTGGTGATGTCCTTGGTGTCGGGCGAGACACCCTGGAATCCCGCCACGATCGCGACGTTGCCCTCGGCCACCGAGTTCTGCACCCGGCCCGGCGTGATGTTCACGATCCGGGCCTTGCCGTGCACCGAGGTGGTGAGCACCCCGGCCTGGGAGCCGGTGAACGACTCGGCCGGGTAGCCCAGCGACTGGATCGCCATGGCCAGCAACGCCATCGAGATGCGCTCGCCCGCGGTCAGCAGCATGTCGAACTCGCGGCCGGCCGGCACCGGCACGATCTGCTCGGCCAGGTCGATCAGCTCGTCGGTGGTGTCGCCCATCGCCGAGACCACGACGACCACGTCGTGCCCCTCCCGCCGGGTGGCGACGATGCGCTCGGCGACCCGCTTGATCCGTTCGGCGTCGGCGACGGAGGAACCGCCGTATTTCTGCACGACGAGGGACACGACGTGACGCCTTTCGATACGCGGATGCGTAGGCCGCGGACGGCAGGCGCACCCGGTGGTGGCCGGTGCACAGCCGCGCCGCTGCCGCTGTCGAGAGGCCATCCTACCGGCGGCCGGCGTGGGCCCCGGCCCGGCGGCGACCGCCGCGGCGAGATGGCCCGGATCCGGCGCCGAGGGCGCCCCAGCCGGGTAGCCGGCGCCAGGTCAGCCTCGGGCCGTCGCGGTGGCGAAGGCCTGCTCCAGGATGTCCAGGCCCTCGTGCACCAGTTCGTCGCCGATCGACAGCGGCGGCAGGAACCGGAACACGTTGCCGAACGTGCCGGCGGTCAACGTCACCAGCCCCTGGGCGTGGCAGGCCGCGTTCACCCGGCCGGCGAGCGCGGCGTCCGGCGTCGGGTCCTCGGGGCCGGCCACCAGCTCGATCGCCAGCATCGCGCCGCGGCCCCGGATGTCGCCGATCTGCGGGTGGCGCTCGGCCAGCGCGCGCAACCGCGGCAGGAAGATCGCCTCGAGCGCGCGAGCCCGGGCCGGCAGGTCGTCCGCCCGCATGGTCTCGATGGCGCCGAGCGCCGCGGCACAGGCCACCGGGTTGCCGCCGTAGGTGCCGCCCAGGCCACCCGCGTGCACCGAGTCCATCACCTCGGCCCGGCCGGTCACCCCGGACAGCGGCAGCCCACCGGCGATGCCCTTGGCCGTGGTGACCAGGTCCGGCACGACGTCCTCGAACTCGCTGGCGAACCAGTCACCGGTCCGGCAGAAGCCGCTCTGGATCTCGTCGGCGATGAAGAGGATGCCGTGCTCGGCGCACCAGTCGGCGACCCGCTTGACGAAGCCCGGCGCCGGCACGATGAAGCCGCCCTCGCCCTGGATCGGTTCGAGCAGCACCGCGGCGGTGTTCTCCTCGCCCACCTGGGCGTGCACGATGCTGACGAACTGGGCGAACGCCTCCTCCGAGCAGTTCTCCGGACCGGTCGGCCAGCGGAACGGGTAGGCCATCGGCACCCGGTAGATCTCGTTGGCGAACGGGCCGAACCGGTGCTTGTACGGCATGTTCTTCGCGGTCAGCGCCATCGTCAGATTGGTGCGGCCGTGGTAGGCGTGGTCGAACGCGACGACCGCCTGCCGGCCGGTGTGGTGCCGGGCCACCTTCACCGCGTTCTCCAGCGCCTCGGCGCCGGAGTTGAACAGCGCCGAGCGCTTCTCGTGCCCGCCCGGGGTCAGCTCGTTCAGCGCCTCGCAGACCTGCAGGTACTCCTCGTACGGGGTGACCATGAAGCAGGTGTGGGTGAAGTCGGCGACCTGCTGGCGCACCCGCTCGACCACCCGCGGCGCGGAGTTGCCGACCGTGGTGACCGCGATGCCGGAGCCGAAGTCGATCAGCTGGTTGCCGTCGACGTCGACCAGGATGCCGCCGCCGGCCCGCTCGACGTAGACCGGCAGGCCGGTGCTCACCCCGGCCGAGACCGCCGCGGCCTTGCGGGCGTGCAGCTCGGCCGAGCGTGGCCCGGGGATCGCGGTGTGCAGGAGCCGCTTCTGCGGAACAGCTGAATCGGTCATCGTGTCTGAGCCCTCACTCATCGACCGGCCGGCGGCCGGATCAGAAATCGATGTTGTGCATGACGTGCTTGACCCGGGTGTAGTCCTCCAGGCCGTACATCGACAGGTCCTTGCCGTAGCCGGAGTGCTTGAACCCGCCGTGCGGCATCTCGGCGACCAGCGGGATGTGGCAGTTCACCCAGACGCAGCCGAAGTCCAGCCGCCTGGAGACGCGCATCGCCCGGCCGTGGTCGCGGGTCCAGACCGAGGAGGCCAGTCCGTACTGCACCCCGTTGGCCCAGCGGACCGCCTCGTCCTCGTCGGAGAAGGACTGCACGGTGATGACGGGGCCGAAGATCTCGGTCTGGGACTGCTCGTCGTCCTGGCGCAGGCCGGAGACCACGGTCGGCTGGTAGAAGTAGCCGGCCTCGCCCTGCCGCTGCCCGCCCGCGAGCAGCCGGGCGTGGTCGGGCAACCGGTCGACCAGGCCGCTCACGTGGCCGAGCTGGGTGCTGTTGTTCAGCGGGCCGTAGAGCACGTCCTCGTCGTCGGCGGCGCCGGTCCTGGTGGCCCGGGCCTGCTCGGCCAGCGCGGCGGCGAACTCCTCGGCGAAACCGGCCGGTGCCAGCACCCGGGTCGCGGCAGTGCAGTCCTGGCCCGCGTTGAAGTAGCCGGCGGTGGCGATCGCTTCGGCGGCGGCGGCGACGTCCACGTCGTCGAAGACGATCACCGGCGCCTTGCCGCCGAGTTCCAGGTGGACCTTCTTCAGGTCGTGCGAGGCGGCCTCGGCGACCTGCATGCCGGCCCGCACCGAGCCCGTGATCGAGACCATCGAGGGCGTCGCGTGCGTGACCATCGCGCGGCCGGTGTCCCGGTCGCCACAGATCACGTTGAACACGCCGGGCGGGAAGCACTCGGCGGCCAGCTCGGCCATCAGCAGCGTGGAGGCCGGCGTCGTGTCGGAGGGC
Source organism: Jatrophihabitans sp. (assembly GCA_035507775.1). Classification (GTDB taxonomy): domain Bacteria; phylum Actinomycetota; class Actinomycetes; order Mycobacteriales; family Jatrophihabitantaceae; genus Jatrophihabitans_A. The sequence continues at coordinate 15,433 of DATJNU010000018.1, forward strand.
TTGAGCACCACCGTGTTGCCGGCGGCCAGGGCCGGGGCGTACTTCCAGACCGCCATCATCATCGGGTAGTTCCACGGCGCGACCTGCCCGATCACCCCGATCGGCTCGCGGCGCACGTAGGAGGTGTGGCCGGCCAGGTACTCCCCGGCCGACCGGCCCTCGAGCACCCGCGCGGCACCGGCGAAGAAGCGGAGCTGGTCCACCATCGGCGGGATCTCCTCCGACCGGGTGAGGGCGATCGGCTTGCCGGTGTTCTCGCTCTCGACCGCGATCAGCTCCTCCGCCCGCGACTCGATCGCGTCGGCGAGCTTGAGCAGCGCCTGCTGGCGCTCGCTCGGGGTCGTCTCGCGCCAGGTCTCGAAGGCGGTCGCGGCCGCCGAGTACGCGCGGTCGACGTCCTCGGGGCCGGACAGCGGGGAGGTCAGGTACACCTCGCCGGTGGCCGGATTGACCACGTCCAGGGTTCGGCCGTCGGCCGCCGGGACCGATTCGCCGTTGATGAAATTCGACACAGAGCGGGCCATCGCGAACCTCTCACCGGTCCAGAGCTACGGTTTCAGTGCCTTTTCTACCTCCGCGACGACGAAAAAGCCATGCGCGGCGGCAGGCCGGCTGAGCGTTGCCCAAGTCCTCGCTGGCGGTTCGTTTTGGAGGGCCGCGGGGCCGGGAAGCTAAACTCTGGCCCGGCCCCCAGCCCCGGTGGCCGGCCCAGCCGCGGCCGGACGGGCACTCGGCCGACGCCGACAACCGCGAGAACGGGATTGCGCATGGTCACCACTTCATCCGGCTTCGACTTCGACGTCGTGGTCGTCGGCGGCGGCGGCCACGTCGGCCTGCCGCTGGCGATCGCCTTCGCCGACCGCGGCCTGCGGGTCGGCATCTACGACCTCAACGACCGGGCCGTGAAGACCGTCCTGTCCGGCGAGCTGCCGTTCATGGAGAACGACGCCGCCGAGGTGCTGCAGCGGGCGCTGGCCGCCGGCCGGCTCGACGCCACCACCGACCCGAGCGTGGTCAGCCGTGGCGAGCACATCGTGGTGGTCATCGGCACCCCGGTGGACGAGCACCTCAACCCCGACCCGCACGCGGTGCCGCGGGCGCTGGACGAGTGCAAGCAGTACTTCCGCGACGGCCAGCTGCTGGTGCTGCGCTCGACCGTCTACCCCGGCGTCACCAAGCGGGTGGAGCGGATGCTCGCCGACGACGGCATCGCGGTCGACGTCGCCTTCTGCCCCGAGCGGATCGCCGAGGGCAAGGCGATGGAGGAGCTGTTCTCGCTGCCCCAGATCGTCTCGGCGCGCACGCCCGAGGTGCGCCGGCGGGCCGGTGCCCTGTTCGGCCACCTGACCGAGAGCATCGTCGAGCTGGTGCCCGAGGAGGCCGAGCTCGCCAAGCTCTTCACCAACACCTGGCGCTACATCAAGTTCGCCGCGGCCAACCAGTTCTACGTGATGGCCAACGAGCAGGGCCTGGACTTCGACCGGATCCGCGGCGCGCTCGCGCAGAACTACCCGCGGGCGGCGGACATGCCCGGCGCCGGTTTCGCCGCCGGGCCGTGCCTGTTCAAGGACACCATGCAGCTGGCCGCGTTCACCGACAACTCCTTCATCCTGGGCCACTCGGCGATGCTGGTGAACGAGGGGCTGCCGCTCTACCTGGTCTCCAAGCTGGAGCAGAAGTACGACCTGGCCAACGCCCGGGTCGGCATCCTGGGCATGGCGTTCAAGGGCGAGAGCGACGACATCCGGTCCAGCCTGTCCTACAAGCTCAAGCGGATCCTGGAGTTCCGGGCCAAGGAGGTGCTCTGCACCGACCCGTACGTGACGGTGGACGCCAACCTGCAGCCGCTGGAGACCGTGCTGGCCAACTCCGACATCCTCATCGTCGGCGCGCCGCACAAGGAGTACCGGACGCTGACCCCGTCCGTCCCGGTCGCCGACGTCTGGAACCTGCTCGGCAACGGCACCACGGTCTGAGCCGGACGGTCTGACCCATGTCGCTAGCCATCTCGGTCGTGATCCCGGCCTACAACGAGGGCGACAACATCGTCGGCGTGCTGGACCGGATCTTCGACGCGGTCGAGTCCGAGTGCGAGATCCTGGTCGTGGTGGACTTCGAGTCCGACACCACCGTCCCGGTGCTGCGGGAGTACGCCCGGCGCGAGCCGCGGCTGCACACCCTCATCAGCACCTACGGCCGGGGCCCGGCCAACGCGATCCGGTACGGCATCGACCAGGTGAAGAACCCGGTCGTGGTGGTCACGATGGCCGACGGCAGCGACGACCCGCGCCAGATCGACGCGCTCGCCCGGCTGGTCGACCGGGGCGTGGTGGTGGCCGCCGCCAGCCGGTACTCGGCCGGCGGCCAGCAGGTCGGCGGCCCGATGTTCAAGTCGATGCTCTCCAAGGGCGCCGGCCTCAGCCTCGGGATGCTCGGCCGGGTCGGCACCCGGGACGCGACCAACTCGTTCAAGGCGTACTCCACCGAGTTCATCCGCGAGGTCGGCATCGACAGCCGCAGCGGATTCGAGATCGGCTTGGAACTGACGGCCAAGGCCCGGCGGCTGCGCCGGCCGGTGGCCGAGGTGCCCACGATCTGGCTGGACCGGACGCTGGGCGAGTCGAACTTCCAGCTCTCGGCCTGGATCCCGCGATACCTGCGCTGGTACCGGTTCGCCTTCGGCAAACCGCTCAGTCCCGAGCAGGTGCACCGGGCCGCCACCCAGATCGCCCAGCAGAACAACAAACCGAGCAGAAAGCGAAAGCCGTGAGCGACAACGAGAAGGTACTGGTTTCCGGCTCCGCCGGATTCATCGGCGGGTACGTCGTCGAGGAGCTGCTGCGGCGCGGTTACTCCGTGGTCGGCATCGACAACTACTCCAAGTACGGCCCGGTGACGAAGTCCTACGACGACCACCCGGACTACCACTTCGTCGAGGGCGACGCCCGCGACGTCGAGCTGATGACGAAGCTGCTGTCCGACTGCGACCACTTCATCGCGGGTGCGGCGCTGATCGGTGGCATCTCCTACTTCCACGCCTACGCCTACGACCTGCTCGCCACCAACGAGCGGATCATGGCCTCGCAGTGCGACGCGGCGATCGAGGCGCACCGCTCGGGCAAGCTGAAGAAGGTCACCTACCTGTCGTCCTCGATGGTCTTCGAGTCGACCGAGCACTGGCCGTCCAAGGAGGGCGACGAGCGCAAGATCCCGCCGCCGCTGTCGTCCTACGGCTTCCAGAAGCTGGCCGTGGAGTACTTCGCCAAGGCCGCCTGGGACCAGTACAAGCTGCCGTACACGATCGTCCGGCCGTTCAACTGCGTCGGCATCGGCGAGGGCCGCGCGCTCGGCGACGTCGAGATCGCCTCGGGCAACGTCAAGCTGGCGATGAGCCACGTGGTGCCCGACATCGTGCAGAAGATCGTCAAGGGCCAGGACCCGCTGCACATGCTCGGCGAGGGCAACCAGATCCGCCACTACACCTACGGCGGCGACCTGGCCAAGGGCATCGTCGAGTGCATGGCGCAGGACGCCGCCCACAACAACGACTTCAACATCTCGACCCCGGAGAGCACCTCGGTGCGCGAGCTGGCCGCGGTGATCTGGAAGAAGATCAAGGGTGACGCCCCGCTCACCCTCGTCAGCGACGAGGCGTTCGAGTACGACGTGCAGAAGCGGGTGCCGGACGTCGACAAGGCCAAGGAGGTGCTCGGCTTCGAGTGCACCACCACCCTCGACGTGATGCTCGACGAGGTCATCCCGTGGGTGACCGAGGCCGTGCACGACGGCCGCCTGTAGGACGCGGCGACAAGCCGAGACGGTGCCCGGACGACCCGATCGTCCGGGCACCGTCGTGTCCGGACCGGGAACGGCGCGTCGCCGCCGAACCTCGGCAGTCCGGGCGAATGGGCCGCCTGTGTCTATACTTTGACCCGGCCGAAAAACCGACCGACGGGTATCGCGCGGTCGGCAGGAGCGGGCGCGCCGGGTGCAGGCCGCCGAGCACGTCAGGGGGCGACAGGATCTTGCACGCGGTCACCATCGCCGCTCGGAACTACCTCGCGATGGCTCGCACCGTCGCCACGTCGTTCACAGCGGCCAATCCGGACTCCGACTTCACCATCCTGGTGGTCGACGCCCAGCCCGACGAGATTCCCGGCACCGCCGACTACCGCGTCGCGACCCCGCACGACCTGCCCCTGAACCCGACCGAGTTCGGCCGGATGGCCTTCCTCTACGACGTCACCGAGCTCTCGACCGCGCTCAAGCCCTGGGCGCTGGAGATGCTGCTGCACGACGGCGCGGACGTGGCCGTCTACCTGGATCCCGACATCTACGTCTACTCGACGCTGGACGAGATCGAGCTGGAGTCGCTCAAGCACGGCATCGTGCTCACCCCGCACACGGTCAGCCCGATGCCGCGCGACGGCCTGCGGCCGTCCGAGGCCGACATCATGGGCGCGGGCATCTACAACCTGGGTTTCATCGCGGTGCAGCAGGGCAATCTCGACATGCTGACCTGGTGGCAGCAGCGGCTGCGGCGCGACTCGATCTCCGCGCCCGAGCAGATGCTGTTCACCGACCAGCGCTGGATCGACCTGGTGCCCGGCTACTTCGACCACAGCGTGCTGCGCGACCCCGGCTACAACGTCGCGTACTGGAACCTCGATTCGCGCACCATCACCCGCGACGGCGACAACTACGCGGTCAACGGGGCACCGCTGCGGTTCTTCCACTTCAGCGGGTACCGGCCGGACACTCCCTGGATCCTGAGCAAGTACGTGGCCGACAACCCCCGGGTGGTGCTCAGCGAGCACCCGGTCGTGCGCCAGCTCTGCGACGGCTACGCCGAACAGCTGCGCGCGCACGGCATGGACCGGTCGGAGGGAACGCCGTATCGGTTCAACCGGTTCCAGGACGGCACCCCGATCACCCCGTCGCTGCGCCGGCTCTACCGCGCGGCCGTGATCGAGGCCGAGCAGAACCAGACCGAGTTCCCGCCGGCACCGTTCAGCGAGCCCGGTGACGACGAGATCCTGGCCTGGTTCCGCGAGCCGGTCCGGCCCGGCACCTGGGTCAACCGGGTGGTCCACGCGCTGTGGCAGAGCCGCACCGACCTGCAGCGCGCCTTCCCGCACCCGATGGGCGCGGACCAGGAGGAGTTCCTGGCCTGGTGCATGGGTTCGGGCGTGCGCGAGAGCGGCCTGGTCGCCTCGCTGCTGCCGACCAGCGAGCTGGCGGCCGCGGACAGCCGCTCGGTGACCAGCACCGACATCCCCGGGGTGAACCTGGTCGGCTACTTCCACACCGAGACGGGCGTCGGCCAGATCGGCCGGCTGCTGGTCGACGCGGTGAAGGCCACCGGGCTGCCGTACTCGACGGTCGCGGTCACCCGCACCGTGAGCCGGCAGAACGCGGACTTCGAGGAGTCGGCCAGCATCGTGCGGTACCCGGTGAACCTGGTGACGGTGAACGCCGACCAGTTCCGGATCTGGGCGGAGGAGGGCGGCCAGGACCTGCTCAACGACCGCTACACCGTCGGCGTCTGGGCCTGGGAGGTCGCCGACTTCCCCGACGCCTTCCTGCCCGCGCTCGACCTGGTCGACGAGATCTGGGCGATCTCGCGCTTCGGCAAGGCAGCCATCGAGCAGAAGACCGGCAAGCCGGTGCACGTGATCCCCTACCAGATTCCCGAGGTGCGGCCGACCCAGCCGCTGGACCGGGCCGCGGTCGGCATTCCGGAGCGGCCGTACTTCCTGTTCATGTTCGACTACCTGAGCGTCTTCGAGCGCAAGAACCCGCTCGGCGTGATCGACGCGTTCACCCGGGCGTTCCCCGAGCCGGCCGAGGACGGGCCGATCCTGGTCGTCAAGAGCGTGAACGGCAACCGGTTCCGCACCCAGCGGGAACGGCTGCGCAGCGCCTGCGACGGGCGCCCGGACGTCTTCCTGATCGAGGACTACCTCGACTACCCGGTGGTCGAGAGCCTGCTGGCGAACTGCCAGGCCTACGTCTCGCTGCACCGCGCCGAGGGCCTGGGCCTGACCATGTCGGAGGCGATGTCGGCCGGCCGGCCGGTGATCGCCACCAACTACTCCGGCAACCTCGACTTCATGGACGCCGACAACAGCATGCTGGTGCCGTACCAGCTCGTCACCATCGGCGACAACGCGCAGCCGTACGGGCCGCCGACCCAGTGGGCGGAGCCGGACCTGGACGTGGCCGCCCGGTACCTGCGCTGGCTGCACGAGCACCCGGCCGAGGCCGCCGAGCTCGGGCTCCGCGCGCAGGAGAGCGTGCACAGCCGGCACGATCTCGACCAGGCGGCGGAGTTCGTCGCGGGCCGGGTGCGCGCGGTGCTGAACGACAGCCGGACCCGGCCGGACCCGGTGAGCACCGAGCCGATCGTGCCCGCACCGCAGCCGAACGAGTCCCAGGCCGTCCTGCAGCGCAGCCAGGCCCTGCTCGACAGCGTGGTCCAGGTGGACACCCCGAGCCGCTTCCCGGTGCTCGCCCGCACCGCGCGCCGCCTCGTGCAGCGGGTGCTCGCCCACCACGACGAGCAGGTCAATGTGCGGCTGAACGCGCTGCTGGACACGACCAGGGTGACCCACCAGAGCGACGACCGGCGGATCAGCCGGATGGAGGAGACGCTGGTCGGGCAGCTCGACTCGATGCGTCGCCTCACCGACGACCTGCAGAACGCCCTCACCGCCGAGCGGAACGCGATCGCCGAGTTGCGCTCGCGGTCCGGCAACGACCAGGTGCGCAGCACGGAGCTGGACAAGCGGCTCACCACGCTGACCGGCCGGGTCGACCAGCTGGGGGCCGCCGACGACGCGGCACAGCAACGGCTGGACGTGCTCAGCGAGCTGGCCGCCCAGAACGGCGCGGTCGCCGACGCCCACCAGCGCCAGCTGGCCGAGGTCGCCGACCGGCTGCAGCGGCTGTCGGCCCAGCTGGCGGTGCTGGACGCCGAGAACGCGGCGGTGCCCTACCAGGCCGATCCGGCGCAGCTGCGGCTGCAGGACGGCGCCGGCCGCACGGTGCTGGGCTTCACCGCCGGCGGCGACGGCACCGGCGGCGACTACGCCGGCTTCGAGGACATCTTCCGCGGCGACGAGGAGTTCATCGGCGAGCGGCTGGCGCCCTACGTGCCGCTGGTCGCCGACCACGGGCCGGTGCTCGACCTCGGCTGCGGTCGCGGTGAGTTCCTCGGCCTGCTCGCCAAGAACTCGATCGCCGCGGTGGGCGTGGACACCGACCCGAGCATGGTCGAGCGTGCCCGGGCCCGGGGGCTGGAGGTCAGCCACGGGGACGGCCTGGCCACCCTGCGCGCGGCCGGGCCGGGCAGCTACGGCGCGGTCACCTCCTTCCAGGTGGTCGAGCACCTCGACCTGCCGGCGCTCCGCGAGCTCTTCACGCTGGCCCGGCGGGCGCTCGCCCCGGGCGGCGTGCTCATCGCCGAGACGGTCAACCCGCACGCCCCGGCCGCGCTGAAGACGTTCTGGCTCGACCTCACCCACGTCCGGCCGCTGTACCCCGAGGCGCTGCTCTGCCTGGCCCGGGAGGCCGGCTTCAGCTCGGCGCAGATCGCCTTCCCGCACGGCGTCGGCGAGCTCACCGCCGACCTGCGCGGCTGCGGCGAGTACGCGCTGATCGCCCGGACGCCGGCCGGTTAGCAGCCGCGCGCCCGGTCACCGCAGCGGGACCAGGGTGAACCGCACCGTCCCGGGATCGGTGAAGCTCACCCGGCCGAACGTGTGCCCACCGCCGAAGGCCGCCGGCCAGCCGGCCGCCGCGGGCAGCCCGACGATCAGCGGCCCGGTGGCCAGCGCCCGGGGCAGCCGGAAGTAGCTGCCGTCGGCCCGCACGTGCAGCGGGTGGAAGCTCTTGCCCAGCAACCGGCCCAGCCGGACGGCGACGTTCGGCTCGGCCGGGGTGAACGACATGACCACCAGCGACCGGCCGTCGCCCGGGGGCACCGCCACCGCCTGACCGGCCCGGACCCGGGTGCTGCCCAGCTGCTGGCCCGGCCCGCACCGGTCCGCGGCCTTGGCGAGCAGCAGCCAGCCGCTGTCGGCCTGCCGGAGGCGGTAATGGCAGACCTCGGCCTGCACGTACCGCGGTGAGTCCCAGAGCACGTAGCGCCCGTCGAGTGAGAGCCGGCCGGCCCGGCGCAGCAGTTGCTGATCCGGCGGGGCGTTCGCGACGAAGGCGGCATCGGCGCTGTCCAGCCCCGCGGTGTAGGCGGAGTAGTCCTGCAGCACCGGCGCCGGATGCCAGCGCAGCCGGTAGGCCCACACCGCGGTGACCTCGAACGGGTCGACCAGGGCCGGCCGGTCACCGACTGCCGCCCGCATCGACGCCGAGAGTCCGTACGACCGCTGGGCCGCCTGGCGCGCCACTGCCAGCTGCTGCTGCCGGTACGTCGGGTCGACGAGCAGCTGGAGCCGGACGCCCCACCGCGCCTGCGCCTCCTGCGGGGTCATCGGCAGCCAGGCGTGGCCGATCACCAGGGTGAACGCCGCCAGCACCGCGAGCCGGCCGGCCGGTCGCCGGCCGACCGGCACGAACCAGGCCAGCACCGGCAGCATGTAGAGGAACCCGAGCCCGGTCTGGCCGGCCCCGTGCCGTCCGGTGCCTTCCCGGACGCCCACGTAGAGCGCGACCGCGGCGACCAGCAGCACGCACCACCAGCCCCGCGGCCGCCGGCGGCGCAGCGCCACCAGGTAGCCGACCACCGTGCCGAGCACCGCCGCGAGCTCCAGGTAGGGCAGCAGGTTCGGCTTCGCCTCGATCGACATGGCATCGGTGTAACCAGCCGCGATCTGCAGGGAATGCCATATCCAGTAAGGGAAATCCTCCGGTCGTTGGTCCATCAGCAGCCAGCCGGCGAGCGTTGCCAGCAGGAAGGCGCCGGCACCCTCGGCGCACCGCCGCACCCGCCGTCCCCGGCTCGGCGCCGGCGCCACGACCAGGGCGCAGCCGGTGGCGGCGGTGGCGAGCAGCCCTTCGGAGAACTTCACCTGCAGCAGCAGCGCGGAAGCCGCCGCGGTGACGGCCGGCGACCAGCTGGGTGGTGGGACGACCGCCGCGCGCCCGACGTGATGCAGCAGGGTCAGCACCACCGCGACCGCCAGGAAGCCACTCGGCGCGGACGCGCCCGCGCACAGCGTGATCACCGCCGACGCGGCCAGCGCGGCCTGGTTCGGGCTGAGCACGGCGCGCAGCACCGCCCACAGCGCCAGCCAGCACCAGCCGATCGCGAGGACGGCGAACACCGCGCCGAGCGCCAGGTCGAGGGGGCTGAAGGCCAGCGGATAGTCGAGGAATCCCCAGGGCCCATAGGTGAAGACCAGCTCCCGGCCGAAGCGCAGGTGCTGCCCGCGGGCGAGGTTCAGCCCGGTGATCCAGCCCGCGTCGACACCCGTCGACGGCAGGAACTCGGTGCTGCGCGGCGCGCTGAGCGCGAGCGTTGCGACCAGCAGCGCGGCCGGCCCGGGCGGGATCGACCGCAGCCGGTCGCGCACCGCGGCCAGCCACCTGATCGCCTTTGCCGTCCCGGCCGGCTGATCGGTCCCGGCCGGCTGCGCTGTCTCGATCGGCTGGTCGGCACCCGGCACATGCGGAGAATACGTCGATTCACGGCGGCAGCTACCGCTGTTCGCGAGACGTGGCCGATTCGCATAGGCAGGTTGTCACGGTGCCCGGCGCCGCCGGCCCGGACCTGCGGGTACAGTCGGACGCATCATGCGCACGCTGCTCCTGCTCGGCGGCCGTGACGAGGCTCAGGGACGCCGGCTCTAGCTCCGGACGATCCAGTCGGCCCCTCGTCGCGGGTTCGAGCGGTGCGCCGACACGTTCAGGTCAGCCTGGCACCGGCGCCGGGCGGCCTCCCCGCCACCATCTCGGCCTCAGGAGCTTTCCGCATGACCGCATACCCATCTGCCGGAGCAGACCCGCGCCGCACCCGCCAGCGCCCGTCCGGCATGCCGATCCACCGCTACGGCTCGTTCGCCCCGGTCGAGCTGCCCGACCGGCAGTGGCCGTCGCGCACCATGACCCGGGCACCCCGCTGGCTGTCCACCGACCTGCGCGACGGCAACCAGGCTCTGATCGACCCGATGAACTCCGCCCGCAAGCGCGCCATGTTCGACCTGCTGGTCCGGCTCGGCTACAAGGAGATCGAGGTCGGCTTCCCGGCCGCCAGCCAGACCGACTTCGACTTCGTCCGCGAGCTGATCGAGCGCGACCGGATTCCCGAGGACGTCACGATCTCGGTGCTGACCCAGGCCCGCCCCGAGCTCATCGAGCGGACCGTGCAGTCCCTGGTCGGCGCGCACCGGGCGACGGTGCACATCTACAACGCCGCCTCGCCGGAGTTCCGCTCGGTGGTGTTCGGCTTCCCCGGGGACGGCCGGGACGCCTGCCGCAGCGTCGCCATCGAGGGCACCCAGGCGATGCTCAAGTACGCCGAGCACTACCTGCCGGGGACCGAGTTCGGCTACGAGTACTCCCCCGAGATCTTCATGGACACCGAACTGGACTTCGCGCTGGACATCTGCGCCGCGGTGATGGACGTCTGGCAGCCCGGACCCGGCCGGGAGATCGTGCTCAACCTGCCGTGCACGGTCGAGCGGTCCACCCCGAACGTCTTCGCCGACCAGATCGAGTGGATGAGCCGCAACCTGCCGCACCGCGAGCACGTGGCGCTGTCGGTGCACACCCACAACGACCGGGGCACCGCCGTCGCCGACGCCGAGCTGGCGGTGCTGGCCGGCGCCGACCGGGTCGAGGGCTGCCTGTTCGGCAACGGCGAGCGGTCCGGCAACGTCGACCTGGTGACGCTGGGGCTGAACCTCTACAGCCAGGGCATCGACCCGGAGATCGACTTCTCCGACATCGACGAGATCCGCCGCACGGTCGAGTACTGCAACCGGATCGGCGTGCACGAGCGGCACCCCTACGCCGGCGACCTGGTCTACACCTCGTTCTCCGGCTCGCACCAGGACGCCATCAAGAAGGGCTTCGACGCGCTGGAGGGCAAGGCCCGGGTGGCCGGCCGGCCGGTCTCGGAGCTGCCCTGGCAGGTGCCGTACCTGCCCATCGACCCGAAGGACGTCGGGCGCTCGTACGAGGCCGTGATCCGGGTGAACTCGCAGTCCGGCAAGGGCGGCGTGGCGTACCTGATGAAGACGGAGCACTCGCTGGACCTGCCGCGCCGGCTGCAGATCGACTTCAGCCAGGTGATCCAGCGGCACACCGACGACGCCGGCGGCGAGGTCGGCGCGGAGCAGATGTGGCAGATCTTCGAGCAGGAATACCTGTTCCGGAGCCCGGCGGCCGCCTTCCGGCTCAGGTCGTTCAGCTCCTCCTCCGACGACGACGGCCTGACCCGGGTGGCGGCGAAGGTGCTCGCGTTCGGCCGGGAGTGGGACGTCACCGGGGTCGGCAACGGGCCGATCGCCGCGTTCTGCGAGGCCGTCTCGGAACCGGACATGGGGCTGGGCGGGATCGGCCTGCGGGTGCTGGACTATTCCGAGCACGCACTGACCACCGGCGGTGACGCCGAGGCCGCGGCGTACCTGGAGATCGAGGTCGGCGACCAGGTGCTCTGGGGTGTCGGGATCAGCGAGTCCATCGTCGGCGCCTCGCTGCACGCGGTGATGAGCGCGGTCAACCGGATCGCCCGGGCCTACCGGTAGGCGGTGTGCGTGCTTTGACCCGGAGGTCGACACCGGGTTAGATATGGCGGCGTGTCCAGCGCAAACCCGCCAGCGAACGGGCAGGGTCGACGTGGCCGGGTGGTCTTCCTGGACTTCCTGCGAGCCGCGGCGATCCTGCTCGTGCTCTGGGACCATCTGGTCGCCCAGTGGCTGGGCCAGGACCACCGGAGCTGGCTGCCGCTCGTGCAGGTGAACCGGTTCGTCACCGGCCCGTTCGCCCTCATCCAGGACCTCGGCTGGCTCGGGGTCTCGCTGTTCTTCCTGATCAGCGGCTACATCGTCACCCGGGTCGCGGCGGTGGAGACCATGCGCGCCTTCGCGGTGCGCCGGCTGCTGCGCATCTACCCGCCGCTGGTGTTCGCGGTGCTGGTCGGGGTCGCCGTGATCGCGCTCAGGCGCGGGCTGCACATCCCCGACACCGCCCTGCAGGCGGTGCCGCCCCCGGCCAGGACCGGCGACGCGCTGTGGTCGGTGACGCTGCTGAACTGGCTGCGCTGGCCGCATCCGGTGGTGCTGGGCGTGACCTGGACCCTGGTGATCGAGATGATCTTCTACCTCCTCACCTTCCTCGGCCACCCGCTGCTGCGGCGCGGGGCGCTGGCCACCTGGGCCAACCTCGCCGTGATCGCCCTGATCCTCGGGACCGCGAAGCTGCACGGCACGAGCTACTTCCTGTTCGCCGTCAGCGCCAGCTACGTGCCGCTGCTGCTGTGCGGCCAGATCTGCTGGCTGGCGCACTCGCGCCGGATCCGGATGCCGCACGCGCTGCTGCTCACCGCGCTGGCCTGGATCGAGTTCGTGGTGGGGCTGGAGCGGATCCAGCCGGCCTTCCTGACCGCTGGCAACTCCTACGGGGTGTCGTTCCTGGCCGCGGCGGCCCTGTTCCTGCTGGCGCTGCTCCGCGCCGACCGCTGGCGCGGCCGGCGGCTGGCCCGGACCATCGCCGAACGCAGCTACAGCCTCTACCTGCTGCACGCCCCGGTGGCGCTGCTCGTGCTGGACCGGCTGGCCGGCCGGGTCGGCTACACCGTTGCCCTGGTCGCGGCGGTGCTGGCGCTGGCGGTCGCCACGGAGGCGTCCTACCGCTGGGTGGAGCTGACCGCGCAGCGCCTGGCCCGGCGGCTGACCCGGTCCGGGCGCCGGGCGGCGGCCCGGGTGCGGCCCGTCCGGGCACCCGAACCGGCCGGCTGACCCCGGCCCCGGGGCGGGCGGTTCAGGCGGTGGCCAGCGCCGCGATGTGCGCGCCGATCTCCAGCGAGCTGGTCGCGGCCGGCGACGGCGCGTTGAGCACGTGCACGTTCCGGCCGTGCCGGCGGATCAGGAAGTCGTCGACCAGGCCGCCGTCCGAGCGCAGCGCCTGGGCCCGGACCCCGGCCTTGCTGGGCACCAGGTCGGCCTCGGTGATCTCGGGAACGAGCCGGGCAAGGCTGGCCGCGAACCGGCGGCGGGACAGCGACCGGACGACCTCGGCCGCACCGGGCCGCAGGTTCTTCGCCGCCAGCCGCCAGAAGCCGCCGAACCGGAGCACCGCGGCCAGCTCCGCCGGGCGGACCGTGGTCCAGGTGTAGCCCTCGCGCGCCAGCGCGAGCACCGCGTTCGGCCCGGCGTGCACCTCGCCGTCCACCATCCGGGTCAGGTGCACGCCCAGGAAAGGGAATTCCGGATCGGGCACCGGGTAGATCAGTCCCTTCACCAGGTGCCTGGCGGCAGGCCGGAGCTCGAAGTACTCACCGCGGAACGGCACGATGCGGCTGTCCAGGCCGGTGACGCCGTCGGCCAGCGCGAGCTGGTCGGCGTGCAGGCCGGCACAGTTGACCAGCACGTCCGCGGTCAGGGCGCCGGCGCCGGTCTCCACCGCGGTGGCCGCGCCGGCGCGGGCCAGGCCGGTCACCTCGGTGCCCAGCCGCAGCTCGGCGCCGGCCTCGGCCAGCTCGGCGGCCAGCGCCCGGCAGATCGCCGGGTAGTCGGTGATGCCGGTGACCGGCACCCGCAGCGCGGCCAGCGCCGCGACGTGCGGCTCGTGCTCGCGGGCCTGTTCGGCGGTCAGCCGGCTGACCTCGAGGCCGTTGGCCAGGCCACGCTCGTGCAGCCGCTCCAGCCGGGGCAGCTCGCCCGGTTCGGTGGCCACGATGAGCTTGCCGGTCCGGATCACCGGGATGCCGTGCCGCTCGGCGTAGCGGGCGATCGAGGCCGCGCCGGCCCGGCACATCACCGCCTTGGCCGACCCGGGCGGGTAATAGATGCCGGAATGGATGACGCCGGAGTTGCGCCCGGTCTGGTGCCGCGCCAGGCCCGCCTCCTTCTCCAGCACGGTGATCCGCGCGCCCGGCTCCGCCAGCTGGATGGCGCGGGCGGTCGCCAGCCCCACGATGCCGCCGCCCACCACCACGTACCGCGTCATGCGTCCCCCGCTCTCGATTCTTCGTAGCCGCCCTGGTGCCCGTGCCCGGCGGCCTGGTGCCGGCCCGAACGCCGGCCCCGCACCACCAGCCAGCCGGCGACGGCCACCAGCAGCAGCGCCAGCCCGGCCGGCCCGCCGACCGCCAGCCAGTCTGCCCCCGCCACCCGACGCACCCGGTAGCTGCCCAGCACCGGGTGCGCGTTCCCCGCGGCCGGCAACAGCGCCGGCGCGGTGCCGCCGTCGGAGGCCAGCAACGGTTGGGCGCCGTCCAGCACCGGATTGGCGACGGTCCGGCTCGGCACCGGGGCCGCGTACGCCGCGTGCGGGTCGATCACCCCGTAGCCGTAAGCCGGATCCCGGCCGGCCGGCCCGCGGTCGACCGCGGTGCGGAGCAGCCGGCTCAGGATCTGGCGGCTCGACTCGGCCGGGTACGCCGACCAGAGCAGCGCCAGCGCCGCCGAGGTGAGCGCGGTGGCCTGGGACGTGCCGTCGGCGACGTAGGCGGCGTCCCGGCTCAGGCTCGGGATGTCGGTGCCGGGCGCCGACACGGTGAGGTACGGATGCCGGGACGAGAACGAGGCGACCGTGAGCGAGCGGTCCACCGCGCCGACCGAGACCACCCCGAGGCAGACCCCCGGCTCCTCGACCGGCGAGCTGGCGTCGCCGGAGTTGCCGGACGCGGCCACCACCAGGACCCCCTTGCGCAGCGCGCGCAGCACCGCCTGCTGCACCGCGGCCGGGCACGGGTCGGGGCCGTCCTCGCTCTCCTCGCGCACGCCGCCGAGGCTCATGCTGACGATCCTGGCGCCGTGCGTGACCGCGTAGTCGATGGCCCGCGCGGTCGCGTCCCGGGCCGGCACGCCGTGCTCGACCACCCCGCGCAGCGGCACCGTGACCGGCAGGATCCGGGCGGCCGGCGCCAGCCCCTCGATGCCGCCGAGACCGCGGCCGGCCACCATGATCGAGGCCATCGCGGTGCCATGGGCGAAGTCGTCGCCGTCGTAGTCGATCCGCCCGTCCGAGCCGTTGCCGGTGAAGTCGGCACCGGGCAGCACCTTGCCCCGGAGCTCGGGCAGGCTCGCCTGCACCCCGGTGTCGATCACCGCGATGGTGATGCCGTGACCGTCGGCGCCGGCCGCCCACAGGCCCGGCACCCGCCAGCTGTCGAACCACCATTCCGGCGCCGAGGCCGGCCCGGGTGCCGCCTGCGCGAGGGCCGGCAGCCACAGCAGCGCCAGCGCGGTCGCCAGGGCGAGCAGCCGGCGCAGCGCGCCACGCGCGGTCACGGCCCGGTCCAGACGACGGTGCCGGGGTCGGCGACCGAGGCCAGGGCGCGCAGCTCCACGGTGGTGTCACCGGACGCGGCCACCGGCTGGTTGTCGAAGTTCCAGTCCTGCCAGTGGCCGCGCACCACCACCCGGCCGGTGAGCGTCACCCGGCCGCCGTCGCGCAGCTCCACGGTGGCCGGCCAGCTGCCGGGCAGCACGGTGCCCCGCAGGCTGCCGGGCACCGGCCGGGTGTCACCGCCCACCGGGCAGCTCGGCTCGGACGGCCCGGCCAGGCAGCGGGCCAGCGCCCTGTCCAACGCCCGATGCAGTGTGCGCTCGGCCGCGGCGGTGACCACCGGCTCGACCGCCACCGACTGCCGGTCGCCGGCCAGCCGCGCCACCGGATCGGCACCGACCCCGACCGCCGCGCTGTCGGTCCCGAGCGGCAAGGCGCCCGGGAACACCACGACCGCGGCCCGGGGCAGCGGTCCGCCGACGAAGGTGAGCCGGTCGGCGCCGGCCACCGGCACCGCCACCGTCACCGCCGTGGCCACCCGGGCCAGCCGCCAGGACGAGCCGTGCCGCACCACCGGGACGGTGTCGGCCACCGTCCGGGCGCCGTCGGCGAAGGCGAGCCGGTACCGCACCCGGACGGTGCCGGTGTCACCGTGCAGCGCGGTGCCGTCGATCCGCAGGCCGTACGGCCGGGCCACCCGCAGCTGCTGCCGGAGCACCACGTCGGTCAGGTACGGCCCGCGCGGCGGCTCGGCGGCCAGGCCGAGCGCGGCCGCGGCATCGCCACCGGCCAGGGCGGCGAAGTACCGCCGGACCAGCGTCTGCGGGGAGTGTTCGGACCGGTACCGGGCCACGGCCAGCACCCCCAGCGCGAGGGCCGCGACCAGGCAGCCGGCGGCCAGTACCACCAGGCCCCGGCCGCGCCGGTCGCCCGGGCCGGCCGGCACGGGCAGCGGCAGGCCGGACCGGTCCGCGTGCGGTGCTGGCCAGTCGGCGGCCTGGTCCGGGGCATCCGGCACCGGGGCCAGCTCCGGGCTGGAGTGATCCGGCATAGCGTCCATGATCCGTCAGTCGATGCGGTTTCCGCGTGCGTGAACTCGGTCTGCCGGACTCAATCGACCGATCTGCGGCCGGAGAAAGCCCGGCCGAGGGTGACCTCGTCGGCGTACTCCAGGTCGCCGCCGACCGGCAACCCGCTGGCCAGCCGGCTCACCGTGATGCCCATCGGCTTGATCAGCCGGGCCAGGTAGGTCGCGGTGGCCTCGCCCTCCAGGTTGGGATCGGTGGCCAGGATCAGCTCGGTCACCGTCCCGTCGGCCAGCCGGTGCAGCAGCTCGCGCACCCGCAGGTCGTCCGGGCCGATCCCGTCGATGGGGCTGATCGCGCCGCCGAGCACGTGGTAGCGGCCGCGGAACTCCCGGGTGCGCTCGACCGCCACGACGTCCTTGGGCTCCTCCACCACGCAGATCACCGTGGCGTCCCGGCGCGGGTCGCGGCAGATCCGGCACTCCTCGGCCTCGGCCACGTTGCCGCAGACCCGGCAGAACTTCACCTCGGCCTTCACCCGGCGCAGGGTGGCCGCCAGCCGCTCGACGTCGGCGCTGTCGGTGGCGAGTAGGTGGAACGCGATCCGCTGCGCGCTCTTGGGGCCGATGCCGGGCAGGCGTCCCAGCTCGTCGATCAGGTCCTGGACGGCGCCCTCGTAGATCATGGCGTCACCGGCCGATGCCCGCCGGGGTCACAGGCCGGGGATGCCCAGGCCCGACATGCCACCGGTCAGCGGGCCCATCGTGTCGGCGGCCAGCTCGCCGGCCTTGCGGGTCGCGTCCCGGACGGCGGCCACGACGAGGTCCTGCAGGGTCTCCACGTCGGACGGGTCGACCGCCTCCGGGTCGATGGTGACCTCCAGCAGCTCGCCGCTGCCGGTCACGGTCGCGGCGACCAGGCCACCGCCGGCGCTGCCCTCGACCCTGGTCTCGGCCAGCTCGGCCTGGGCCGCCTGCAGTTGCTGCTGCATCTTCTGCGCCTGCTTCATCAGCTGCTGCATGTTCGGCTGGCCACCTGGTCGCATCGGGATTCTCCTGTACGTGCCGATCCTGGGAATGGACGCGGGCAGCGGCCCGGCCGCCCGGCGTCGTGATCGAGCACAGCCTAACCGGAGCCGCCGACACTTCCCGGCGGCGCGGTCAGCCCGGCGGCGCGATCCCGAACGTCTGCCTGGCCGTCGCGCGCAGCTGGGCATCGGTCCGGCCGAGCGCGCGCCGGTAGGGCCGCAGGTCGTAGAACAGGTACCGGCCGTCCGGCGAGACCAGCGGCGCGACCTGGAGCACGCCGCGCATCAGCGCGTCGATGTGCGGTTCGGCGGGGAAGCCGTAGCAGTCCAGCCACAGGCCGGTGAAGCCCATGCCGAGGATCGCCGGCAGGTCGGCGACGATCTGCCGGCCGGTGACCAGGTGCTGCTGCCAGTCCGCCTGCGGCCGCCCGGCGATGCCGCCGTAGCTCCACCGCAGCCCGTCTGCGGCGTCGGCCAGGAACGGCCGGAGCGGGTCGTAGTCGACCATCGTGCCCGGTGGGTAGGACTCCGGGTAGCCCAGGTAGGGAACCTGCAGCACCGCGGTGCCGCGTGGCATCACCCGCTCGATCGCGGTCACGATCGTCCGGTCGTTGCGGTCCTGCGCGACCACCTGCGGGTAGGGCGCGTGCGTGAGCGGCGGCCCGTCCGCCAGCGCCAGGGCGCAGACGGCCACCAGGACCACCGCCACCGGGAGCCGCGGCCGGCGCACCCGGCGGCCGGCCCAGGCCGCGGCCCGCTCGAACCAGATCGCCAGCTGCACCACCGCGAAGAAGGCCAGGAAGAGCACGATCCGGTTCCAGGTGCGGGCCTGCACCAGCCCCGCCATGCTGACCAGGGTGGCGAAGCCGCCCACCGTCCCGAACAGCACCGCGGTCACCGTGCCCAGGCCCAGCGTCTCCCCGAGCAGGCCACGGTCGGTGACCGGCCGCGGGTCGCCGGCCCTGCCCCGCCGGATCGCCCGGGTACCGGCCAGCGACGTGTAGAGCGCGCCGAGCAGGCCGAGCGTCAGCAGGATGCCGATGCTCTGTCCCGGCTCGCTGGGCACCGGCGAGCCGGCCTGCCCCTTGAGCCCGAGCACGGTCAGCAGGTGCAGCCGGCTGCCGTCGGAGGGCAGGACGACCCGGTTCAGCTTCAGCCCGTACATCTCGGCCTCCGCGACGATCCGGTGCGCGGCCACCAGATTGCGGCCGCGGGCCAGCCAGTACAGCAGCGAGGGCAGGTTGACCCCGAGGAAGGTCGCGCCGATGACGAGGCAGCCGGCGCCACCGACGAGCAGCCGCCGGCCGTCCCGCCAGCGGAGCGCGCCGACCACCGTCGCGGTGGCCAGCAGCACCAGGGTGAAGATCGCGGTCATCGTCTCCCAGGACCCGATCAGCACGCAGCTGGCCAGCGCGAACGCCACCCGACGCCGCTGCCAGCGGGGACGGCCCGGCGCACCGTCAGCTGGTGCGACCAGGAACCACGACCGCCAGGCCGCCGTCCAGGCGAGCACCAGGAAGGCCAGCGGCACGGTGAGGTAGTTGGCCCGGGTCAGGTGCTCCTCGGCGTGGAAGGCCGTCCGGTACGGCAGAAACGCGAACGGCAGCGCGACCGCGGCGCTGATCGTGGCGGCGAACCGCAGGTGCCGCAGCACCAGGAAGGCCACCGCTGCGATCAGCCCGAAGCCGGCGAGGTAGTAGACGTTGACGATCAGCCCGGGCGAGGAGGTGCCCTGGGCGAGCAGCTTGATCAGCAGGAACTGTGCCGACTCACCGCCCTGCGGGAAGTCCTGGCTGCTCTGCCCGAACGGCGCGCCGAGCCGGGGCTGGTGCAGGATCCACCCGGTCTGCACGATGGATTTGACCGTCATCAGGGTCTGGTTGAGGTCGCCGTCCCGGGAGGTGAAGGCCAGGTGCAGGGGCGCGTCCCAGAGCCGGAGCAGGACGGTGGCGAGCACCCAGGCGACCAGCGCGACGCCGAGCGCCTCGGCCGCGATCCGGCGGGCCGGCGCCGGAAACACCCGGCCGTCGGGAGCGCTGGCCGGCCGGTGCGCTCCCCGCCGGGCCAGGGATGGTCGCGCGGCCGGCTCGTCGGCGATCTGTTCCTGCAGCACCAGCGTGTCGGTCCTCGGTAGTCGGCGGCGCGCCGGCCCGGCCGCCGGGCGCGGAGCGAGATCTTACGGTCGGTCGGTGGCCAGCCCGGCGCGGGCTGCGGTACGGGCCCGGATCGCCGGCGGGATCGAGCGCACGATCTGGTCGAGGCTCACCTTCTTCAACTGGGCACGCCAGGCCTGGTGGGCCCCGGCCATGATCGCGTTGACCGCGCACGGCCGCTGGCAGTCCACCGGATCCGCGGCGCCGAGGCCGCGCTGGCGGATCTCCTGGCAGACGAACGGGGACGCGCCGCCGTCGATGGCCTCGATGATGTCGAGCGCGGTGATCTGATCGACCGGCCGCGCCAGCCGGAACCCGCCCCGTGGGCCGGGCGTCGCGGTCAGCAGCCCGGCCCGGACCATCGCCTGCAGGTGCTTGGCCAGGTACGCCTCGGGCAGGCCGAACTGCTCGGCCAGCTGGCGCCGGGTGACCGGCCCGGCATCGTCGTACTGCGCGATATGGGCCGCGCAGTGCAGGCCCCACTCGACTCCCTCGGGCAGCTTCACGCAAGGTACTTTAATGGATAGATTGTCGACATTTGGTATCCATGATCTGATTCCCTGATCCGATATCCTGATCCGACGAGGAGCACGGATGACGAACCTCGATCACCGGCCGCGAACCGAGCCCCGCCCGCAGACCGCCACCAGGGCGGCGAACGGCGTGGTGCTGGCAGTCCTGCTGATGGCGATCTTCATGGGACAGTTCGATTTCTTCGTGGTCAACGTAGCCGCACCGTCGCTGCGCGGCGACCTGGGTGCCACCGACGGCGCGCTGCAGCTCATCGTCGGGGGCTATGCCTTCGCCTACGCCAGCGGCCTGGTCAGCGGTGGCCGGCTGGGTGACATGTTCGGCTACCGCACCATGTTCGCCGGCGGGATGCTCGGCTTCAGCGCCGCGTCCCTGCTCTGCGGCGTGGCCACCGGGCCGGCCCAGCTGGCGGTCTTCCGGTTGCTGCAGGGCGCCACCGCGGCGGTGATGCTGCCCCAGGTGCTGGCCTCGGTGAAGGCGATGTTCCCCGCCTCCTACCAGCCCCGGGCGATGGCCTGGTACGGCGTCACCGCCGGCCTCGGCGCGGTGGCCGGCCAGGCGCTCGGCGGCCTGCTCGTCTCGGCCGACGTGGCCGGCCTCGGCTGGCGGTCGATCTTCCTGGTGAACGTGCCGATCGGGCTGGTGGTGGCCGCGCTGGCCTGGCGGATCCTGCCGGCCCGGGTCGGGCGGTCCGACGAGCAGCAGCCGGTCGCGGCCCGGCTCCGGCAGCTGGACCCGCTCGGCGCGGCCGGCATCGCGGCCTCGCTGGCGCTGGTGCTGGTGCCGCTGACGCTCGGCCGGGCGATGGGCTGGCCGGCGTGGGCCTGGGGGTGCCTGGCCGCCGCGGTGCCGGCCGGCGCGGCGACCCTGCGCTGGGAACGGGCCGCCGGTCGGCGCGGCCTGACCCCGATGCTGGACCTGCCGCTGCTGCGTGGCCCGGGCTTCCGGGCCGGGGTGCTGGCGAACGTGGCGTTCATGCTCTATTTCGGCAGCTACATGTTCACCCTCAGCCTGCTGCTGCAGGCCGGCCTCGGGCTGAGCGCGCTCGCCGCCGGGCTGGTGTTCACCCCGGCCGCGCTCGCCTTCGCGGCCGCGGCGCTGGTGGCCCGCAGGCTCATCGAGCGGGCCGGGCTGCGCGTGATCGTCGGCGGCGCGGTGCTGACCGCGGCGGGCCTGGCGGCGCTCGGCTGGCGGCTGGCCGACGCCGGCCTGCACGCCGGGCTGCCGGCCATCGTCGCGGCGACCACGGTGATCAGCCTGGGCAACGGCTTCGTGCTGCCGTCCCTGATCGGCGTCGCGCTGGCCGACGTGCCGGGGCGCAAGGCCGGGGTCGCATCCGGCATGCTCACGGCCGGCCAGCAGTTCGCCAGCTCCACCGGGGTGGCGTTGATCGGCGCGGTCTTCTTCGCGGTCGCCGCCAGCCGCACCGGGCACGCCGGCTACCCCGTCGCGATGGCCTGGTCGGCGGCCGTCGACGCGGCCCTCATCCTGCTGGTGGCGGCGATGATCCCGATCATCGGCCGGAGCTCCCGCCGGAACCGCGCCAGCTGACCGGCGCCGGCCGGACGTAACTACGGCTTCGCGCTTTCGCGGCTTTGCGTTCACCGCCTGCTCTGGTTTGCGTGTCGCGGCTTGGGCCGGTTTCCGTTCGCGGCTCGCTCGGCGCGGCCTGGGCGCCGCGGCGGGACTCAGGCCGCGCCGAGCCTGGGCCGCAGCGCGTCGAGCAGGCCGGCACAGGCCCGCTCGACCTGGTCCAGCACCAGCTCGAAGCCGCGGGCATCGTCGTAGTAGGGATCCGGCACGTCCAGCTCGCCGGCCAGGACCGCCGACCGGTCGTAGGACCGGAGCAGGCTCAGCGCGGCGCCCGCCTCCTCGGGATCGCCGGCCAGCAGCGCCAGCCGGCCGAGCCGCGCCAGGTGGCCGGAGTCGATCGCGACCACCACGTCCCGCTCGCCGAAGTCGTCGGCCAGGAACTGCTTGGCGACGTGGTCGTGCGGCCGGTACCCCCGCGACAGCAGCGCGTGCCGGGCGCGCGGGTCCATGTCGTGCCCGGCATGCCACGGCCCGGTGCCGGCGCTGTCCACCAGCAGCCGGCCGGCCAGTCCGGCGTCGCCGGCCAGGTGGCGGAACACCACCTCGGCGGTCGGCGAGCGGCAGATGTTGCCGGTGCAGACGAAGCACACCCGGAATGGATCGGTCACGATTGCTCGATCCGCCGCGCCCCCAGCCCGCTCTGCAGCAGCGCCAGGGCGGCGGCCTCGGCGTCGCCACCGCCGGGCGGGTTGGCCGCGCTCACCGCGTCGGTCTCCTCGTCCACCTCGGCCGCCTCGTCCACCGGCGGCGGTGGGGGCGCGGCCGGGGCGCGCACGGCCGGCCGCGGGTCGCGCTGGGCTGTCCCGCCGCCCTCGACACCGACCTCGATCTGCCAGCCACCCCCGACGAAGTCGGCCAGCGCCTCCCGCAGCACCGACAGGTTGCTGTCGTCCGACACCATCTTGGCGATCACCGCCGAGCTGGCCGCGAGCCGGATCACGGTGCCCTCGACCGAGCCGATCGGCGCGTTGTCGAGCAGTGCCCGGGTGCGCCGGCTGCGGTCCCGCACCCGGTCCAGCACCTGCGGCCAGTACCGGCGCAGGTCCACCGAGTCGGGCGCCGGGCGGGTTCCGGCTGCCTCGGCGGGGGCGGGTGGCGCCGCCGGCTGCTGGGTCGTGACCGGCGGCCGGCCGGCGGCCGGGGCCGGCTCGGCGCCCCCGGGCTCGGTCGCCCTGGGCTCGGCGGACCTCGCTTCGGCCGTGCTGGGCTCGGCGGCTCCGGGCCCGGCAGTCCTAGCTTCACTTGTTCTGGGCTCGCTCGTTCTGGGCTCGCTCGTTCTGGGCTCGGTGCTCCCGGCTTCGGTCGCGCTGGGCTCAGCCGCCCTCGGCGCGGGCGCGTCCGGCTCGGAGCCGCCGGGCACCGTCGCCGCCGGCTCGGCAGCGGTGTCGGCACCCCGCCGGACCGGTTCCGGCGTGGCAGCCCGCGCCCGCGGTGCCGGGTCGGCAGGCCGCCGCGGCTCGTCCGCGGCCATGCCCTGCCGCCGTTCCAGCCGTTCGATCCGCTGCAGCAGCGCGGTGGAATCGGTGCTGGCGTCCGGCAGCAGCATCCGGGCGCACAGTAGCTCCAGCATCAGCCGGGGCGAGGTGGTGCCCCGCATGTCGGTCAGCGTGGTGTGCGTGATGTCGGCGTAGCGCACCAGGGTCGCCAGCCCGATCCGGCGGGACTGATCGGCCATCCGCTCGGCCTGGTCGCCGGGGTAGTCGATCATGCCCTGGGCCACCGCGTCCGGCACCGCGTCCAGGAGGATCAGGTCCCGGAACCGGTCGAGCAGGTCCGCGGCGAACCGGCGCGGGTCGTGGCCGGCCTCGACCACCCGGTCGATGGTCGCGTACACCGCGGCCGCGTCGCCGACCGCGAGCGAGTCTGTCACGTCGTCGAGCAGGGTGGCGTCGGTGACGCCGAGCAGGCCGACCGCGCGCCCGTACGTGACGCCCTCGGGTCCCGCGCCGGCCAGCAGCTGGTCGAGCACCGACAGCGAGTCACGGGCCGAGCCGGCACCGGCCCGCACCACCAGCGGGAATACCGCCGGCTCCACGGTGGCGCCCTCGGCCTGGCAGATGCGCTCCAGGTGGGCCCGCAGCGCGGTCGGCGGGATCAGCCGGAACGGGTAGTGATGGGTGCGCGAGCGGATGGTCTGCAGCACCTTGTCCGGCTCGGTGGTGGCGAAGATGAAGATCAGGAAGTCGGGCGGCTCCTCGACCAGCTTGAGCAGAGCGTTGAAGCCCTGCGTGGTCACCATGTGCGCCTCGTCGATGATGTAGACCTTGTAGCGGTCCCGCACCGGGGCGTAGTAGGCGCGCTCGCGCAGGTCCCGGGCGTCGTCCACGCCGCCGTGGCTGGCCGCGTCGATCTCGATCACGTCGATCGAACCGGCCCCGTTCGGCGCCAGGTCGCGGCAGGACTCGCACTCCCCGCACGGGGTCGGCGTCGGGCCCTGGGCACAGTTCAGCGAGCGGGCCAGGATCCGGGCGCTGGAGGTCTTGCCGCAGCCACGCGGGCCGGAGAACAGGTACGCGTGGTTGATCCGGCCGGCTGAGAGCGCCTGCATCAACGGTTCGGTGACGTGTTCCTGCCCGATCACCTCGGCGAACGTCGCCGACCGGTACTTGCGATAGAGCGCCAATGCCACGCCGAACACCATAGCCCGCCCGGCCGACATCGGAATCCGGCGCCGAACCGCTGGCCCGGAACAGGCAAGGACCCCCCGCGTACCCGCCAGAGCTTCCTTATCCTTGCTGCCTTCCGGCCCTGGGGAGGTTCGCA
>DATJNU010000019.1:0-22945 GCA_035507775.1 Jatrophihabitans sp.
ATCCGACCAATCCGAGCTGGTAACACTCGTATCAATCAAAGAAATCCGCACACAAGACACAATCCGAAAACCATGCCCCATGGACGGGGTCAAACTATAAATGGCACTAACTTTCAGCACACTGTTGAGTTCTCAAAGAACGGACACACACCATCACCAGCCTCTCAGCCAGCTCCGGGGCAACCCCACCAACACTACCCGGCCCACCACGCAGAGTCAAAACCAACCCCACCAGACCGCCACCCACAACCGGGGCTCCGCCCGACCGGCCCCCCACCCTCAGGGCTCCGTTCGCCGTGCAGAACAAACACTAACCCACCCTCAAACCACCGTCAAATCCGGGGTTCACCTGCCTGCAACCCCCAATTCATAAGGGCTACAGCGGCCTGGAGCTTGAGATCGTTCAGAATTACATGCTTGTGACTCGGACCACTTTCCGCTTGCCGACAGCCAGTACCCGATTCGTCAATTCCGGACCTTCGATGTCATACCGCTTCGGCACCACCGCGACGCCGTCAAGCTTCACGCCACCCGCATCGATCAGCCTGCGCGCCTCGGAACTACTACCCGCCAGGCCTGCCGCGACGAGCAGCGCCGGCAGGTGCACCGTGCTGGAGAGGTCGGCCGGGTAGTCCGGCGCATCGGCCTGCACCTGGCGGTCACGGAAGATGGCGTTGAACCTGGCCTCGGCCTCGGCCGCGGCCTCCGCCCCGTGATAGAGCGTGACGATCTCGCGTGCCACCCGGCGCTTGGCCTCGTTGGCGGACGAGCCACCGTTGGCCACCTGGCGAGCAAGCTCGGCGACCTCGTCGGGGTGCAATGCCGTGCAGAGCGTGGCATAGAGCTCCACCACCGGGTCCGGCATGCGCATCAACTTGCCGAACTGCTCGCCTGCCGGTTCGGCGATGGCGACGTAGTTGTTGAGCGACTTGCCCATCTTCTCGACCCCGTCCAAGCCCACCAGCAGCGGCATGGTCAGCACGGCCTGCGGCTGCTGGCCGCGGCTGCGCTGCAGGACGCGTCCGACCAGGTTGTTGAAGGTCTGGTCGGTGCCTCCCAGCTCGATGTCGGCACGGATCTCGACGGAGTCGATGCCCTGCAGCAGCGGGTAGACGAATTCGGACAGCGAGATCGGCACCTGGTTGGCGAACCGGCGCGAGAAGTCGTCGCGTTCGAGCAGCTGGGCGATCGTCAGCTGGCGGGTGTAGTTCAGCAAGGAGGCGAGATCCATGCCCGCCAGCCAGTCCGCGTTGTTGCGCACCTCGGTGCGGTCCGCACGGAGGATCTGCATCACCTGGTCGAAATACCCGCGCGCGTTCGCGACCACCTGTTCCGCGGTCTGCGCCGACCTCGTCGAGGTCTTGCCGGACGGGTCGCCGACCTGCCCGGTGAAACCGCCCACCACCAGGACCGCGGTGTGACCGAAGTCCTGGAACTGCCGGAGCTTGCGCAACACCACCGCGTGACCGAGGGTCAGCTCGGTCCCACTCGGGTCGATGCCGAGCTTGACCCGAAGTGGTCGGCCCTCCTTGCGCGCGGCGAGCAGCCGTTCGGCCAAGCCGTCCCGCGGCAGGATCTGCGCCGCGCCGGCGGCGAGGACCCGGTACTCGTCCTGCAGCTCGGAAGGGACGGAGGACGGGAGCGGGTGGACGGCCGGCTGGTTCGGGGAAACGTCGTTCACGGCTGTCCAGTCTGCCGCGTTCGGCCCGCCCGCCTGCGGCCACCCGGCCGGTACGCCGACACGCTGGGCGCGTCCGGCAGCCAGAACCGCCACGGATGCTCCGCGGCAGCCGCCACCCCGACCCGCGGGCCGGTCAGGTACTCCCCCGGCGGCGCCAGCTCGGCGATGCGGACCGGAGAGCCCGCCGCCAGCAGATCCAGACCCGTGTGGCTGCCGGTCAGGCCCAGGCTCCTGGCCAGCCTGGCCGGCCCGCTGGCGAGCTTGCCGGGCGGCGTGGCGGTCCTCGTCCGGGCGCGCGCCGCCGGTTCCCCGTCGAGGATCTCGGCGGCGCGCAACAGCACCGCGGCAGCCGTGCCGGCCTGCTGCGCGGTCACGTTGGCGCACCAGTGCATGCCGTAGACGAAGTAGCAGTACAGGTGGCCGGCCTCGCCGAACATCACCTCGTTGCGCGGGGTAGGACCGCGGAAGGCATGCGAGGCCGGGTCCTGTGCGCCCTCGTACGCCTCCACCTCGGTGAC
This sequence comes from Jatrophihabitans sp., assembly GCA_035507775.1. Classification (GTDB taxonomy): domain Bacteria; phylum Actinomycetota; class Actinomycetes; order Mycobacteriales; family Jatrophihabitantaceae; genus Jatrophihabitans_A. The sequence goes on from DATJNU010000019.1 coordinate 2,200, forward strand.
CCGGCAGGCCACCCTGACCCCGCCCACCTCGGAGACCAGGACGGCGCCCAGCAGCAGCGGCGCCACGTCGAGGGCCGGGCCCGCCAGCGCATCGCGATCGAGATTCACTCGGCTGGATCGACCCATTCGCCTACCTCGACGAGCCTGCCACGCAACCGTTCGAGCTGCTCCGCGACCCTGGCCGGGGCGGTGCCGCCGTAACCGGAGCGGCTGGCCAGGGAGCCGGCTACCGAGAGCACCGCCCGGACGTCGGGCGTCAGGTGTGGTGAGATGGCGGCGAAATCGGAATCGGTCAGCCCGTCCAACTCGATGCCGCGGCGTTCGCAGACGCGCACGCACTCTCCGGCCAGCTCGTGCGCGACCCGGAACGGCACCCGCTGCCGGACCAGCCACTCGGCGATGTCGGTGGCAAGCGAGAAGCCTTGTGGGGCAAGGGATTCCATCCGGTCCGGGTGAAAGGTCACGGTCGCCACCAGCCCGGTCATGGCCGGCAACAGCAGGCTCAGGTTGTCGACGGCGTCGAAGACCGGTTCCTTGTCCTCCTGCAGATCACGGTTGTAGGCGAGGGGCAAACCCTTCAGGGTGGCAAGCAGCCCGGCATGGTCGCCGATAAGCCGGCCGGCCTTTCCCCTTGCCAGCTCGGCGACATCGGGATTCTTCTTCTGCGGCATGATCGACGACCCGGTGGAGTAGGCGTCGGCCATCGTGACGAAGGAGAATTCCTTCGTCGCCCACAGGATGATCTCCTCGGCCAGCCTGGACAGATCGACCGCGATCATGCTGCAGACGAAGGAGAACTCGGCCACCACGTCACGCGAGGCGGTGGCGTCGATGGAGTTCTCGCAGGCCGCGGCAAAGCCCAGTTCGGCCGCCACCGCCCGCGGATCCAGGCCGAGCGAGCTGCCTGCCAGCGCGCCGGAGCCGTACGGGCTGACCGCGGCCCGGACGTCCCAGTCACGCAGCCGTTCCAGGTCGCGCACCAGTGGCCAGCAGTGCGCCAACAGGTGATGAGCCAGCAGCACCGGCTGGGCGTGCTGCAGGTGGGTGCGACCGGGCATCGCCACCCCGGGGTGGCGCTCGGCCTGGTCCGCCAGCGCCGTCACCAGGCGGCCGATCAGGCCGGAGAGCAGGCGCGCCTGCTCGCGCAGGTACATCCGGATGAGCGTTGCGATCTGATCGTTGCGGGAACGCCCGGCGCGCAGCCGGCCGCCCAGTTCCGTCCCGGCCCGTTCGAGCAGGCCGCGTTCGAGGGCGGTGTGCACGTCCTCGTCCCGGGGCTCCGGCCGGAACGCGCCGGACCGGACGTCGGCCGCCAACTCGTCCAGGGCGGCCAGCATGCCGGCCAGCTCCTCGTCGGAGAGCAGGCCGGCCCGGTGCAGCACCCGGGCGTGTGCCCGGGAACCGGCGAGGTCGTACTCGGCCAGCCGCCAGTCGAAGTGGGTGGACAGGGACAGCGCGGCCAGCGCGTCGGCCGGTTCACCGCTGAACCGGCCGCCCCACAGCGCTACGGGTTCGTCCGGGCTCACTGTCCGAGCTTCTGCTCGCGCCGGGCGGCGATCCGGCTGGGCAGCCCCCAGAGCTGGACGAAGCCCTTGGACAGCGTCTGGTCGAAGGTGTCGCCGGTGTCGTAGGTCGCCAGGTCGAAGTCGTACAGCGACCCCGCACCACGGCGGCCGGTCGCGACCGCCCGGCCGGCATGCAGCCGCAGCCGGATGTCACCGGTGACGTGCCGCTGGGAAGAGTCGACGAAGGCATCCAGCGACTGCTTCAGCGGGGAGAACCAGAGCCCGTCGTAGACCAGCTCGGTCCAGCGCTGCTCGACCGAGAACTTGAAGCGGCGCAGGTCCCGCTCGACGGTGAGGTCCTCAAGCTCCTGGTGCGCGACGATCAGCGCGATCGCCCCCGGCGCCTCGTAGACCTCGCGGCTCTTGATGCCGACCAGCCGGTCCTCGACCATGTCCAGCCGGCCCACCCCCTGCGCCCCGGCCCGGGCGTTCAGCTGCTCGATGGCCTGCAGCATGGTGACCGACTCGCCGTCGATCGCCACCGGCACGCCGTTGTCGAAGCTGATGATCACGTCGTCCGGGTCGCGGGACACGCTCGGGTCGGCGGTGTAGGAGTAGACGTCCTCGATCGGCGCGTTCCAGGGGTCTTCGAGGAACCCGGTCTCGACGGCGCGTCCCCACAGGTTCTGGTCGACCGAGTACGGCGAGCGCTTGGACTGGTCGATCGGCAGGCCCTTGGCTAAAGCGAACTGGATCGCCTTGTCCCGGGTCATGCCGCTGTCGCGGACCGGCGCGAGCACCTTCAGGTCCGGGGCGATGGCACCGATGCCGACCTCGAACCGCACCTGGTCGTTGCCCTTGCCGGTGCAGCCGTGCGCGACCGTGTCGGCCCCGTGGTGCAGCGCGGCGGTGGCCAGGTGCTTGGCGATGACCGGCCGGGACAGCGCCGAGACCAGCGGGTAGCGCTCGAGGTAAAGGGCGTTGGCCCGCAGGGCCGGCAGGCAGTACTCGTCGGCGAACTCCTGCTTCAGATCCAGCACCACCGACTCGACAGCGCCGCAGTCCAGTGCCCGCTGCCGGATGGCGTCGAGGTCCTCGCCACCCTGCCCGACGTCGGCCGCCACGCAGACGATCTCGGCGCCGGTCTCCTCGGCGAGCCAGCCGATGGCCACCGAGGTGTCGAGGCCGCCGGAGTAGGCGAGCACGATCCGATTGCTCATGTCTTCAAAGGTCCTTCCGGGTGTGGTGGTGCGGGATCAGGTCGAACGGGACAGCTGGAGCAACTGCTCGGCCAGTGCCGGGCCGCCGGCCGGCTTGCGGGCCACCACCAGGATGGTGTCGTCGCCGGCGATGGTGCCGAGCACCTCGCCCAGGCCGGCCCGGTCCAGCGCGCTGGCCAGGAAGTTGGAGGCGCCCGGCGGGGTCCGCAGGACGACCAGGTTGCCACTGGCCTCGGCCGATACCAGGAGCTCGGCCAGCAACCGGGCCAGCCGCTGCGGCGGGGCGTCGTCCGCCCGGCGGGGTGCCAGCGGGGCGCCGTCCGGCGGCACCACGTACGTCGGCTGGCCGCCGTCCGGGCTGCGCAGCTTCACCGCGCCGAGCTCGTCCAGGTCGCGGCTCAGGGTGGCCTGGGTGACCCGGATGCCGGCCTCGGCCAGCAGCTCGGCGAGCTCGCCCTGGGAGGACACCGCGTGCTCGGCGAGCAGCGCGACGATCCGGGCCTGCCGCGCGGTGCGGCTGCCCAGCTCTCCGGGCAGCGTCGCGTCCGGCCTGGCCATCAGCCGTGCTCCAGCAGCCAGGTGAGCAGCGCCTTCTGCGCGTGCAGCCGGTTCTCGGCCTCGTCCCAGACCACGCTCTGCGGACCGTCGATCACCTCGGCCGCGATCTCCTTGCCCCGGTAGGCGGGCAGGCAGTGCAGCACGACCGCGTCCGGCGCCGCGGCGGCCAGCGCTCGCTCGGTGATCGAGTAGGGCGCCAGCGACGCCGACCGCTCGTCGCTGGCCTCGCCCTCGTCGCCCATCGACACCCAGGTGTCGGTGGCGAGCACGTCGGCGCCGTCGAGGGCCTGGTCCGGGTTGCTGGTCACGGTGACCGAGCCGCCCGTCCCGGCGGCCAGCCGCCGGGCCCGGTCGACCACGTCCGGGGCCGGCAGCAACCCGTCCGGGCCGGCAACCGTCACGTGCAGGCCGGCCAGCGCGCCGCCGAGCAGGTAGGAGCGCGCCATGTTGTTGGCCGCGTCGCCGAGGTAGGTCAGCCGGAGGCCGGCCAGCCGCCCCTTGTGCTGCCGGATGGTCTGCAGGTCGGCGAGCACCTGGCACGGGTGGTAGTCGTCGGTCAGCGCGTTCACCACCGGCACCGAGCTGGCCGCGGCGAGCTGCTCGAGGTCGGACTGCGCGAACGTGCGCCAGACGACCGCGCTGACCTGGCGGGACAGCACCCGGGCGGTGTCGGCCACCGGCTCGCCCCGGCCCAACTGGCTGGTGCTGCCGTCGATGATCAGCGGATGCCCGCCCAGCTCGGCGATCCCGACGCTGAACGAGACCCGGGTGCGGGTGGACGGCTTGTCGAAGATCACCGCGACCGTCCGCGGCCCGTGCAGCGGCTGGCGCCCGAACCGGTCGGCCTTCAACTCCTCGGCCAGGTCGAGCACCTGGAGCTGCTCGGCCGGGTCGAGGTCGTCGTCGCGACGGAAGTGCCGGGGCATCAGCTGCCCTCCTGCCGGTGCGCCGCGGCCACGGTCGCGAGCGCCTCGGCGAGGATGCCGACCGCCTCGGCCACGTCGGCCTGGGTGGCGATCAGCGGTGGCGCGAGCCGGACGACGTCGGGCCGGACCGCGTTCACCAGCAGCCCCCGGTCCCGGGCGGCCGCCTCGACCTGGCCGGCGAGCGGCCCGATCAGCTGGAGACCCCACCACAGCCCGCTGCCGCGCACCTGCGTGACCAGCGGGCTGTCGATCGCCCGCAGCGCGGCGGCGAGTTCCGCTCCGGTTGTCACGACGTTGCCGAGCAGGTCGTCCGCCTCGATGGTGTCGAGGACCGCCAGCGCGGCCGCGCAGGACAGCGGGTTGCCGCCGAACGTGCTGCCGTGGCTGCCCGGGGTGAGCAGCCCGGCAGCCGGGCCGAAGCCGATGCAGGCGCCGATCGGCAGGCCACCGCCGAGGCCCTTGGCGAGGCTGAGCAGGTCCGGCCGCACCCCGGCGGCCTGGCCGGCGAACCAGCTGCCGGTGCGGCCGATCCCACTCTGCACCTCGTCCAGCACCAGCAGCGCGCCGGCCTCGGTGCACAGCTGCCGGGCCGCGGCCAGGTAGCCGTCGGGCGCCGGCACGATGCCGCCCTCACCCTGGGTCGGTTCGAGGAACAGCGCCGCCGTCCGGTCGTCCACCGCGGCGGTGAGCGCGGCCAGGTCGCCGTACTCGACGAACTCGACCGGGCCGGGCAGCGGCTGGAACGGCTCCCGCTTGGCCGGGTTGCCGGTGATCGACAGGGCGCCCAGCGTCCGGCCGTGGAAGCCGTTGACCGTGGCGACCACCTTGGTGCGCCCGGTGGGGTTGCCGTGCAGCCGGCTGATCTTCAGGGCGCACTCGTTGGCCTCGGCACCGTCGTTGCAGAAGTACACCCGGGCGGTGGGGTCGCCGAGCAGGCCCACCAGCCGCTCGGCCAGCGCGACGCCCGGCTCGTGGACGAACAGGTTCGAGGTGTGGACCACCCGGCCGAGCTGCTCGGTCACGGCGCGCACCAGCGCGGGGTGGGCGTGGCCGAGCGAGGACACCGCGATGCCGGCGATGAAGTCGAGGTACTCGCTGCCCTCGACGTCGGTCACCCGGACGCCCCGGCCGCTGGCGAGGGCGATCGGTGGCGTGCCGTAGTTGTCCATCATGGCGGCCGACCAGCGCTTGCGCAGGACCTCGTTGCTCGTCGCCAGCGGGTCGAACGTCATGCGGATGCTCCGTTCTGGGTGATCGGGTCGTGGGCGCCCCGGTTGACCGGCGGCGGCCCGGCCGGCGGCGGGACCTGGTCGTCGGGCCGGATCATGGTGCCGAATCCCTCGCTGGTGAAGATCTCGAGCAGCAGCGCGTGCAGCACCCGGCCGTCGAGCACGGTGGCCCGGGGCACGCCCGCCTGGACCGCCCGCAGGCAGGCCTCCATCTTCGGCGCCATGCCGGACGAGAGCGAGGGCAGCAACCCGGCCAGCTCGGCCGCGGTCAGCTCGTTGATCACGTCGTCGGTGCTGGGCCAGTTCGCATAGAGGCCGGGCACGTCGGTGAGCACCACGAGCTTCTCCGCGCCCAGCGACGCGGCCAGCGCGGCCGCCGCGGTGTCGGCGTTGACGTTGTAGGACAGCCCGTCCCGCCCGCGCGCCACGGTCGCCACCACCGGGATCCGGCCGGCCTGCAGCAGCGCGGTCACCGCGCTCGGGTCGACCTGGACCACGTCGCCCACCTGGCCGATGTCGACCGGCTCGCCGTCCACCAGGGCGGGCCGCCGTTCGGCGGTGAAGAGCCCACCGTCCTCGCCGGACAGCCCCACCGCGAACGGGCCGTGGTCGTTGATCAGGTTCACCACGTCGCCGTTGACCTGGCCCACCAGCACCATCCGGACCACCTGCATGGCCTCGGGCGTGGTGACCCGCAGGCCGGCGCGGAACTCGCTCTCGATGCCGAGCCGGTTCAGGTGCTCGGTGATCTGCGGTCCGCCGCCGTGCACGATCACCGGGCGCAGCCCGGCGTAGCGCAGGAACACCACGTCCTCGGCGAAGGCCCGGCGCAGGTCGTCGGAGATCATCGCGTTGCCGCCGTACTTGACGACCACCACCTTGCCGTGGAACCGGGCGAGCCACGGGAGCGCGTCGATCAGGGTGGCCGCCTTCGCCCCGGCGGTGCTGAGCAGCTCGGCGCGGGACGGGCTCGTGGTCACGGGGCGACCCCGTCGACGGCCAGGCCCGCGGTCTCGGGCAGGCCCAGCATCAGGTTGGCGTTCTGCACGGCCTGGCCGGCGGCGCCCTTGCCGAGGTTGTCGATGGCGCTGACCACGATCACCCGCCCCGAGCTCTCGTCGATCGCGGCCTGCAGGTGCACCGAGTTCGACCCGAAGGTGGCCGCGGTGTGCGGCTGCCGGCCGGCGGGCAGGACGTGCACGAACGGCTCGCCGGCGTACGCCTCGGCGAGCACGGCCCGCACGGCGTCGGCGGTCAGGCCGGGCCGGGCCGGGACGGCGGTGACACTGGCCAGGATGCCGCGCGGCATGGGGGCCAGCATCGGGGTCAGCGACAGCGTCCGGGCACCGGTCGCCTGCAGGATCTCCGGCACGTGCTGGTGGCTGCCGACCTTGTAGGGCGAGAGGTCCGACATCACCTCGCTGCCCAGCAGGTGCGGTTTGGCGGCCCGGCCCGCGCCCGAGGTGCCGGAGGCCGCCACCGCCACGACGTCGTCCGGCGAGACAGTGCCGGCCGCGATCAGCGGGGCCAGCGCCGTGCTGATCGCCACCGCGTAGCAGCCGGTGTTGGCGACCCTGGTGCTCCCCGCGATCCGGGCCCGCTGGCCGGGCAGCTCGGGCTGGCCGTAGGTCCAGGTGCCCGCGTGCGGCAGGCCGTAGTAGCGCTGCCAGGCCGCGGCGTCCCGAAGGCGGAAGTCCGCGCCGAGGTCCACCACGCGCACCCGTTCGGGCAGCTGGGCTGCCAGCGCCGCCGAGGCGCCGTGGGGCAGGGCCAGGAAGACCAGGTCCGCCTCGCCCAGGGTCGTGGCCGAGGTGTCGGTGAGCACCAGCTCGCCGTAGGAGACCAGCTGCGGGTGCAGCTCGGCCAGCGGCTGCCCGGCGTTGCCGTGCGCGGTCGCGGCGACCACGTCGAGGCCCGGATGACCGGCGAGCAGCCGGAGCAGCTCACCCCCGGCGTACCCGCTGGCGCCGGCGACGGCGACCGTAACTCCCATGCGATTGATTATGCATCATCATGCAAGTTCATGCATAGCCCGGCGCTGCGGGTGCATCAGCTCACCCGGCCGGGTGATGGTCAGCCGCGCAGCCGTGCCCCCACCCGCTCAGCGGCGAGGGTCACCGCCGCATCGCGTGCCGCGGTGGCCTCCTCGACGGTGAGAGTGCGCTCGGCCGCCCGGAACCGCAGCGAGAACGCCAGCGACTTGACCCCGGCACCGAGGCGCGCCGGGTCGGCATAGACGTCGAACAGGCGCACCGACTCCAGCAGCGGGCCGGCGCCCTCGGTCACCGCGGCCTGCACCGCGGCGGCCGGCGTCTCCTCGGCCACCACCAGCGCCAGGTCGAGCAGCACCGGTGACTGGTTGGCCAGCGCCGGGGCCTGCGCGGGCTCCGGCAGCGGGACGGCATCGAGGTCGAGTTCCATCGCGCAGGTACGGGCCGGCAGCCCTGCGGCGCTGACGACCCGCGGATGCAACTCGCCGGCGGTGCCGATCACCTGGCCGTCGAGCAGCAGCTCGGCACACCTGCCCGGGTGCCACGGCGCGACCTCGGCCTTGCGCACGTCGAGATCGCGCCTTGCCGCGCGCACGACCAGCCGGGCGGATTCGATCGCGTCCGCCCAGCCGCCGGCCCGGCCGGCGCCCCACCAGCCCGGCAGCTCCAGGTCGCCGGCCAGCACCACGGCCAGGTGCCGCGGCTGGTGCGGGACGGTGGCCATGATCGCCGCCAGCTCGGCGTCGTCCGGGCGCCGGGACACGTCCGGTCGCGGGGCGCGCGTGGTCGAGGGCGCCGGGAGGTAGACCAGGCCCAGCTCGAAGACGGCCAGGTCGCGGCTGCCCCGGCCGACGTTGCGGACCAGATTGGCCAGCAGCCCGGGCAGCAGCGAGGTACGCAGCTCCGGCTCGGCGTCCGAGATCGGGTTGGCCAGGCGCAGCGCCTGCCGTCGCGGGTCGTCCGCGGCCAGGCCGAAGGCGTCGTGCACCTCGGGCGCCACGAACGGGTAGCTGATCACCTCGGTGAAGCCGGCGTAGGCCAGCGCTTGCGAGACTTGGCGGCGGAACCGCTGCCCGGCCGTCCAGCCGCGCCCGGCCGGCGCAGCGACCCGGACCGAGGGCACCCGGTCGTAGCCCTCCAGCCGGACGACCTCCTCGATCAGGTCGGCCGGGTCGGTCAGGTCGGGGCGCCAGGACGGCGGCCGGACGGTGAATTCCGCCGGTTCGTAGTCGGCCGCGAGCACCGCCTCCGGCTCGACCAGGTTGGGCTGCACCGTGCAGCCGACCTGCTCCAGCCGGTAGCGGACCGCGTCGGCGCTGATCGGCATGCCGGCCAGCGCCGACGGCCGGCTCGCGGCGAGGGTGATCTCGACCGGCGCGGGGCCGTCCCCGACGCTGGTGACCCCGTCGACCGGCGTGGCACCGCCGTGCTCGACCAGCAGGTCGAGGCAGCGCTGCAGTGCGGATGCCGCGATCTGCGGGTCGACGCCGCGCTCGAAGCGTTTGGCCGCCTCGGACGGCAGCTTGTGCCGGCGCACCGCGCGGCTGATCCGGGCCGGGTCGAAGTAGGCGGCCTCCAGCAGCACCTCGGCGGTGGTGCCGGAGATCTCGGTGGACGCGCCGCCCATCACGCCGGCCAGCCCGATCGCGCCGCGGTCGTCGGCGATCACCAGGTCGTCCGGGTCGAGGGCGCGAACGACGCCGTCCAGGGTGGTGAGCTTCTCCCCCGGTTCGGCCGCGCGGACCTGCAGGCCGCCCTGCAGCAGCGCCCGGTCGTAACCGTGCAGCGGCTGGCCGGTCTCGAGCATCACGTAGTTGGTCACGTCGACCGCGAGCGAGATGGGCCGCATGCCGCAGGCCCGCAGCCGGTCGGCGATGAATGCCGGAGTGGGCGTGGCCGGATCGAGGCCGGTCACCGCGCGCACCGAGAACCGCGGGCAGCCTGCCGGGTCCACCACCCGGACCGGATAGCCGTCGCCGTCCGGCTCCGGAGTGGGCACCGTGACGTCGGTGAACGGCACCTGCAGCGCCACCGCGGCCTCGCGGGCCAGGCCGCGCACCGATAGGCAGTACGCCCGGTCCGGGGTGATGGCGATATCGAGCACCGCGTCGCGCATGCCGAGCGCGGCCAGCGCGTCCGCGCCCGGCTCGGCGGCACCGGCCGGCAGCACCAGGATGCCGTCGTGGTCCTCGCCCAGGCCGAGTTCGCGGACCGAGCAGATCATGCCGTCGGAGACCCGACCGTAGGTCGTGCGGGCCGAGATCGGGAACGGGCCCGGCAGCACCGCGCCGGGCAGCGCGGCCACGACCAGGTCGCCCTCGGCGAAGTTGCGGGCGCCGCACACGATGCCGCGCGGGGCGTCCTCGCCGACGTCCACCTGGCAGAACCGGATCGGCTTCTTGAACCCGGTGAGCTCCTCCACGGCCAGCACCCGGCCGATCACCAGCGGACCGGTGACGGCGTCGGCGGGCGACTCGACCCGTTCCACCTCCAGCCCGACCCGGATGAGCGCCTCGCCCAGCTCGCGCGCGGACAGTCCGGCCGGCAGCGCGACGTGCTCGGCGATCCAGGAAACCGGTGCGCGCATGTCAGGCCTCCGTTCCGAAGGCCTGGGTGAACCGCACGTCGCCCTCGACGATGTCGCGCATGTCGGCGGCGTTGTTGCGGAACATCATGGTGCGTTCGATCCCCATCCCGAAGGCGAAGCCGGAGTAGACGTCCGGATCGATGCCGCAGGCCCGCAGCACCCGCGGGTTGACCATGCCGCAGCCACCCCACTCGATCCAGCCCTCGCTGTCGCAGGTGCGGCACGGCCGGTCCGGATTGCCGACCGACTCGCCGCGGCAGACGAAGCAGAGCAGGTCCGGCTCGGCACTCGGCTCGGTGAAGGGGAAGTAGGACGGGCGCAGCCGGGTGACGATGCCCGGCCCGAAGAACGCCTGCGCCATGTGGTCGAGGGTGCCCTTGAGGTGCGCCATCGTGATGCCCTTGTCGACCACCAGGCCCTCCAACTGGTGGAAGACCGGCGAGTGGGTCGCGTCCAGCTCGTCGGTGCGGAACACCCGGCCCGGGCAGACCACGTAGATCGGCGGGGTGCGGGTCAGCATCACCCGGGCCTGCACCGGCGAGGTGTGGGTGCGCATGACCAGGCCGCTGTCGGACGAGCCGTCGGCGCCCCGGACGAAGAAGGTGTCCATCAGGGTGCGGGTCGGGTGGTCGGCGCCGATGTTGAGCGCATCGAAGTTGAACCACTCCGCCTCGACCTCGGGGCCCTCGGCGACCTCCCAGCCCATCGCGGTGAAGACGTCGCCGACCAGCTCCATGGTGGTGGTCAGCGGGTGCCGGGCTCCGGTCAGCCGGCGGTCCCAGGGCAGCGTGACGTCGACCGACTCCTCGACCAGCACCCGCGCATCGCGGGCGGCCTCCAGCTCGGCGAGCCGGGCCGCATGGGCCTGGCGGGCCTCGGTCCGGGCGGCGTTGATGCGCTTGCCCGCATCGGCCTTGGCAGCCGGCGGCAGCGCACCGATCTCGCGGTTGGCCAGTGCCAGCGGCGACCGGTCGCCGAGGTGCGCGGTGTGCGCGGCCCGCAACGCGTCCAGGTCGCCGGCGGCGGTGAAGGCCCGGACGGCCGCCTCGACACCTGCCTGCAGCGCCTCCGGGGAGAGCGCGGCGACCTGCTTCGGGTCGTAGGAGGTATTGGCGCCAGACATGCGGGCCTTTCGTCGCTCTGATCGGTCGGTACGACTCGGCCCGGCACGGTGCGGCGCCAGGCACCTGTGAGTCTAGGAGAGCGCGCTATGCGGTTCGCCGATCGGTGCGGGCGTTCTGGGCCAGCGCCGAGCCGTACAGGCAGACTGCGGCGGTCGCGGCAAGATTCAGGCTCTCGGCCCGGCCGTAGATCGGCACCCGGACGGTGCGGCCGGCCCGCCGGAGCACGTCCTCGGGCAGGCCCCGCGCCTCGTTGCCGAACAGCCAGGCGGTGGGGCCGGTGAGCGTCCCGTCGGCGATCAGCTCGTCGAGGCCGGCAGTGCCGCCACCGGTGGTCGCCAGCGTGGCCAGGCCGTCGGCGGCCAGCAGCTCACCGACGGGGGCGCTCAGCACCGGCAGGTGGAACAGGCTGCCCGCGGTCGCCCGGACCACCTTTCCGTTGTACGGGTCGACGCCGCCGTCGAGGACGACCGCATCGGCGCCGGCCGCGTCCGCGGTGCGGATGACGGTGCCCAGATTGCCCGGCTCGTTCGGCTCCACCAGCGAGACCAGCAGCCGGGGACCGCGCGCCAGTACCTCGGCCAGGGACGGCTGGCTGAGCCGGCAGACCGCGACCAGGCCCTGGGGGGTGACCGTCTCCGAGAGCGCGACGGCGTCCTTCGGTGAGATCTCGGCCGCGCCGTCGGCCAGTTCCGGGTGCCGCTCGAACGCCTCGGCGGTCGCGAAGAGCTCCAGCACCGCGTCGGCGGCCAGTGCCTCGCGCACCGACTGGGCCCCTTCGGCAAGAAAACGCCCGGCCTCGCGGCGCTCCTTGCGGCTGGTGAGCCGCCGAGCCGCCGCGAGCCGGGCGTTGGACGAGCTGAGCAACGGTCGAACCGGTGCCGGGTTACCGCGCTGCCGGGATCAGGCAGCCGGCGTCTGGGCCGCGGCGCCGCCGATGCCCTCGGCCTCCACAGCCTGCTTGGCCACGGCCACCAGCGCGGCGAAGGCCGGCGCGTCGGTCACCGCGAGGTCGGCGAGCACCTTGCGGTCGGTCTGGACGCCGGCCAGCCGCAGGCCCTGGATGAACCGGTTGTAGGTCATGTCGTTGGCGCGGGCCGCCGCGTTGATGCGGGTGATCCACAGCTGCCGGAAGTCACCCTTGCGCGCCTTGCGGTCGCGGTAGGAGTACGTCGCGGAGTGGAGCAGCTGCTCCTTGGCCTTGCGGTACAGCCGGGAGCGCTGGCCCCGGTAACCCGAAGCGGATTCGAGGGCGGTCCGGCGCTTCTTCTGGGCGTTGACCGCCCGCTTGACGCGTGCCACGTTGGTGTCCTTGCTTTCTCTCAGCCGGCCGTCGACCTGGGTCCAGGTGCGGCGCGGTGCCTACTGCGTTCGGGGAGCGCGGTGCCTACCGCGTTCGGGGAGTGCGGTCCGGTCGGTCAGCGACCGAGCATCCGCTTGACGCGGGGGGCGTCGGCGGCCGAAAGCTGCTCGGTGCCGGTGAGCCGGCGGGTGATGGTGGAGGACTTGCGCTCCAGCAGGTGGCGCTTGCCGGCCCGCTCGGTGAGCAGCTTGCCGCTGCCGGTCACCTTGACGCGCTTCTTCATCCCGGAGTGGGTCTTGTTCTTGGGCATGTTTCCTCTGTCGGTTGGTATGCGGGCATCGGTCGATGCGGCCGGTCGTGCAACCGGCCGCATCGCCTGCCGCGGGATCAGGCCTGGGTGACCGGTTCGGGTGCCGCCTTCACCGGCCGGGCGGCCTTGGCTGAGCGGTGTGGGGCAACGACCATGACCATGTTGCGGCCGTCCTGCTTGGGCGACGACTCCACGAAGCCAAGTTCGGTGATGTCCTCGGCGAGCCGCTGCAGCAGCCGGAAGCCGAGTTCCGGCCGGGACTGCTCGCGACCACGGAACATGATCGTGATCTTGACCTTGTCGCCCTGCTTCAGGAACCGCTCGACGTGACCCTTCTTGGTCTCGTAATCGTGCGGATCGATCTTCGGGCGGAGCTTCATCTCCTTGATCACGGTCAGCGCCTGGTTGCGCTTGGCCTCGCGAGCCTTCTGCGCGCTCTCGTACTTGAACTTGCCGTAGTCCATGAGCTTGCAGACCGGCGGGCGGGCCATCGGCGCCACCTCGACCAGGTCGAGATCGGATTCCGCGGCCAGTTCGAGTGCCTTGCCGATCGGAACGATGCCGACCTGCTCACCTTCGGGGCCGACGAGTCGGACCTCAGGGACGCGGATCCGGTCGTTGATCCGGGGTTCAGAGCTGATGGGGCCTCCTAGGTTGCTTCCAACGGTGCAACCCACGCAGAAGAGGCCGGATGATTCCCCGATCCTGTCCGGCGGACGATCCGGCACGCAGGCCGGCCATCACGCCGAACCACCGCCGGGACGGCGGTGTGGACCAGAACCCGGCTGCCTGCTGGTGCCACGGCGGCTCGGGTGGGAAACACGGGGCTTCCGCTTGCTCACCCGCGTCGCTGCGGCGGTCCGAGTCGAACTCGGTCTCCCCCGGCTGATGCGTCGCGGGCGGGTCGCGTGTGACAGGGTATCAGTGTGACGCAGCCATCCCCAAACCCGCCGAGCCCCCAGAATCCGGGAGCCCCGATGCCTGGCGGCGACGACCCGGCGGTACGGGAGCTGGCGGTGATCCCCGCGGTCGAGGTGATCACCCGGGCCTGCGTGATGCTGATGTCGGCCGCCGCCGAGAAGCTCGGGCTGGCCGAGGACGGCGCGCGGTACCTCGACCTGGACGAGGCCCGGCGGCTGATCGAGGCGCTGGCCGGCCTGCTCAGCGCGGCCCAGGCGGACCTGGGCGTGCACCGCACCCCGCTGCGCGACGGCCTCCGCTCGCTGCAGGCGGCGTTCCGGGAGGCCTCGCCGTACCCCGACGAGCCCGGCCAGGGACCGGGCGAACGCGGTCTCGGCTGACCGACTGCCCGTCACCGTGGGTGACGACCGCGGTCCGGGATTGAACCACCGAAGTCCTCAACCCCTGTCGCGACACGCCGATGATCCCTTACGATCGGCGCACTCGGCGGGGACGTGTCGCCACAAACCAGAGGACTCTGCTTGTGACTCACCGTGTGCGGCCACGGCATGCCGCTCCGTCCGTTCCGTTCTACCGGCGCCTGCTGCCGGGCCGCCGGCTGGCGTTGCTGCCGCTCGCGGCGCTGCTGCTGAGCTTCGGCGTCGGGGTGGCCGGCAGCGCGGGCGCGGCCACCGCGCACGACCCGCTGGGCTTCCTGGACAGCGCGGTGGACGGCGGCCAGTCGACCGTCTCGGTGACCGGCTGGGCCGCCGACCCGGACGCGTTCAGCCAGCCGGTGACCGTGCTGCTGACCGTGGACGGCGCCCCGGCCGCGTACACCGTCACGGCCCAGCCCCGTCCGGACGTCAGCGCCGCGACCGGCGCCGGCCCGAATGCCGGCTTCAGCGCGAGCGTGCAGGTCACCGCCGGCAGCCACCAGGTCTGCGCGGCCGCCCGCAACATCGGTGCGGGGAGTTCGCCGTGGCTGGGTTGCCGGTCGGTCACGGTGGCCGGCCTGCCCGCCGCGTACGCCGCCGCGCACAACCCGGCCGGCTACCTCGATTCGGTCACCAGCCAGGACAGCACCGTCTCGGTGAGCGGCTGGGCGATCGACCCCGACGCGCTCAGCCAGCCGCTGCGGATCAGCGCCACCCTGGACGGCCGGGTCACCCCGCTGACCGGGCTGGCGGCCGTGGCCCGGCCGGATGTCGCCGCGGCCAAGCACAGCGGCCCGAACGCCGGGTTCCGGTTCGGCACGAGCGCGGCGAACGGCCAGCACACCCTGTGCGTGATCGGCGCCAACCTCGGGCCGGGCGCACCCGCACAGATCGGCTGTGCGACGGTGCAGGTCGGGCCGCCGCCGCTGACCCCGGCCCAGATCGCGGCACACTCCCCGCACGGCGCGCTGGAGGCCTCGGGGGCGCTGACCGCGACCAGCATGCGGGTGCGCGGCTGGGCCACGGATCCCGACAACAAGAACTACCCACTGGTCGTCGTCGCCTACGTCGACGGGGTGGCGCACACGCCGGTGCGGGCCAACGTCGCCCGGCCGGACCTCAGTGGCAACCAGGCCGCCGGCCCGAACGCCGGCTACGCCTTCAACCTGGCGGTCGGCGCCGGGTCGCACATCGTCTGCCTGTGGGCGATGAACATCGGCATCGGGGCCAACCAGTCGCTCGGCTGCGCCGGAGTGTCGACCCCGGCCGTCTCGATGCCGACCGGACCCACCCCGCCGACCCCGGCGGTGAACGCCAAGATCGCGGCCGCGGCCAAGAAGTACCTCGGCTCGCGCTACGTCTGGGGTGGCGCGGATCCGAAGGTCGGCTTCGACTGCTCGGGCCTCGTCCAGTACACCTACCGCGGTGCCGGCCTGAGCACCCCGCGGGTGGCGCAGGACCAGTTCGCCGCGGCCAGGATGATCGCCCCGGGCCGGGCGGTGCCGGGCGACCTGGTCTTCTACCACGACGATCAGGGCGCGGTGTACCACGTCGGCATCTACGTCTCCCCCGGCGTCACCTACGCGGCGGTGGACCCGGCCAACGGCGTGCGGATCCAGAGCATCTGGGACCCGGACGCCACGTACGGCAGCTTCACCCACAGCTGACCGCCGACCTAGGCGGCCACCCGCACCGGTTCGTCGAGCCGGGCGTGCCGGTACGGGCTGACCGCCAGGGCCACCGCGACCAGGGCGAAACCGGCCGCGGCGGCACAGAGCACCGGGCGGTAGCCGACGGTGTCCGCGAGCACCCCGCCCAGCGGAGCTCCGATGACGATCATCGCGCGGTTGATCGATCGCCTGGTGGCGTTCGACCGGCCCTGCAGGTGGTCCGGGGTGACCGACTGCAGGTAGCCCATCTCGTTCGCGTTGGCCGTGCCCATGGTGAGCCCGAGCAGGAACTCACCGGTGCCGAAGACCATCCAGCCGGCCGGGCCGTGCCAGCCCGAGGCGATGATCGCCCAGGCCGCGCCGTTGCCGGCGATGCTCGCGACGACGATGCACCCGGCGCCGAACCGCGCGCCGAGAACCGCGGCGTTCAGCGCGCCGAGCAGGCCACCGCCGCCGGCCGCCGCGAGTGCCAGGCCCAGCCCGAACGGGCTCAGGCCGAGCGTCCGGAGCGCGAACAGCGGCAGGGCCGCGCCGGCAATCGCGTTGACCAGGAACCAGCCGTGGGTGCTCAGCACGTACGGCGCCAGGGTCCGGTGCCGATAGAGCCACCGCAAACCCTCCGCCGCCTCGCCGCGAACGCCGCGCAGTGACAGCTGCCGGGACGGCGGTTCGACGGCCCGGACCCGCAACAGCAGCAGGCCGGACGCGAGGTAGCTCGCCGCGTCGATGAGGACCGCCCACGGCGCGGTGAGCAGCGAGACCAGGCCACCGGCCAGCGCCGGGCCGGAGGTCTGCGCGACGGCGTCGCTCTGGTCGAGCCTGGCGTTGGCCCGGGTGAGGAGCCTCGGCGGCACGAGGCGGGGCAGGAACGACTGCGATGCGGCGTCGTTGGCCAGCGACATGGTCCCGAAGGCGGCCATGAACGCCATCAGCGTGGCGAGCGTGAGACGGTGCGAGACCGCGAGCGCCGGGACAGCCACGAGCAGGAGGCAGCGCACCAGGTCCGTGGTCACCAGGACCGGGCGCCGCCGTACCCGGTCGACGAACACGCCGGCCAGCACGCCGAACAGCAGATACGGCAGCCACCGCGCCGCGCTGACCAGGCCGACCTCGGCCGCGCCGCCGTGCAGCGTGAGCACGACGAGCACCTGGATGGCAAGGGTCGTCACGTAGGTGCCGAAGGACGAGACCGTGGCCGCGGTCCAGAACGGCCGGAAGCCGGCGCAGTCGGCCAGCCGGCCCGTATCGGTCATCGCCCCTGTCTACCAGCGCCCTGTCTACCGGCGCCCTGTCCAGCGACGCCGCTGTCCAGGCAACGCCGCTGTGTGCCAGTGCCCGGCCGGCTGCCCTCAGGCCGGCCGGCTGGCGGTGAACAGGCCCCGCAGGCCCTGCATGACCGCGACGCTGCGCTCGGTGTCACCGCGCTGGACGGCGTACAGCACGACGAGTTCGTCACCGGGCAGCACCAGCCGGGCGAACCGCGCCTTGCTCGGGAACTCGACCGCGGTGACCAGATCCCAGTCGACGTGCCGGTAGCCGCCGAAGAAGCCGCGGGTGTCGATGCCCGTGCCGTCCGCCCGCAGCCGCGGCCGGGTCAGGGCCAGGATGCCCACCGCGACGATCAGGCCGGTGCCCCCGATGCCGACCTGGTCGGCCACGTCGACCTGCACGCTGGTGGTGTGCGGCAGCACCACCGCGCAGATCACGAACGCCACCAGCACGATCGCCGACACGACCGTGGCGATCCGGGCCGCCTTGACCGGCCGGGCCAGCACCGGGGCGGTCACAGCCGGCACGCGTGGATGTCGGTGACCAGGATCGCCCTGGCACCGATCTGCCAGAGCTCGTCCATGATCCGGTTCGTCTCCTTGCGCGGCACCATCGACCGCACGGCCGACCACCCCGGGGTGCGCAGCGGCGACACCGTCGGCGACTCGAAGCCGGGTGTCACCGCGACCGCCTTCTCGACCAGCTCGTCGGCGATGTCATAGTCCATCAGCACGTACTGGCGGGCGATCATGACGCCCTGCAGCCGGCGCAGCAGCTGCTCGACGGCCGGCGACGTCGGCGCGCCCCGGCGACGGATCAGCGCCGCCTGGGACTGGAACAGCGGCTCGCCGAAGATCTCCAGCCCGGCGGCGCGCAGCGTCGTCCCGGTCTCGACGACGTCGGCGATCGCGTCGGCGACATCCAACCGGACCGCCGTCTCCACCGCGCCGTCCAGCGTGATGACCTCGGCTTCGATGCCCCGTCCGGCGAGGTAGTGCCGCAGCAGGCCCGGGTAGGCGGTGGCGATGCGGCAGCCGGCGAGGCCCTCGACGGTCATCCGGGAGCCGCCGGCGGCCGCGAACCGGAAGGTGGAACCGGCGAAGCCCAGCGGCAGGATCACCTCGGCCTTGGCGCCGGAGTCCAGCAGCAGATCCTCGCCGGTGATGCCCACGTCCAGCCGGCCCGAGCCGACGTAGATCGCGATGTCACGCGGGCGGAGGAAGAAGAACTCGGCGCCGTTGTCCGGGTCCTGCAGGACCAGCTCCCGGCTGTCGCTGCGCTGCCGGTACCCGGCCTCCCGCAGCATCGAGGCGGCAGGCTCGGACAGGGAGCCCTTGTTGGGCACGGCGATCCGCAGCAGCTCAGTCACGTCGGCTCACAGATAGGTGTAGACGTCGTTCAGGGTGAGGCCCTTGCCCAGCATCAGCACCTGGATCCGGTACAGCAGCTGGCTGATCTCCTCGGCGGTGCGCTCGGCCGTCTCGTGCTCGGCGGCCATCCAGGCCTCGGCCGCCTCCTCGACCACCTTCTTGCCCTGGGCATGGATGCCGTCGTCCAGGGCCGCGACGGTGGCCGAGCCGGTCGGCCGTTCGGCCTGCCGTCGGGTGAGTTCGGCGAACAGCTCGTCGAAGGTCTTCATCGCGACCAGAGCCTACCGAGGCCGGCTGTGGCCGCCCCGCACGGGCGTGCGGGGCGGCCCGCGCGCGTCAGCCCGCGTCGACGATCGCCGCCACCGGGCCGCCGCCGTCCGGGCCCTGGTGCGCCGCCGAGACCGAGACGAAGACCGCCGGGTCGCCGGTCACCGCGGCGGTGACGCCGCCCACGCAGGCCTTGATCTGCCGGTGCCAGTGCACGTCGGAGTCGTCGAGCATCGCGTTGCGTCGGCCGCGCACCATGCCGTCCTGGCTGACCTCGCACTTGAGGAAGACGTTCACCAGCCGGCCGGCGAGGTCGGACGGGTGCGGCCGGTCGGGCAGTTCCAGGCCGGCGTCGGAGATCGCGGCCCAGATGCCGTCGGCGTCGAGGGCGTCCTTCATCACCGAGTGCCCGATCCGGTACCGGCCGCCGATGCCGCGGGCGTTGCCGACCACCACCACCTGGGCCCGGTCGAGCTCGACCCCGGAGGAGCAGGAGGCCACCGAGCTGTAGAGGCTGCGGTCGCGCATGATGTCGGCGTTCGTAGGCATCTCGATCTCGCCCAGGGCCACCGCGATGCCGAGCGCCGTGCAGCCGTTGGAGACGTCCATCGAGTGCAGGGTGTCCTCGGTGAAGACGTCGTGGCCGCGCCGCTTGGCGTCGGAGATGGTGTCGATGGTCAGCAGCGGCGTCTTGGTCTGGACGTAGTGCACGTCGGCGGTGTCGGTGATGCCGGCCCGTCCCATCGCCTCCCGGACCGCGGCGGCGACCTTCTCGACCATCGGGGTGCGGCCGATGTCCTCGGGCAGCAGCACCTCGCTCATCGCGAAGCCGACGGTGAGCCGCAGCTCGTCGGAGGCCGGGGCCTGCTCCGGGTCGACGGTGGCGAAGACGGTCGCGTGCGGCGAGATGACGCCGTCGGTGCCGCCGGACCAGACGATCGGGATCTGCTTGACCTCCTCCGGCGTCCGGCTGCCCTTGGCCACCAGCACCTCGCGGAAGGCCCGGTCGGCGATGATGCGGGTGTAGTCGTTGACGCCCCCGTTGCCCTCGGTCTTGCCGATCACCGCGATCACCCGGTCGGCCTCGATCACGCCGGTGTCGATCAGCTCGGCGAACTCGCTGGCGTCCGAGACGCTGTGCAAGGGAACCTTGCGTACCTCAATCGGGTCGGGCAACGTGCGCTCCTCTGCTCGCCGGCCTCGTCGGCCGGGGTTGGGCTGGGATCCCTGCGGGCTCCGTGGCCGTGACCGCCGCGGTCACGACAGGTCCAGATTGTCGGGCACGTCGGCCTCGACGGTGGTGCCGGTCTGGCCGGCCAGCGCGCCGGACAGCGCGCCGAGGGCGGTGATGGTGGCCGGCTTGCCGGTGGCCTGCACGAACCGGCAGGCGGCGGCGACCTTGGGCCCCATGCTCCCGCCGGCGAACGCCTCGGCGGCGGCCAGCGCCTGCAGGTCACCGACCGGGATCCGGCCGATCGGGCGTTCCCGCTCGGTGCCGTAGTCGAGCAGCACGTGCTGCACGTCGGTGGCGATGACGAGCCGGTCGGCGCCGAGGCCGGTCGCCAGCAGCGCCGCGGTCAGGTCCTTGTCGATGACGGCCTCCACCCCGCGGTAGCTGCCCGGGCCGTCCGCCACCACCGGGATGCCACCGCCACCGGAGCAGACGACGACGTAGCCGGCGGCCAGCAGCGCGCGGGCGGCGGGCAGGTCGAGGCACTCCAGCGGCTCGGGCGAGGCGACCACCCGCCGCCAGCCCCGGGCGCCGCGGTCCTGCCAGTGCTGCCCGTGGCCGATCATCAGCTCCGCGTCGGCGGCGGGCAGGTAGCGCCCGATCGGCTTGGTGGGATTGCGGAAGCCGGGATCGTCGGCCGCGACCAGGGTGCGCGAGACCAGTGCGGCCGTCGGGACCGGCGAGCCGCGTTCGGCCAGGCAGCGGTCCAGGGCGTTCATGAGCAGCACCCCGATGGTCGCCTGGGTCTGGGCGCCGCACCAGTCCAGCGGGACCGGCGGGACGACGGAGGCGGCGAGCTCGTTCTTCACCAGCAGGTTGCCCACCTGCGGGCCGTTGCCGTGGGTGATGACG
>DATJNU010000020.1:0-9548 GCA_035507775.1 Jatrophihabitans sp.
CAGGGTGAGATCGCTGCGGCGTGTGTGGCCGGTGCGTTGAGCTTGTCCGATGGCGCGAGGGTGGTGGCGCTGCGGAGTAAGGCTCTGTTGGCGTTGGCCGGACGCGGCGGCATGGTGTCGGTGCCGCTGCCGGCGGTGGAGGTCGAGTTCCTCACTACCGGCTATGCGGATCTGAGCATCGCTGCCCTCAACGGTCCGTCGTCCACGGTGGTCTCCGGCGAGGTCGCGGCGCTCGATGAGCTGCTGGCCCAGTGTGAATCCGACGGCATCCGGGCGAAGCGGATCGCCGTCGATTACGCCTCGCACAGCGCGCATGTGGACGAGCTGCGCACCGAGCTGCTGAGCGTCCTGTCCGGCATCAGCCCTCAGTCATCGGACGTGCCGTTCTACTCGACGGTGACGGGGGAACGGATCGACACCGCGGAACTCACAGCCGAGTACTGGGTGCGCAACCTGCGCGAGCCGGTGCGGTTCGCCCCGGTCATCGAGCAGCTGGCCGCGCACGGGCACGGTGTCCTCGTCGAGGCCAGCCCGCACCCGGTGCTCACCGTCGCCATCGGCGAATCGCTCGATCAGACAACCGGATTCGTCACCGGAACCCTGCGCCGCGACGAGGGCGGCGCGCACCGGCTGCTGCTGTCGCTGGCCGAGGCATGGACGCACGGCGCAACCGTCGACTGGACCGCAATCACCGGCCCCGGCCGCACCGTCGACCTGCCGACCTACCCGTTCCAGCGCGAACGGTTCCTGCTGGAGGTGCCCACCGAGCAGGCCGCGCCCCGGGATCCGGCCGAGGAGGCGTTCTGGTCCGCGGTCGAACGCGAGGACGCCACCGCGCTGCCGGCCGGCCCGGCCGAATCATGGCAGGCGGTGCTGCCCGAGCTCTCCGCGTGGTGGCGCGACCGGCACGAGCGGACCGTGCTCGACTCCTGGCGCTACCGCATCGTGTGGCGGCGACAGGACGAGACCGGCGAGCCGACCCGGCTCACCGGCCGCTGGCTGCTGGTGGTGCCCGCGCACAGCGCCCTCACCGAAACCTGCGCCCGGGCACTGAGCAGGCACGGCGCCGAGGTGGTCACCATCGCGGTCGACACCGCCGCCACCGGCCGGGACGAGCTTGCCGCCGCCCTGCGCTCGGCCGGGTCGGACGGCCCTACCACCGGCCTGCTCTCGCTGCTGGCGCTCGACGGTGCCCCGCACCCGGATCACCCGGCCACACCGGCCGGCCTGCCGGCCACGGTCGCGCTGATCCAGGCGGCCGGTGATGCCGAGCTGGGCGCGCCGGTCTGGTGCGTCACCCGGGGCGGCGTGGCGGTCGACGACCGGGAACGGCTGGCCGAGCCGATGCAGGCGCTCTTCTGGGGCCTCGGCCAGGTCGCCTCGATGGAGCACCCGCGGCTCTGGGGTGGCCTGGTCGACCTGCCGGCCACCGATAGAGACGCCGACGCCGACACCGACGCGGATGCTTTCGACCACCTCGCCACGGTGCTGGGCGCCGGTTCCGGCGAGGACCAGACCGCGGTCCGCGGCGATGGCGTGTACGTCCGCCGGATCGTCCGGGCGCCGCTGGCCGGCCGGCCGCCGGTGCGCGGCTGGCGTCCGGCGGGCACCGTCCTGATCACCGGCGGTACCGGCGGCCTGGGTGCCCAGACCGCCCGCTGGCTGGCCCGGCAGGGCGCGCCGCGGCTGCTGCTGGCCAGCCGGCGCGGCCCGCAGGCGCCCGGCGCCGGCGAGCTGCAGGCGGAGCTGGCCGCGCTCGGCGCGCAGGTCGAGGTCGTCGCCTGCGACGTCGCCGACCGGGCCGCGCTCGCCGCGCTGATCGACGGCATCCCGGCCGAGCACCCGCTGACCGCGGTGGTGCACACCGCCGCGGTGCTCGACGACGCCACCCTCGACCGGCTCGCCCCGGAGCAGATCGAGCGGGTGTTGCGGGTCAAGGTCGGCGGCGCGCTGCACCTGCACGAGCTGACCCGCGAGCACGACCTGTCGGCGTTCGTGCTGTTCTCCTCCTTCGCAGCCACCTTCGGCGCCCCGGGCCTGGCCAACTACGCGCCCGGCAACGCGATGCTGGAGGCGCTGGCCGAGCAGCGGCAGCGGGACGGGCTGCCCGCCACCGCGGTGGCCTGGGGCACCTGGGCCGGTGCCGGCATGGCCGAGGGCGGCATCGGCGAACGCGCCCGCCGGCACGGTCTCTACGAGATGGATCCCGACCTGGCCACGGCCGCGCTCGGCGCCGTGCTCGATCACCAGGAGGCCCGGTCGGTCGTCATCGACGTCCGGTGGGAGCGGTTCGCCGCGGTCTTCGCCTCCGAGCGCACCGGCCGGCTGCTCGACGAGCTGCCGGAGGCCCGGGCGGCGATCGCCGAGGCCGCGCAGTCGGCCGCCGACTCGGCGGCACCGGCACCGGACGAGCTGCGCCGCCGGCTGGCCGGCCAGCCCGAGGTGGAGCGCGACCGGATCCTGCTGGAGCTGGTCCGCGGCCACGTCGCCGCCGTGCTCGGCCACACCGGGGAGCGGGCCGTCGCGCCGACCCGGCCGTTCAGCGAACTCGGCTTCGACTCGCTGACCTCGGTCGAGCTGCGCAACCGGCTCACCACCGCGACCGGGCTGCGGCTGCCGGCCACCCTGGTCTTCGACCAGCCGACCCCGAACGCTCTCGCGCACTACCTGCGCGGCGAGCTGCTGGTCGACGAGGCGGCCGGGCTGCCGGTGCTCGACGAGCTGGACCGGCTCGACGCCGCCCTCGCCGAGGTCGGTGACGACCAGGCCGTCCGGGCCCGGATCACCCACCGGCTCAACGCGCTCGCCGCCCGCTGGCACGCGAGCGGGGCCGCCCCCGAGTCCACCGGCGACGACCTGGACGCCGCCAGCGACGCGGAACTGTTCGACCTGCTCGACAACGAACTGGAGTCGCCGTGACCACGCCCGCACCCGCCGCCGGTAACAACGCCGCCGGCAGCGCCGAGGACAAGCTCCGCGACTACCTCAAGCGCGCGACCACCGACCTGCGCCGGGCCCGGCAGCGGGTGCGCGAGCTGGAGGAGACCGAGCCGATCGCCATCGTCGGCATGGCCTGCCGCTACCCCGGCGGGGTGCGGACGCCCGAGCAGCTCTGGCAGCTGGTCGACACCGGCGGCGACGCGATCAGCGGCTTCCCGGCCAACCGTGGCTGGGACCTCGACGCCCTCTACGACCCGGACCCGGACCGGCCGGGCACCTCCTACACCCGCGAGGGTGGCTTCCTGCACGACGCGGACGAGTTCGACGCCGCGGTCTTCGGCATCTCGCCGCGCGAGGCGCTGGCGATGGACCCGCAGCAGCGGCTGGTCCTGGAGACGGCCTGGGAGGTCTTCGAACGGGCCGGCATCGACCCGCACTCGCTGGCCGGCAGCCCCACCGGGGTCTTCGTCGGCATGGTCGCCCAGGGCTATGCCAGCCGGCTCGACCGGGTGCCCGAGTCGGTCGAGGGCTACCTCGGCACCGGCAGCGCCGCCAGCGTGATCTCCGGCCGGGTCTCCTACACCTTCGGCCTGGAGGGGCCGGCGGTCACCGTCGACACCGCCTGCTCGTCCTCGCTGGTCGCGCTGCACCTGGCCGTGCAGGCGCTGCGGGCCGGCGAGTGCACCCTCGCGCTGGCCGGTGGCGCCACCGTGATGGCCACCCCGGGCCTGTTCATGGAGTTCAGCCGGCAGCGCGGGCTGGCCGCCGACGGCCGGTCCAAGGCGTTCGCCGCCGCCGCCGACGGCACCAGCTTCGCCGAGGGCACCGGCATGCTGCTGCTCGAACGGCTCTCGGACGCCCGCCGGCTCGGCCACCCGGTGCTGGCCGTGGTGCGCGGTTCGGCGGTCAACTCCGACGGTGCCTCGAACGGGCTCACCGCGCCCAGCGGCCCGTCCCAGCGGCGGGTCATCGAAGCCGCACTGGCCAACGCCCGGGTCGCCGCCGGGCAGGTGGACGTGGTCGAGGCGCACGGCACCGGCACCTCGCTCGGCGACCCGATCGAGGCGCAGGCGCTGCTCGCGACGTACGGCCAGGCCCGCACGCCCGAGGACCCGCTGCGGCTGGGCGCGCTGAAGTCGAACATCGGCCACACCCAGGCCGCTGCCGGGGTGGCCGGCGTGATCAAGATGGTGCAGGCCATGCGGCACGGCCGGCTGCCGCAGACCCTGCACGTGGACGCGCCGAGCCCCGAGGTGGACTGGTCCAGCGGCAACGTCGCGCTGCTGACCGAGCCGCTTGCCTGGCCGGCCGGTGCCGAGCCGCGCCGGGCCGGCGTCTCGGCGTTCGGGGTCAGCGGCACCAACGCGCACGTGATCCTGGAGGAGGCACCGCCCGCCGAGTCCGAGGTTGCCGCCGAGCCCGCCGCCGGTGAGCCGCCGCTGCGGCTCGACCGCACGCCCTGGCCGCTGTCCGGCCACACCGACGCCGCGCTCGCCGGCCAGGCGGGCCGGCTGGCCGAGCAGGTGAGCTCGACACCCGAGCTCGATCTCGCGGCGGTCGGCCGCACCCTGGCGACGGCCCGCGCCGCCCTGGACCGGCGCGCCGTCGCGCTGGTGACCGACCCGGCCGATGCAGAGACGTCCCTGGCCGCGCTGGCCCAGCAGGCCTCCGTCCCGTCCGTGGTGCGCGGCAGCGTGCTGCCCGACGCGGGCGTGGTCTTCGTCTTCCCGGGCCAGGGCTCGCAGTGGGCCGGGATGGCGGTCGAGCTGCTCGATGACTCGCCGGTGTTCGCGGCCCGGATCGCCGAGTGCGAAGAAGCCCTCTCGGCTTATGTGGACTGGTCATTGCTCGACGTGTTGCGCGACGGCACGGGGCTCGATCGGGTCGATGTGGTGCAGCCGGTGCTGTGGGCGGTGATGGTGTCGCTGGCCGCGGTGTGGCAGGCCTGCGGCGTCCAGCCGGCCGCGGTGGTGGGGCACTCGCAGGGCGAGATCGCCGCCGCCTGCGTGGCGGGCGCGCTGTCGCTGTCCGATGGGGCGAAGGTCGTCGCGCTGCGCAGCAAGGCGCTGCTCGGCCTCGCCGGTCAGGGCGGCATGGTGTCGGTGCCGCTGCCGGCCGTTGAGGTCGAGTCGCGGCTGCCGGACGGGGTGGGCATCGCCGCCCTGAACGGGCCGTCCGCCACCGTCGTCTCCGGCGACACCGCCGCCCTGGACGCGCTGCTGGCCGGGTACGAGGCCGAGGGCGTCCGGGCCAAGCGGGTCGACGTCGACTACGCCTCGCACGGGCCGCACGTCGAGGCCGTCCGCGACGAGATCCTCACCGGGCTCGGGGTGCTGGCGCCGCAGCCGGCCCAGGTGCCGTTCTACTCGACGCTGCAGGGCGGCCCGGTCGACACCGGCACGCTGGACGCCGGCTACTGGTACCGCAACCTGCGCGAGCCGGTGCGCTTCGCCCCGGTCGTGCAGCGGCTGCTGGACGACGGCTTCGGCATCTTCGTCGAGGTCAGCGCGCACCCGGTGCTCACCGTCGGGGTCGAGGAGAGCATCGAGCAGGCCGGGGTGGCGGCCTGTGCCGTCGGCACCCTGCGCCGCGACGACGGCGGCCCGGCCCGGGTGCTCGGCTCGCTGGCCGAGGCCTGGACCCGCGGCGCGCCGGTCGACTGGGCGGTGCTGTTGCCGGCCGGCCCACGTGCCGACCTGCCGACGTACGCGTTCCAGCGGCGCCGGTTCTGGCTGGAGGCGCCGCCCGCCGAGCAGCCCGCGACCAGGCCGGCCGACCCGGCGGAGACGGCGTTCTGGGCCGCGGTCGAGGCCGGTGACCCGCAGCTACTGGTCTCCAGCACCGACCTCGCGGTGGCCGGCGCCCAGGAAGCTCAGGAAGCACAGGACGCCTGGGCCGCGGTGCTGCCGGCGCTGGCCGAGTGGCGACGGGCCCGACGCCGCCGGACCGAGCTGGAACGCTGGAGCTACACCGTGGCCTGGCGAGCGGTCACGGAGCCGGCCACGCCGGCGCTGACCGGCCGCTGGCTGCTCCTGGTGCCCGACCGGTCGGTGGCCCCGGAGCTGGCCCGGCAGGTGTCCACCGCGCTGGCCGAGCACGGTGCCGAGCCGGTGCCGGTGCCGGTCGATGCGGCCGGCGCCGGCCGGGAGACGGTCGCGGCCCGGCTGCGGATGGCCGCCGGCGGCGAACCGGTGGCCGGCGTGCTGTCGCTGCTGGCCCTGGACGAGCTGCCGCACGGCAGTGAGCAGCTGGTCCCGGCCGGCGCCGCGGCCACCGCCGCCACGGTGCTGGCGCTGGCCGACGCCGGGCTGGACGTCCCGCTCTGGTGCCTCACCACCGGCGCGGTCAGCACCGGTGCCGGTGACCGGCTCGATCACCCGGTGCAGGCGCACGTCTGGGGGCTGGGCCGGGTGGCTGCCCTGGAACGGCCGGCCCACTGGGGCGGCCTGGTCGACGTGCCCGCCGAGCTGGACCGCACCGCGCAGGCCCGGCTGTGCGCGGTGCTCGCAGGCGTGGCCAGTGGGGAGGCCACCGAGGACCAGTGCGCGATCCGGGCCACCGGGGTGCACGCCCGCCGGCTGGTGCGCGCCGAGTCCGGTGACTCGTCGGCGTCCTGGCGCCCGCGCGGCACCGTCCTGGTCACCGGCGGCACCGGCGCGCTCGGTTCCCGGGTCGCCCGCTGGCTGGCCGCGCACGGCGCCCGGCACCTGGTGCTGACCAGCCGCCGCGGCCCGGACGCGCCCGGCGCGGCGGAGCTCGCCGCCGAGCTGCGCGACCTCGGCGTCACGCTCACCGTGGCCCGCTGCGACGTGGCCGACCGGGATGCGCTGGCCGCCGTGCTCGCCGACGTCCCGGCCGAGCAGCCGCTGACCGCCGTCGTGCACACCGCCGGCATCACCCAGGCCAGCCCGCTGGAGGAGACCAGCCTGGCCGAGCACGCGGCGGTGGTGGCCGGCAACTCGGCCGGCGCCGCCCACCTGGACGAGCTGCTGGCCGGCACCGAGCTGGACGCGTTCGTGCTCTTCTCCTCCAACGCCGGGGTGTGGGGCAGTGGCGGGCAGGGCGCGTACGCCGGCGCCAACGCCTACCTCGACGCCCTCGCCGAGCACCGCCGGTCCCGCGGCCAGGTGGCGACCTCGCTGGCCTGGGGCGCCTGGGGCGGTGGCGGGCTGGCCGCCGGCGACGGGGCCGGTGAGCAGCTGCGCCGGCGCGGCGTGCTGGAGATGGACCCGGAGACGGCGATGGCCGCCTTCGCCCAGGCGGTCGGCCGGGACGAGACGTTCCTGGCGATCGCCGACGTGGACTGGTCCCGCTTCGTGCCGGGCTTCACCGCCCGCCGGCCGAGCCCGCTGCTCGGGGAGCTGCCCGAGGTGCAGGCCGCGCTGGGGGCCGCCGACGCGCGGTCGGTCGACGACGGGCCGGCCGCGGAACTGGCCCGCCGGGTCGCCGAAACGCCCGAGGCAGAGCGCGAACGGCTGCTGCTCGACCTGGTGCTGGCCGAGGTCGCGCCGGTGCTGGGTTACGACCAGCCGGGTGCGTTCGAGCCGACCCGGCCGTTCAAGGACCTCGGTTTCGACTCGCTCACCGCCGTCGAGCTGCGGAACCGGCTGCGCACGGCCACCGGCCTGAAGCTGCCCGCCACCTTGGTCTTCGACTACCCGACGCCGCTGGCGCTGGCCCGGCACGTGCGCGACGAACTGCTCGGTGCCGACGCGCCGGTCCCGGTCGCCCCGGCCGCCGCCGGCACCGACGAGCCGATCGCGATCGTCGGCATGGCCTGCCGCTACCCGGGTGACGTCAGCTCGCCGGAGGAGCTCTGGCAGCTGCTGCTCGACGGCCGGGACGCGGTCTCCGGCTTCCCGACCGACCGCGGCTGGGACGTCGAGGCCGTCTATGACCCCGACCCGGACGCGCCGGGCAAGTCCTACGTCCGCGAGGGCGGCTTCCTGACCGGGGCGTCGCTCTTCGACGCCGGCTTCTTCAGCATCTCCCCGCGCGAGGCGCTGGCGATGGACCCGCAGCAGCGGCTGCTGCTCGAGACCGCGTGGGAGGCCTTCGAACGAGCCGGCCTGGACCCGGCGCAGCTGCGGGGCACGCCCACCGGCGTCTACGTCGGCACCTCGCACCCGGGCTACGGCGAGAACGTCGACAGCGTGCCGGACGGCGTCGAGGGTCACCTGCTCTTCGGCGGCTCGGCGGCGGTCACCTCCGGCCGGCTGTCCTACACGTTCGGGCTGGAGGGGCCGGCGGTCACCGTCGACACCATGTGCTCCTCCTCCCTGGTCGCCCTGCACCTGGCCTGCCAGGCGCTGCGCTCCGGCGAGTGCACGATGGCGCTGGCCTGCGGCGTGGCGATCATGGTGTCGCCCGGCGCGTTCATCGCCTTCAGCCGCCAGCGCGGCCTGTCGCCGGACGGGCGGTGCAAGCCGTTCTCCACCGACGCCGACGGCACCGGCTGGGGCGAGGGCGTCGGCGTGCTGGTGCTGGAGCCGCTGTCCGAGGCCCGCCGCAAGGGCCACCGGATCCTGGCGGTGGTGCGCGGCTCGGCCACCAACCAGGACGGCGCCTCGAACGGGCTGTCCGCACCGAACGGTCCCTCGCAGCAGCGGGTGATCCGGGCGGCGCTGGCGAACGCCCGGCTGGCCGCCGAGGACGTGGACGCGGTCGAGGCGCATGGCACCGGCACCAAGCTCGGCGACCCGATCGAGGCGCAGGCGCTGCTGGCCACCTATGGCCGCGCGCACAGCGCCGAGGACCCGCTGTACCTCGGCGCGCTGAAGTCGAACATCGGCCACACCCAGGCCGCGTCCGGCGTGGCGGGCGTGATCAAGACGGTTCTTGCTTTGCAACACGGGGTGTTGCCGCGGACGCTGCACCTCGGCACGCCCACCGACGAGGTGGACTGGTCCAGCGGCACCGTGTCGCTGCTGGCCGAGCCGCGGCCGTGGCCGGACCGCGGCCACCCGCGCCGGGCCGGCGTCTCCGCGTTCGGCGGGTCGGGCACGAACGCCCACGTCATCCTGGAGCAGGCGCCGGACGATCTTGATCCGGTCGACGTGCCGGTGCCCTCGTCCGTCCTGACCGGTGTGACGGCGCTGCCGTTCGTGCTGTCGGCGCGGACCGCCCCGTCGCTCGCGGGGCAGGCCGACCGGCTGGCCCAGTATGCGACTGAGCACCCGGAGCTGCCCGCCGCCGAGCTCGCCCGGGCGCTGGTCGCCGGGCGCGCGGTCTTCGAGCACCGCGCCGTGGCGCTGGGTGAGGCCGGATTGCGGGCCTTGGCGGAGGGTCTTCCGTCGGCCGACCTGGTGTCCGGGGTCGCAGGGGATTCCCGGGTGGTGCTGGTGTTTCCGGGGCAGGGGTCGCAGTGGGCGGGCATGGCGGTGGAGCTGCTGGACTGTTCGCCGGTGTTCGCCGCGCGGATCGTCGAGTGTGAGCAGGCACTGTCGGCTTATGTGGATTGGTCGTTGACGGACGTGCTGCGGGCCGGGTCGGGGTTGGATCGGGTTGATGTGGTGCAGCCGGTTCTGTGGGCGGTGATGGTCTCGCTGGCTGCGGTGTGGCGGGCGTGCGGGGTGCAGCCGGCTGGGGTGGTCGGGCATTCGCAGGGT
>DATJNU010000021.1:0-65815 GCA_035507775.1 Jatrophihabitans sp.
AAGCTCGAGGTGACCGCGCACGCCTTCTCCTCCAGCGCGTCCGAGAAGATCTCGGCCGCCGGTGGCAGCGCGACCACCCTGTAACATCCGCTGAACCAATGCTCGGGCCGGACGCAGGCATAGGCGTCCGGCCCGGCTTCATATCATTACTGTTCGCTTCTGCTGCGCCAGTGCCCGACACCTGCTGTTAGGCTCGCAGCACCACCGGGCTGTTCGGCATGGCAAGTCCTGCTTTGCCGGCATCGGGGGTAAACGTCGCACAACGCCAACGGGCGAGGTGGACGGACGACCAAGTTTCTCGCAGGAGGATGTGTGCTCACCGCGTTCGCGTCTGCATTCCGGACGCCCGACCTGCGCCGGAAGCTGGTGTTCACCCTCGCGATGATCGCGCTGTACCGGCTCGGTGCATCGCTGCCGACGCCGAACACCAACAGCCAGGCCATCAACGCCTGCATCAAGTCCGCCAGCGGCAGCAACCAGACCACCTACGCGCTGATCAACCTGTTCTCCGGCGGTGCGCTGCTCAAGCTGTCGGTGTTCGCGCTGGGCATCATGCCCTACATCACCGCCAGCATCATCGTCCAGCTGCTGGTCGTGGTGATCCCGCGGTTCGAGACGCTGAAGAAGGAAGGCCAGGCGGGCCAGCAGAAGCTGACCCAGTACAGCCGCTACCTGACGATCGGCCTGGCCATCCTGCAGTCGGCCGGTTTCATCGCGCTCGCCCGGTCCGGGCAGCTCTTCCCCGGTGCCAGTGACTGCCACCCGCTCTACCGCACCGGCGTGTTCGAGCTCTCCACGATGGTCATCATCATGACCGCCGGTACCGGTGTGGTGATGTGGCTCGGCGAGCTGGTGACCGACCGGGGCATCGGCAACGGCATGTCCATCCTGATGTTCACCTCGATCGCGGCCCGGATCCCGAACGAGGGCAACACCATCCTGCAGACCGCAGGCGGCTTCGCCTTCACCCTGATCCTGCTGCTGGGCATCGCGATCATCGCGGCCGTGGTCTTCGTCGAGCAGGCGCAGCGACGGATCCCGGTGCAGTACGCCAAGCGGATGGTCGGCCGGCGGATGTACGGCGGCACGTCGACCTACCTGCCGCTGAAGGTCAACATGGCCGGTGTCATCCCGGTCATCTTCGCCTCGTCGCTGCTCTACATCCCGCAGCTGATCTCGCAGCTGAACGGCAACAGCACCTCGGGCCTGCAGCTGTGGGTGACCAATCACCTGATCAACCAGCAGGACTGGGTGCACATCGTCATCTACTTCCTGCTGATCATCTTCTTCACCTACTTCTACGTCGGCATCACCTTCAACCCGGAGGAGCGGGCCGACGACATGAAGAAGTACGGCGGCTTCATCCCGGGCATCCGCCCGGGCCGGCCGACCGCGGAGTACCTGCAGTACGTGCTGTCCCGCATCACCTTGCCGGGCGCGCTGTACCTAGGCATCATCGCGGTACTGCCGAACTTCTTCTTCTCCATGACCGGGGGCAACAACCAGAACTTCCCCTTCGGGGGTACCGCGGTGCTGATCATGGTCGGCGTAGCGCTCGACACCGTGAAGCAGATCGAGAGCCAGTTGATGCAGCGCAACTACGAAGGGTTCCTGCGGTGAAGGTGAGCAGCAACACGACGGTGGGGGCCTAGGAGTGCGCGTCGTCCTGGTCGGCCCGCCAGGCGCGGGCAAGGGTACGCAGGCCGAGTTCATCGCGGAACGCTTCTCGATCCCGAAGATCTCGACCGGTGACATCTTCCGGGCGAACGTCGCCGGCGGCACCAAGCTCGGCGTCCTGGCCAAGAAGTACATGGATGCCGGCGACCTGGTGCCGGACGAGGTGACGGTGGCCATGGTGCGCGATCGGCTCGGTGAGCCGGACGCGGCGGGTGGCTTCCTGCTCGATGGCTTCCCGCGCAATGTGGCCCAGGCCTACGAGCTGGACTCGGCGCTCAGCGACCTCGGCAGCTCGCTGGACGTGGTGCTGGAGCTGCAGGTCGACAACGACGAGGTGGTCCGGCGGCTGTCCGGCCGGCGGACCTGCCGCGCCTGCGGCCACATCTGGCACATCGACTACGACCCGACCAAGGTCGAGGGCGTGTGCGACCGGTGCGGTGGGCAGCTCTTCCAGCGCGACGACGACCTGGCCGAGACGGTCCGGCACCGGCTGGACGTCTACGCCGAGCAGACCTCGCCGCTGATCAACTTCTACGGCAAGCGCGGCCAGCTGGTCGTGGTGGACGCCCTGGGCGCGGTCGAGGACGTGACCGAGCGAGCCATCACGGCGTTGATGGCCGCGGCCGACGCCTGAGCCGTGCGCCGTCGTCGCAAGATCGAACTGCAGTCACCGGAGCAGGTCCGGCTGATGCGCAGGGCTGGCCTGGTCGTGGCGCGCGGCCTCGCGGCCATGACCGAGGCCGCCGAACCAGGCGTCTCCACGCTGGAACTCGACCGGATCGCCCGCGAGGTGCTGGCCGAGCACGGGGCGGCATCCAACTTCCTCGGCTACGCCGGGCCGCCGCCGTTCCCCGGGGTGATCTGCTCCTCCCGCAACGACAGGATCGTGCACGGCATCCCCAGCTCCGATGACGTGCTGGCAGCGGGCGACGTCATCTCGCTCGATTTCGGGGCGATCGTGGACGGGTGGCACGGCGATGCCGCTGTGACGGTCGAGGTCGGTGCGGTCCCGGCCCCCGTGCGGGCGATGTCGCAGGCCTGCCGTTCGGCGCTGTGGGACGGCATCGCGATGGCCCAGGTCGGCGGTCGGCTCACCGACATCTCGCACGGCGTGCAGTCGTCGGTGGAGGCTGCCGGCCGCTACGGCATCGTGACGCACTACGGCGGCCACGGCATCGGGCGGCAGATGCACATGGAGCCGCACATCCTCAACTACGGCCGACCTGGCAGCGGGCCGAAGCTGGTGGCCGGCATGACGCTGGCGATCGAGCCGATGATCACCCTCGGTTCGCCCGAGACGGTGCTGCTCGAGGACGACTGGACCGTCTCGACCGCGGACCGGTCGCCGTCGGCGCACTGGGAGCACACCGTCGCGTTGCTGGAGGACGGCCTCTGGGTGCTGACCGCCGAGGATGGCGGCCGGGCGGAGCTGTCCGCCCGCGGGGTGCCGATCAGCGCGCTCGCCGACTGAGGCAGGCCGGTGGCT
This sequence comes from Jatrophihabitans sp., assembly GCA_035507775.1. Classification (GTDB taxonomy): domain Bacteria; phylum Actinomycetota; class Actinomycetes; order Mycobacteriales; family Jatrophihabitantaceae; genus Jatrophihabitans_A. The sequence continues at coordinate 3,164 of DATJNU010000021.1, forward strand.
GGCCGTTGTCGTACCCACCGGCTAGGTTCGGGGGTGACCGCAAGTCCGACGGCGAAGGGTAGTGGCGTGAGCCATCTGCTGGCCGATGTCAGTTCGGCAAGCCCGGTGCGCACGGTTGCGGAGGCAGGCACCTACATCGCGCGGGTCTGCTTCAAGCACGGCCCACCGCGGCTGACCGGTATCGAGCTGGAATGGCTGCTCGCCGATCCGGCGGAGCCGGACCGCCGACCCGATCTCGCAACCCTGCGGATCGCCCTGGGGCCGCATGCCCCGTGCACTCTCACTCCGGACAGCCCCGCCGCCCCGTTGCCGGCCGGCGGAACGGTCACCGTGGAACCCGGTGGCCAGGTCGAGATCTCCTCGATCCCCGCACGATCGTGTGCCGAACTCGTCGCCGCGATGCGCACCGATGTTGCGGCCCTCACCGCCCTGCTCGCCCCCACCGGCTTCGTGCTGGCCGATGCCGCCTGCGACCCGGCCCGGGCGCCCCACCGCCTGCTCCGGACACCCCGCTACGACGCGATGGCGGCCGGTTTCGAGCGCATCTCGCCGGCCGGCGCCACCATGATGTGCGCCACCGCGGCGACCCAGCTGTGCGTGGACCTCGGCGACCGGGACGAGGCGGCAACCCGCTGGCAGGCCGCCCACCTGCTCGGCCCGGTGCTGCTCGCCGCGTTCGCCAACTCGCCGACGGACGATCGGCTGTCCGGCCGGATGGCGGCCTGGTGGGAGCTGGATCCCGCGCGTACCTGCCCGCCCGGTTCGCTGGAGCCGGGCGACTACGTCGAGCGGGTGCTCGACACCGAGGTGCTGGCCCGCCGCCGCCTTGGCGGTGATTGGCTGCCCGAACGACCGATGACGCTGCGTGGCTGGATCGAGTCCGGCGATACGGTGCTGACCAGCGACCTCGACCTGCACCTGTCGATGCTGTTCCCGCCGGTGCGGCCGCAGGGCTATCTCGAACTGCGCTACCTCGACGCCCAGCCGGCGGGGGAGTGGATCGCGCCGCTGGCGCTGGTCGCCGCGCTGTTCGGCAGCCGGGGCACCCTCGCCCGTGCCACCGAGGTGTGCCGCCCCGCGGCGGACCGGTGGTGGCAGGCGACCTCGATCGGGCTCGACGATCCGGTGCTGGCCGGCTGCGCCCGGCAGCTGGCCGAACTCGCCACCGCCGCGCTCCCCGGCGCGGGCCTGGACGACGCGGACTCGGCGCTGGTGCAGGCAATACTCGAACGCCGGCTGCGGGAGGGCATCTGCCCGGCCCGCGACTCCCGGCCGGTCGGGGCGCCCCCACCGGCTGCGGTGGCCGCCGGCCAGGAAGGTGGTGCCCGCCCGTGACGGCGACCTTCGACAGCTACGTCGACCCCGCAACCCTGCCGGCCGAGGCGCTGCGCGAGCACATCGCGCGGGAACTGGCCCGGGCGCGGGCCCGGACCGGCGAACTCACCGGCGCGGTGGACGAGGAGGATCTGCTGCGCCAGCACTCGCCACTGATGTCGCCGCTGGCCTGGGACCACGCGCACATCGGCAACCAGGAGGAGATCTGGCTGCTGCGCGATGTCGGCGGCCGGACAGGCGTGCGGACCGACATCGACGAGATGTACGACGCCTTCCGCAACGCTCGCGCGGACCGGCCCGCGCTGCCGCTGCTCACACCCGGGCAGGCACGGGGGTACGTCCGGCAGGTGCGCGAGGAGGTGCTCGAGGTCCTCAGCAGCACCGACCTGGCCGCCCGGCCGCTCACCCGGGCCGGCTTCGTCTACGGCATGGTCGTGCAGCACGAGCAGCAGCACGACGAGACCATGCTCGCCACCCACCAGCTGCGCCGGACCGGTCCGCCGCTGCGGGCCCCGGCACCGGACGCGCCCCGCGTTGCCGGGCTGCCGCGCGAGGTCCTGGTGCCCGCCGGTGGATTCGGCATGGGAACCTCGACCGAGGCGTGGGCGCTGGACAACGAGCGGCCAGCCCACCCGGTGGAGCTGCTTGCGTACTGGATCGACACGGTCCCGGTCAGCAACGCCGACTACCTGGCCTTCGTCGAGGCCGGTGGCTACGCCGACCAGCGCTGGTGGAGCCCGGCGGGCTGGGCGTACCGGCAGCGGGCGGACCTGACCGCTCCGCTGTTCTGGCACCGGGACGCCGACGGTTCCTGGTGGCGGCGCAGCTTCGGGGTGGACGCGCCGGTCGACCCGGCCGAGCCGGTGCTGCACGTGTGCCAGCACGAGGCGGCGGCCTACGCGGCCTGGGCCGGCCGGCGGCTGCCGACCGAGGCGGAGTGGGAGAAGGCCGCGCGCTGGGACCCGTCCACCGGACGGTCGCGGCGCTACCCGTGGGGTGACGCCGATCCGACGCCCGAACTCGCCAACCTCGGGCAGCGTCACCTGCGGCCGGCGCCGGTGGGCAGCTACCCGGCCGGGGCGTCGCCGCTCGGTGTGCATCAGCTGATCGGCGACGTCTGGGAATGGACGTCCTCGACGTTCCAGCCGTACCCGGGCTTCCGGATGTTCCCGTACCCGGAGTACTCCGAGGTCTTCTTCGGCCCCGAGTACCACGTCCTGCGGGGCGGTTCGTTCGGCACCGACCGGTCGGCCTGCCGGGCGACCTTCCGCAACTGGGACTACCCGATCCGGCGGCAGATCTTCGCCGGCTTCCGGACGGCCCGCACCGCGACCGGGGTGGAGGCCGGGCACCGGGGGTCGGCCGGCTAGATGTGCCGACATCTGTGCTACCTGGGACGCACGCCGATCACCCTGCGTGAGCTGCTGTTCGATCCGCCGAGGTCCCTGGTGCATCAGTCCTACTCGCCCTGCGACATGCGCGGGGGCGGCACCGTGAACTGTGACGGCTTCGGTGCCGGTTGGTACGCCGGCGGGGACGCGGTCCGGTACCGGCGGGCCGGCCCGATCTGGCAGGACGCCGGCTTCGCCGAGCTGGCCGGCCGGGTCAGCAGCAGCACCGTGCTGGCCGCGGTGCGCAATGCCACGGTGGGCATGCCGGTGACCGAGACGGCTGCCGCGCCGTTCACCGACGGGCGGTGGTTGTTCAGCCTGAACGGCCGCATCGACGGCTGGCCGGATGCCGCGTTGCCGGTGGCCGGCACGGTGCCGGTCCGCTCGCTGCTGACCATGGACGCCCCCACCGACGCCGCGCTGCTCTGGTCGGTGCTGCGGCACCGGCTGGGTCGGGGCGCCGAGCCGGGCACCGCCCTGGCCGAGCTGGCGAGCGAGGTGCTGGGGGCCGCGCCGGACTCCCGGCTGAACCTGCTGCTCACCGACGGGCACCGGGCCTACGCGACCACCGTGACTCACTCGCTGTCGGTTCGGCAGCGGCCGACGGTGATCGCCAGCGAACCGCTCGACGGGGACCAGGCCTGGCAGCCGGTGCCGGATCGCCGGCTGGTGGTCGCCGACCGGGACGGCTACCGGGTCGAGGAGCTGGTGGCCTGAGCACCGAGCGCCGCAGGCCAGAGAGACCGCCCTGACCGCCGTCGCCTGATCCGCCACCCCACCACGCCGCCGGCTGGCCGCCCCGCCAGCCGGTTACCGGAGAGGAAGTCCGATGTCCATCACCGTCGATGACAGGTTCCTGGATGCCACGGCATCGGTCGACGAACTCGCCGAGGACGCCCGCCGCGGCCTGACCGCCGAGCCGAAGTGGCTGCCGCCGCGGTGGTTCTACGACCAGCGGGGCAGCGAGCTGTTCGAGCGGATCACCGAGCTGCCGGAGTACTACCCGACGCGGACCGAACGCCAGATCCTGGCGGAGCACGCGGACCGGATCGCGGCCGCCGCACCGGTCGAGACGGTCATCGAGCTGGGCTCCGGCTCGTCCTCGAAGACCCACCTGCTGCTGGACGCCTGGCAGCGGGCCGGCACCCTGCGGCGGATCGTCACGCTGGACGTCTCGGTCAGTGCCCTCACCGAGGCGGCGGAGGTGCTGCGACAGCGCTACCCGGACGTCGAACTGCAGCCGGTGCGAGCCGATTTCACCCGGCACCTGGGGCAGTTGGACCGGCAGGGGCGCAGCGCGATCGTCTTCCTCGGCTCGACCATCGGAAACCTGGATCCGGCCCAGCGCGGGCAGTTCTTCGACCGCGCCCGGTCCGTGCTCGGCGAGGGTGACGCGCTGTTGCTCGGCGCCGATCTGGTGAAACCGGCCGAGGTGCTGGTTCCCGCCTACGACGACGCGGCCGGGGTGACCGCCGAATTCAATCTGAACGTGCTGCGGGTGCTCAACCGGGAACTCGGCGGCAACCTGCCGGTGGACAGCTTCGGCCACCGCGCGGTCTGGAACGCCGAGGACGAGCGGATCGAGATGCGGCTGCGGGCCGAACGCGCGGTGGTGGCCCGGTTCGAGGCCATCGATCTGGAGGTGCGATTCGAGCAGGGTGAGGAGCTGCTGACCGAGATCTCGTCCAAGTTTCGCCGGGACGGCCTTGCGGCCGAGCTGGCCGGGGCCGGCCTGGAACTGCAGGATTGGTGGACCGATCCGCGGGACTTCTTCGGGGTCGGTCTCTCGGTACCGCGTTAGCCTGACCTGCGGGGTCGCCCGCGAGCCCGATCGGTTACGGGGGCGGCATGGCGAAGCGGTGCGCGAAAACCGCTCCCGCGGCGGTTGTCCGGACCGCCGACTGCCATGCCGCCCCCACCCTCCCCCGAGGAGCCACCGGCACGTCCGCAGGTGCCGGGTTCTGCTGGTCGCGCCCGAGCCGGCGGCAGCGTGGTGAGGCGGGGATTCCGCACCATCGTCTGTCATCTGGTCAGACATGCGACAACAGGAGAATGCCGGGACGGGGTCGGTTTGTCAACTGCTGTTAGGGACGGGGCCCGGGTGCGGGGATGATCCGGGCCCCGGCGCAGAGCGGTGGTGGTCAGGCGACCGACCAGAGCGGCACCGAGCGGGTCAGCGCGCGGCGGATGGCGCGACGTTCCTCGGCTCCGAGCAGTTCCAGGCGCATCGACAGGGTCTCGGAGTCGACCTCGAGCGCGTGGGCCAGCGCGCCGCGATCGTCCGCACCGCCGAGCGCACGGATGGCCGCGACGAGCTCGGCCGTGGTGGCGAGCCGCCGGGCCGCGGTCAGGTGCACCGCCAGCTCCTCGCGATGCAGCCACCGGCCGCAGTCCCGGACGCCCCGCTCCAGGTGGACGATCTCGTGCGCCAGCGTGCACCGGCTCTGCGCCCTGCTGGTGCCGGCGCGCAGCGCGATGATCGTGCCGGCGTCCCGAAGCTCGCCGAGCAGATCGCCGCTCATCGGCTCGACCACCACCCGCACGCCCGGCCAGTTCAGCCGCACGTCCCGCCACGGGTCGTACCGGCCGGGCGGCCGCAGGTCGGAGCGGTGCGAATCGGTGCTGGCGCGCATGTCCCGATGATGGACCCCACCTCCGACAGTTCCACCGGCAGGCGATGCCGGTTACTTGACGGGTGGCTCCGCTCCGCCGCGCCGTGCTGCCCGGGGGGTGGCCGCCCGGGGGCTGGCCGCCCGGGGTGCAGCGTCCGCCGCCGTCCGGGTCGTGCCCCGGCGGCGGCCCGCGGCCCGCTCGGCGGAGAGGTCGTTCACCGGCGTGCTGCTCGGCGCCTCCAGCATGGCGCGGATGATCTCGTCGATCGCCCGTCGCTGCCGGCGGCTCAGCCGGCTGGCCTCGGCCGGCGGCCGGTACGGCTCGGTCTCCTCCGCGGGCAGCTGGGCCGCGGCGCGCAGGTCCGCCAGCCGCACCGGGAGCACGCTGGCGAACGCGCGCAGGGTGTCCTCGTCCGGCCGGCCATGGTCGCCGCGGAGGTACCGCGCCGCGGTGTCGTGGTTGATGGTGAAGCCCTGTTCCTGTGCCTGCCGGGCGATGGATCGCGCACTCAGGCCGGCCGCGTTGGCTGCCACGAGCAGCTCAGACAAGGCCGTCACACCGGCCATCCGGCGGGCTGAATCGCAGACATGGTGTGCACACTATCGGCAAACCGGGCCCGCAATACCGGTTCTGTCAGACTCTTCGCGTCACCACCGTGCAGGCAGTCCGGCGCGCCTGCCGGCGTCAGCCGCGCGGTGGCTCCACGGCTCCCCGCCGGGCCGCGCGAGCCGGCCGGGGGGCAGCCTTCGCCGGAGCCGCCTTGGTCGCCTTGGCCGCACCCGAACCGGCCCGCCTGGTGCGCCGCGGAGCCAGTTCGTCGGGAGTCGCGGTGCCCGGTGCCTCCAGCATGGCTCGGATGATCTCGTCGATCGCCCGCCGTTGCCGCCGGGTCAGCCGGCTGGACTCGGCCGGTGGCCGGTACGGCTCGGTGACCTCGGCGGGCAGCGAGGCCGCGGCACGCAACTTGCTCAGCGGAATCCGCAGCACCTTCGACAGGGCGAGCAGCGTGGCCTCGTCCGGCCGCCCGTGATCGCCGCGCAGGTACCGCGCGGCGGTGTCATGGTTCAGGCTGAAGCCCGCCGCCTGGGCGCTGCGCGCCAGCGACCGGGCGCTCATGCGGCCGCCGTTGGCCTCGGTGAGCAGGTCGGACAGGGCACTCATCCGGACACCTGACCCGGAACTGTCGGTGCCGTGGGCGACCATCCAGGACACAACCGCCGGCGCGACACGCGGGCCGTACGAGAGGGTGCAGACATATCGCAGACATTAAACCCATCCGGGCGCAAGGATCCGGCTTTTCTGCTTCTTCGGTACAGACTGATGGATCCACGCCCCGCAGACAGCCGAACGTACTTTTCGCTTCTTGCCGGTACCGCGTCTGACTTCTGAGGCGACGTCATACATTCCGGGTAGCTTGGGGCGATCCGGCCAGGAGCCGGCAGCCTTATCGAACGGGGGATGTATGCGGCTTCGTAGCCGTCGGGCACTGGGCGACTACATCGATCTGCTGGGGATCTCCGAACGCCAATTGGCGCGCAACGCTGGCCTGAGCCATTCGACCGTGAACCATCTGGTCACGGGTCGCCGCAACACCTGCTCGCTGAGTACCGCGATCGCCATCGAGCGGGCGCTGGACTGCCCGCCCGGCTTGCTGTTCGCGGCGGACAACGAGGCCGACCGGCTGGCGCTCTATCGCCTGACCATGAAGGGAAGTGGTCGCTGACCCGGCCACGGCCGGGCTCGATCTGGCGGTGGTGTCAGCCGGGCACGCCGGCCGCCGCGGCGGGCAGGTCGAGTGAGCTGACCAGTTCGTAGGAGCGCAGCCGGTCCGGCAGGTCGTAGATCTGGCTGGTGATCATCAGTTCGTCGATCGCCGTGCGATTCGTCAACTCGACCAGTTGTTCCCGAACGGTCTTAGGTGAACCGAGGCCCTGGCCGGACTTGCGCTGCTCGACGAATGCGAGTTCGTCCGGACTGAAATCGTACGCGGCTGCCTCCTCCGGCGTCGGGAGGGGGATCGGTCGCCCCATCCGCAATCGCAGGAACGAAAGCAGCCCCGGCTTCGCCAGGTATTCGGCGCGTTCGTCGGTGTCGGCGCAGACCACATTGACCGCGATCATCGCGTGCGGCCGGTCCAGCCATTGTGAGGGCCGGAACGACCGGCGGTAGAGCTCCAACGCCGGTTCGGTATTGGAGGCGGAGAAATGGTGCGCGAACGAGAACGGCAGCCCGAGCATCCCGGCCAGCTGTGCGCTGAAGCCACTGGAGCCGAGCAGCCACACCTGCGGCAGCCGGGCCGGCGTCGGCACCGCGCGCAGCCGGCCCGGGTCGCCGGACAGCATGCCGATCATCTCGGCCAACTCCTGCGGGAACTGCTCGGCCGACAGGCCCTCGACGGTGCGGCGGAGGGCGAGGGCGGTCCGCTGGTCGGCACCCGGCGCCCGGCCGATGCCCAGATCGATCCGGCAGGGGTGCAGGGAGGCCAGGGTGCCGAACTGCTCCGCCACCACCAGCGGTGCGTGATTGGGCAGCATGACACCGCCGGAGCCAAGCCTGATCCTGGTGGTGCTGGCGGCGAGATGGGCCAGCAGCACGGCCGGTGCGGAGCTGGCGATGGCGGGCATGTTGTGGTGCTCGGCCACCCAGAACCGCTGGTAACCCAGCTGCTCGGCGCGCCGGGCCAGTTCGGTGGTGAAGCGCAGGGCCTCGGCCGAGTCGCCCTTCGAGTTCACCGGTGCCAGATCCAGGACGGACAGAGGTACGGTCATACCGCACGTCAACCGGCCCGGTCCCGGTGATCTTCCGTGGCCCGTCGCGGCGCCCGGCCGGGTAGTGACCCGAACCCCGCCGACCCTGGCGGAGAGGCTGATCTGGGGCGGTTTTGGTATCGCCCGCTCGGTCGCATAGACTTCTTCACTGGCGCATGCCGCCGGAATCTTTCCTGCAGCCGGTAGCCACGGTCCCGCCGTGGATGACGACTCGGGTCTCGCTGTGGCCGCGAGAGGTTTCCGGCCCTCATCGGTAGCGCCGGACGTGGTCAGTCGGACCGGCTCAGCCGGACCCCGGTGGACCGCGGCCGCTGAAGCCATTGGTGAATGAGTCGAAATGCGGAGGATATGGCCAAGAAGGATGGGGCCATCGAGGTCGAAGGCAAGGTAGTCGAGCCGCTGCCCAATGCCATGTTCCGGGTGGAGCTGAGCAACGGGCACAAGGTGCTAGCGCACATCAGCGGCAAGATGCGGCAGCACTACATCCGCATCCTCCCGGAGGACCGGGTGGTGGTGGAGTTGTCCCCCTACGACCTGACCCGCGGACGAATCGTCTACCGGTACAAGTAAGCCGATCCCGATGATCGGGTCGCATCGCGACCGTCGAGTACGAATTCAGGAGCAGGACCGTGAAGGTCAATCCCAGCGTCAAGCCGATCTGCGACAAGTGCAAGGTCATCCGTCGCCACGGTCGGGTCATGGTCATCTGCGAGAACCTGCGCCACAAGCAGCGCCAGGGCTAGCAGCCGGCTGACACAGCAGTACCCCAGCACGCGCACTCCTCCTCGCCGGCAGGTCCGGCGGGGTCACCCCCGGTCGGAGGCCGGGGCCGGTGCAGTTCCGCCGCCCGAACCGGGCCGCGGAGCACGGGCAGCACCGGATGGATGCGCACCAGACCTCCGAAGGAACGAAGGAGTACGCCCCGCATGGCACGTCTTGCCGGCGTCGATCTCCCCCGCGAGAAGCGGATGATCGTCGCGCTCACCTACATCTACGGCGTCGGGCCGACCCGCGCGAAGGAGACCCTGGACGCGACCGGCATCAGCCCGGACCTGCGGGCCCGGGACCTGAGCGACGAGGACCTCGTCAAGCTGCGCGACCACATCGATGCGAACTACCGCGTCGAGGGTGACCTGCGCCGTGAGGTCGCCGCCGACATCCGCCGCAAGATCGAGATCGGCTGCTACCAGGGTCTGCGGCACCGCCGTGGCCTGCCGGTGCACGGGCAGCGCACCAAGACCAACGCCCGCACCCGCAAGGGCCCGAAGAAGACCATGGCCGGCAAGAAGAAGGCCAAGAAGTAACACCTCCGGCCGCTCCGGGCTCCCGGAGCGGCCGCCTCGACTTCGTTTCCGCAGATTCAGGAGTAACGCAGCAGATGCCTCCCAAGACTCGCGGCGCAGGCGCCGTGAAGAAGGTCCGTCGCAAAGAGAAGAAGAACGTCGCGCACGGCCACGCTCACATCAAGAGCACCTTCAACAACACCATCGTCTCGATCACCGACCCGTCCGGCAACGTGATCAGCTGGGCCTCCGCCGGCCACGTCGGCTTCAAGGGCTCGCGCAAGTCGACCCCGTTCGCGGCCCAGATGGCCGCCGAGAACGCCGCCCGCAAGGCGCAGGAGCACGGCGTCAAGAAGGTCGACGTCTTCGTCAAGGGCCCGGGCTCGGGCCGCGAGACCGCGATCCGGTCGCTGCAGGCGACCGGCCTCGAGGTCGGCACCATCTCCGATGTCACTCCGCAGCCGCACAACGGCTGCCGTCCGCCCAAGCGTCGCCGGGTCTGAGCGCGGACTGACGAGAGAGATAGAGGAGAAGGACAGACATGGCTCGTTACACCGGACCCGCCACCCGCATCTCGCGCCGGCTCAACGTCGACCTGGTCGGCGGTGACGCCGCCTTCGAGCGTCGCCCGTTCCCGCCCGGCCAGCACGGCCGCGCCCGCATCAAGCAGAGCGAATACCTGCTGCAGATGCAGGAAAAGCAGAAGGCCAAGTATTCCTACGGCGTGCTCGAGAAGCAGTTCCGCCGGTACTACGAGGAGGCGGTGCGTCGCCAGGGCAAGACCGGCGACAACCTGCTGCAGATCCTCGAGTCGCGGCTGGACAACGTCGTCTACCGGTCCGGCCTGGCCCGCACCCGCCGGCAGGCCCGCCAGCTGGTCAGCCACGGCCACTTCCTGGTCAATGGCCACAAGGTGAACATCCCCAGCTACCGGGTGACCCCGCTCGACATCATCGATGTCAAGCCGAAGTCGCTGGAGACCACGCCGTTCATCATCGCTCGCGAGACCCTGGGCGAGCGCCCGGTTCCGGGCTGGCTGCAGGTCATCCCGTCCCGGCTGCGCATCCTCGTGCACCAGCTGCCCGAGCGCGCCCAGATCGAGATCCCGCTCTCCGAGCAGCTGATCGTCGAGCTTTACTCGAAGTAGCCGCGAACGGGCTGCCCCCAACCGGGGCAGCCCGGCGCGCCGGACCCGTCATGAGACGTCCCGGCCACCACAACTGAATACCTGTCTGCGGACGTCATATAGCGGGCGTCCCCGAGTCAAGGAGAACCACCTTGCTTATCTCCCAGCGTCCGACGCTGACCGAAGAGGTCATCGCCGACAACCGGTCCAAGTTCGTCATCGAGCCGCTCGAGCCCGGCTTCGGCTACACGCTCGGCAACTCGCTGCGTCGCACCCTGCTCTCCTCCATCCCCGGCGCCGCCGTGACCAGCATCCGCATCGACGGCGTGCTGCACGAGTTCACCACCGTCGAGGGTGTGAAGGAGGACGTCACCGACCTGATCCTGAACCTGAAGGAACTGGTCGTCTCCTCCGACTCCGACGAGCCGGTCGTGATGTACCTGCGCAAGCAGGGCCCGGGTGAGGTCACCGCCGCCGACATCGCGCCGCCGGCCGGTGTCGTGGTGCACAACCCGGACCTGAAGATCGCCACGATCAACAAGAAGGGCCGGCTCGAGATCGAGCTGGTCGTCGAGCGGGGCCGCGGGTACGTGACCGCGGCGCAGAACAAGCAGCCGGGCCAGGAGATCGGCCGGATCCCGGTCGACTCGATCTACTCGCCGGTGCTCAAGGTGACCTACGCCGTCGAGGCGACCCGGGTCGAGCAGCGGACCGACTTCGACCGGCTCGTGGTGGACGTCGAGACCAAGTCCTCGATCAGCCCGCGCGACGCCGTCGCGTCGGCCGGCCACACGCTGGTCGAGCTGTTCGGCCTGCTGCGGGAGCTGAACGAGGAGGCCGAGGGCATCGACGTCGGCCCGTCGCCGACCGAGGTCGCCGACATCGCCGCCTTCTCGATGCCGATCGAGGAGCTGGACCTCACGGTCCGGTCGTACAACTGCCTCAAGCGCGAGGGCATCCACACGGTCGGCGAGCTGGTCGGCCGTAGCGAGGCCGATCTGCTCGACATCCGCAACTTCGGTTCCAAGTCGATCGACGAGGTCAAGATCAAGCTGCACGGCCTCGGCCTGTCGCTCAAGGACAGCCCGCCCGGATTCGACCTGAATGCCGTGGTCGACTCCTACGGCACGGACGAGTTCGGTGAGGAAACCGACTACGCCGAGACCGAAGAGCTCTAGGACCACACCATCACCGCGCCGGTGGTCAGCCCCGCCGGCGCCCGACACCTTCCTTAGCTAGGAGCACGACATGCCCACGCCCACCAAGGGTCCTCGCCTCGGCGGCGGTCCGGCCCACGAGCGGCTGCTGCTCGCGAACCTCGCGACCGCGCTGTTCGAGCACGACCGGATCACCACCACCGAGGCGAAGGCCAAGCGGCTGCGCCCGCTGGCAGAGAAGCTGATCACCTTCGCCAAGCGCGGCCAGCTGCACGACCGGCGCCAGGTCCTGAAGGTGATCCGCGACAAGGACGTCGTGCACAAGCTGTTCGCCGAGATCGGCCCGAAGTTCGCCGAGCGGCCGGGCGGCTACACCCGCATCATCAAGACGATGCCGCGCAAGGGCGACAACGCCCCGATGGCGGTCATCGAACTGGTGGAGGAGCTGAGCGCGGCGGCCAAGGTCGTCCGTGAGGCCGAGCGGGCCCGCGGCACCAAGGTCGCGCCGTCGAAGGCGCCGACCGGCCGCACCGCCGAGATCGCCGAGGACGCGGCTGCCGAGTCGGCGACCGCCGCCAAGGTCGCCGAGGAAGCCGCCGCGGCGGAGTCCGACGAGGCCGTGGCCGCCGAGTCCGACGTCACCGAGGCGCCGGTTGCCGAGTCGACCGAGGCCGTCTCGGACGAGGACGCCAGCGACGAGAAGTAGCCCTCGTGGCACCAGCATCCGACGAGCCCGTCTCCCCGTCCCGGGGAGGCGGGCTCGTCCGGTTGCGGCTCGATCTCGCCTACGACGGCACCGGCTTCTCCGGCTGGGCGGCTCAGCCCGGCCGCCGCACCGTGCAGGCGGTGCTGACCGAGGCGCTGGGTGTCGTGCTCCGGCTGGCGGCACCGCGGTTGGTGGTGGCCGGGCGCACCGATGCCGGCGTGCACGCCAGCGGCCAGGTCGCGCATCTCGACGTTCCGGTGCCGGCCTGGCAGACCCAGGACGGCAAGCTGCTGCGCAGGTTGGCCGGCGTGCTGCCGACCGACGTCCGGGTGACGGGAGTGCGTCCGGTGAGCCCGGACTTCGACGCGCGCTTCGGGGCGCTGTGGCGTCGTTACACCTACCGGATCACCGACGCCGACTGCGGCCCCGACCCGTTGCGCAGGCTGGACACCGTCGGCTGGCGGCGGCGGCTGGATACCGACGCGATGCGGCAGGCCGCGGACGGGTTGCTCGGCCTGCATGACTTCGCCGCGTTCTGCCGGCGGCGGGAGGGCGCCAGCACCATCCGCACCCTGCAACAGCTGGACGTGCTGCGGGCCGGTGATCTGATCGTGCTGACCGTCCAGGCCGACGCGTTCTGCCACTCCATGGTCCGGTCGCTGGTCGGCGGCCTGGCCGCGGTGGGGGAGGGCCTGCGCCCGGCCGGCTGGCCGGCGGCGCTGCTGTCTCGGGACCGCCGCTCCGACGAGGTGGCGGTGGCCCCGCCGCACGGGCTGAACCTGGTGGCGGTCGGGTACCCGGCCGCGGAGGAGCTCGCCGCCCGCGCGGCGCAGACCCGGGCGGTCCGGCAACCGCTGCGGCCGGCCGCCGGCTGAGCCTCGGGCTCAGGCGCGGAAGGCCAGGTTGTCCCGGCCGCACCAGTCCAGCACCGCCGGCCACGGGCCGTACCCGTCGGCGGCGGTGAAGCTACCCGCGCCGGTCACCACCGTGGTGGCCATCTTCAGCGGGGCTCCGTACTCGGCGGCCACCCCGGCCGGGCAGGCCAGGTCGTTGTCGCTGCCCACCAGCACCGTCCCGTCGGCCGCCCGGCGCACCGCGTCCACGTCCAGCGCTACCGGCCCGTAGCCGGCCGGTGGCGCCACCAGCGCGACCCGGGCCGGCCGCGGCCCCTCGGCCGCGGAGTGGGCGTGCCGGAGCCAGGCCAGGCAGCCGACCGAGTGGGCCACCACGTCGAATCCGTCGGGGGGCAGGTCGGCCAGTGTCGCGGTCAGCTGGGCCGGATCCGGCTCGGTGAGCGCGCGATGGCGCACCGTCCGGCCGGCCGCGGTCAGCTCGGCGGCCAGCCAGGCCGGCCAGTCGCCCTCGGCCAGCTGGCCGGTGAGCAGCACGGTGGGCACGGTGCGGGTGGGACGGCGAGGCATGCCAGCAGCTTAGGGGGCTGCCGGCGGCGCGGATCAGCTGACCAGGCCGAGCAGCAGCAGCGCCTGGGCCAGGTGGTAGGTGACGATCACCGACATCCGGGCGCCCGGCCACGGCCGGACGAACCGGTCGGAGGCGAGGACCAGGTCGGAGACGCCGAACAGCACGGCGCCGGCGGCGATCCAGAGCTGCTCGGTGCCGACGCCCAGCACCACCGCCGAACCCAGCACGACCATGTAGAGCGTCACCCCGACCGTCAGCCCGTTGCCACCCGCCGTCTGCGCCCCGGCCAGGATCCGGTAGCCGAAGGTGAGCACCGCGATCAGGACCAGCACCAGGCCGAAGACGATCGACACCTGGTCGGTGCCATAGCGCACCATCGCCCGCAGGTAGCTCAGGTGCCCGAGCAGGAACGCGGCCAGCCCGAGGGCGAAGCGCAGCCCGCCGCGTGGCCGGGCCGCATCGGGGTCACCGCCGGCGGGACGTTCGGCGACCAGGGCGACGTCGCCGGCCAGGCCGAGCGCCAGCGCCGCGACCAGCCAGCCCTGCACGCCCGGCCGGGTCGGAGAGGATGCCAGGGCGGCGCCGAGCAGGGCCACCATCACCAGCGGTTTCGCGATGCGTTCCAGCGGCCGGGCTCCCCGCGCCACCGCGAGCCAGTCGAGGACGGCCAGGATGCCGGCGCCGGAAAGCCAGGCCCACCCAGTCGCGGTCATCGGGGAGGACTGTATCCAGGCCCGGGTCAAGGCGGCTTACGGAGCGCCGAGCCTCGTCGCAGCGCACAGTCAGTGCATCACGTCCGCGCGGTCAGAGCACGGCGCCCGGGTTCAGGATGCCGAGCGGGTCGAGCGCGTCCTTGATCCGGTGGCTGAGGGCCATCACGTCCGCGCCGAGCTGCTCGGGCAGGTGCGCCTTCTTCAGCCGGCCCACCCCGTGCTCGCCGGTGATGGTGCCGTCGAGCGAGATGGCCAGCCGCATGATCTCGCCGAAGGCCGTCGCGGCCCGGGCGGTGGAGTCCGGGTCGGCGGCGTCGTACACCACGATCGGGTGAGTGTTGCCGTCTCCGGCATGGGCGACAACCGGGATCTCGACGGCGTTGCGGGCCGCGATCTGCTCGATGCCGGTCAGCAGCTCGGGAAGCCGCGGGATCGGCACCCCGACGTCCTCCAGCAGGATCGACCCACGCTTCTCGATCGCCGGGAAGGCGGCGCGCCGGGCCGCGGCGAAGGCCTCACCCTCGGCCGCGTCGTCGGTCCGGAACACCTCGACCGCGCCGCTGTTCTGGCATCGCCGCACCATCCGGCCGACCTCGGCCGCGCCGGCCTCCCCGCCCGCGTCGGACTGGGCCAGCAGCAGTGCGCCGGCCCGCCGGTCGAGCCCCATCGAGACGTAGTCCTCGACGGCGTTGATCGAGGCCTGGTCCATCAGCTCGAGCATCGCCGGCCGGGTGGCCCGGGTGATCGCCACGACCGCCTCGGCCGCCGCGTGCACGGTGGGGAAGCTGGCGACCATGGTGCAGGCGGGCTGCTTGGCGGGCACCAGCCGCAGCACCGCCCGGGTCACCACGGCCAGCGTCCCCTCGCTGCCGACGAAGAGCTTGAGCAGCGACAGCCCCGCCACGTCCTTCAGCCGCGGGCCGCCCAGCCGCAGCGCGGTGCCGTCGGCCAGTACCACGTCCAGGCCGAGCACGTAGTCGGTGGTGACGCCGTACTTGACGCAGCACAGCCCGCCGGCATTGGTGGCGATGTTGCCCCCGATCGAGCAGATCTCGAACGAGGACGGATCCGGCGGGTACCACAGCCCGTACTCCGCGGCCGCGGCCTTGACCTCGGCGTTGAGGGCGCCCGGCTCCACCACGGCCACCCGGCAGTCCGGGTCGATCACCACCGCGCGCATCCGGTCCAGGCTGAGCACGATGCCGCCGGCCACCGCGGACGACCCACCGGACAGCCCGCTGCCCGCTCCGCGCGGCACCACCGGCACCCGGTGCGCGCTGGCCCACCGCAGGGCCGCCTGGACCTCGGCGGTGGTACGCGGCCGGACCACCGCCAGCGGCACGCCGGCGCCCGGATCCCGGGCCCAGTCGTACCGGTAGTTCTCCA
The DNA here is from genome assembly GCA_035507775.1 of Jatrophihabitans sp. Classification (GTDB taxonomy): domain Bacteria; phylum Actinomycetota; class Actinomycetes; order Mycobacteriales; family Jatrophihabitantaceae; genus Jatrophihabitans_A. The sequence continues at coordinate 19,064 of DATJNU010000021.1, forward strand.
CCAGGGCCGGGTCGGTGACGACCGCGTCGTCCGGCAGCTCGGCCACGAGCGCATCCAGGGAGGGCATAGCTGATGGTAGTTCCGGCCGCCGCCGCGGGCCCGTCGGCGGCAATCCCGTCGCGGCTGCGGGCGGGCGCCGGGCACACTGTGCGCCGTGGGTTATCTCGACGTGCAGTCCGTCCGGCACCAGCTCTCCGACGGGCGGATGCTGCTGGACGAGGTGAACTTCCGGATCGGCGAGGGTGCCAAGGCGGCGCTGGTCGGCGCCAACGGGGCGGGCAAGACGACCCTGTTGCGGATCATCGCGGGCGACCTGCCGGCCCAGCAGGGCGCGGTGGCGCGTAGCGGCGGCCTGGGCGTGATGCGCCAGTTCATCGGCTCGGTGCGCGACGACACCTCCGTGCAGGACTTCCTGATCGGCCTGGCCGCCCCGGCGATCGGCCGGGCCTGGGCGGAGCTGTCGGCGGCCGAGCTGGCGATGATGGAAACCGACGACGAACGCACCCAGCTGCGCTACGCCCACGCCCTGGCCGACTGGGGCGATGCCGGTGGCTACGACGCCGAGGTGCTGATGGACACCGTGACGGTGGCCGCGCTCGGCATCGAGTACGACCGGTGCAAGTACCGGGAGCTGGCGACCCTGTCCGGCGGTGAGCAGAAGCGGCTGGCGCTGGAGGCGCTGCTGCGCGGGTCGGCAGAGGTGCTACTGCTCGACGAGCCGGACAACTACCTCGACGTGCCGGGCAAGCGCTGGCTGGAGGAGCGGCTGGCCGCGACCCCGAAGACGGTGCTGTTCGTCAGCCACGACCGGGAGCTGCTGGCCACCGTGGCCGACCGGGTGGTCACCGTCGAGGGCGGCACGGTCTGGGTGCACGGCGGCGGGTTCGCCTCCTACCACGAGGCCCGCCGCAACCGGCACGAGCGGATGGCCGAGCTGCGCCGCCGGTGGGAGGAGGAGCACGCCAGGCTGAAGGAACTGGTGCGCACCCTGCAGCAGCAGGCCAAGATCTCGCCGGACATGGCCTCCCGGTACCGCGCGATGCAGACCCGGCTGGCCAAGTTCGAGGCCGAGGGCGCCCCGCCGGAGCGGCCGGAGGAGCAGAACGTGACGATGCGGCTGCGCGGCGGCCGGACCGGGGTGCGGGCGGTGGTCGCCGAGGACCTGGAGCTGACCGGGCTCATGCGGCCGTTCTCGGCCGAGATCTTCTACGGCGAACGGGTCGCGGTGCTCGGCTCGAACGGGGCCGGCAAGTCGCACTTCCTGCGGCTGCTCGGTGGTGACTCGGTCGCGCACACCGGGGAGTTCCGGCTCGGCGCGCGGGTGGTGCCGGGGCTGTTCGCCCAGACCCACACCCACCCGGAGTGGGTGGACCGGACGCTGGTCGACCTGCTCTGGCACGGAGAGCCGAGCGAGCATCGGCCGAGGCACGAGGGCGGAGCGGAGCGAGGTGGCTACTCGCCGGGGCGTCCCGGGGTGGACCGGGGCCGGGCGATGGCGGCACTGCGCCGGTACGAGCTGCACGGGCAGGGCGACCAGAACTTCGGCACCCTCTCCGGCGGCCAGCAGGCCCGGTTCCAGATCCTGCTGCTGGAACTGTCCGGCGCGACACTGCTGCTGCTCGACGAGCCGACCGACAACCTCGACGTGCTCTCGGCCGAGGCGCTGGAGGAGGCGCTGGACTCCTTCGACGGCACCGTGCTGGCGGTGACCCACGATCGCTGGTTCGCCCGCACGTTCGACCGGTTCCTGCTCTTCGGCGCCGACGGCCGGGTGGTGGAGACGCCGGAGCCGGTCTTCGACGCCGCCCGGGTGGCCCGCGAGCGCTGATTTGGTTCGCTACCGGCGGCACCGGTAGAGTCCTCGCTTGGTGCTCGGCACGGCTGTGCCGACGCCGACGGCCATGCCCCAGGGTCGACTGCCGGATGAGTGCCGGCGGACCGTGGGGGCGGCGGACCCGCCTGCACAGCGTGGTTCCGTCGTGAAGACCGACGAGGGAGAGACGAACGTGCCCACGTACAACCCCAAGCCCGGCGACATCACCCGCGAGTGGCATGTCATCGACGCCCGCGACATCGTGCTCGGCCGGCTGGCCAGCACCGCGGCCACGCTGCTCCGCGGCAAGCACAAGCCGACCTTCGCCCCCCACCTGGACACCGGTGACTTCGTGATCGTGGTCAACGCCGAGAAGGTGGCCGTGTCGCCGACCAAGCTCGGCGAGTTCCGGTACCGGCACTCCGGTTACCCGGGCGGTCTGTCCAAGCGGACCGTGGGCGAGCTGCTGGAGACCAAGCCCGAGCGGCTGGTGGAGATCGCGGTCAAAGGCATGCTGCCCAAGACCACCCTCGGCCGTCGGCAGCTGAAGAAGCTCAAGGTCTACAGCGGCCCGAACCACCCGCACGCCGCCCAGACCCCGAAGCCCTACACGATCGGCCAGGTCGCGCAGTAAGCGCGAAGCCCGGACTCACACTCAGGAGAATTCGCGTTGACTAGCCCAGTACCTGTTGTCGGCCGCCGCAAGGAGGCCATCGTCCGGGTCCGGCTCGTGCCGGGCTCCGGCAACTTCAAGCTCAACGGCCGCACCCTCGAGGACTACTTCCCGAACAAGGTGCACCAGCAGCTCATCCGTGAGCCGTTCGTGACCCTGGACAAAGACGGCCAGTTCGACGTCATCGCCATCCTCGGCGGCGGCGGCGTCACCGGCCAGGCCGGCGCACTCCGGCTGGCCATCGCCCGGGCCCTCATCGCCATCGAGGCCGACGACCGGCCGGCGCTGAAGAAGGCCGGGTTCCTCACCCGCGACGCCCGGGTCAAGGAGCGCAAGAAGTACGGCCTGAAGAAGGCGCGCAAGGCGCCTCAGTACTCCAAGCGCTAGTCGCGGGGCTCACCGCCCCTCTGCCGGTCCACACGATCACGATCGAGGGGTGGCGAGCCGAGTGGGAAAGTATTTCGGCACCGACGGGGTGCGCGGCAGGGCGAACGACAGCCTGACGCCGGAACTGGCGCTGGCCGTGGCCAGTGCCGCCGCCCGGGTGCTCGCGGCCCATGACGGGTCGCACCGTCCGGTGGCGGTGGTCGGCCGGGACCCCCGGGTCTCCAGCGAGATGCTGGAGGCCGCGGTGGTCGCCGGCCTCACCGCGGCCGGGGCGGACGTCCGGCTGGTGGGCGTCGTGCCCACGCCGGCGCTGGCGTTCCTGACCCAGCACTACGGCGCGGACGTCGGCGTGATGCTCTCCGCCAGCCACAACCCGATGCCGGACAACGGCATCAAGCTGTTCGCCCGGGGCGGGGTGAAGCTGCCCGACGACATCGAGGCCGAGATCGAGTCCGAGATCGAGTCCGGTTGGCGCACCGATCGTCCCACCGGCGCCCAGATCGGCCGGGTCAGCCAGGCCGGGGACGGCGCCGCCGCCTACACCGCGCACCTGCTCGCGGTCTCGCCCGTGTCGCTGGCCGGGCTGCGAGTGGTGCTGGACTGCGCGCACGGTGCCGCGTCCGGGGTGGGCGGCGACCTGCTGCGAGCCGCCGGTGCCGAGGTGACCGTGATCGCCGGGTCGCCGGACGGCGTCAACATCAACGACGGCGTGGGCTCCACCCACATCGGGCACCTGGCCGGGGTGGTGGTCGAGCAGGGCGCCGACCTGGGCATCGCGCTGGACGGCGACGCCGACCGCTGCCTGGCCGTCGATCACCTCGGCGCCGTGGTGGACGGCGACCAGATCCTGGCGATCTGCGCGCAGGCGCTGCAGGCCGACGGGGCGCTCGCCGAGGACACCGTGGTCGCGACCGTGATGAGCAACCTCGGCTTCCACCAGGCGATGGCCGCGGCCGGCATCAAGGTGCTCACCACGGCGGTCGGCGACCGGTACGTGCTGGAGGCGCTCACCGGCCACGGCCTGAGCCTGGGCGGCGAGCAGTCGGGGCACGTGATCTTCACCGACGCCGCGACCACCGGCGACGGGCTGCTCACGGCGCTGCGGCTGATGGCCCAGGTGGCCCGGACGGGACGCCCGCTGGCCGAGCTGGCCGCGGTGGTGCACCGGCTGCCACAGGTGATGGTCAACGTCCGGGTCGCCGACAAGGATGCGGTGGCCCGCTCGGCCGAGGTCCAGGCCGCGGTCGACGCGGCGGTGGCCGAACTCGGTGAGTCCGGCCGGATCCTGCTCCGGCCGTCGGGCACCGAGCAGCTGGTCCGGGTGATGGTCGAGGCCGGCACCCAGGACGGCGCCGAGCAGCTCGCGCACCGGGTGGCCGAGGTCGTCCGGTCCGCCTGAGCCGGTCCGCCTGAGCCGGTCCGGCCGGGCCGGCGCACGGCAGGTTCCGCATGGCGCATCGTCGCGCCCGTCTTCCGCCCGGTGGCTGGCAACCGCCTGATACCCGGACACCGCGGTGGAACCGGCCCGGTCACCGGGGCGTTCCCGTTCCAGAGATGACACCGATGAGTCGATTTTGCCTATGACAGCAACGAAACCTTCCACCTCCACACCTTCCGACGAACCGGCCGCGCCGGAGCGCGAGCGGTTCACCCTCTCGGCGACCCAGCTGATCGCCAGCGGGCTCGCCGCGATGAGCGCCACGGTGGCCGCCTCGTTCTTCGGCGTGGCCGGCACCGTGATCGGCGCGGCGCTGGGCAGCGTGACCAGCGTGGTCGGCAACGCCGTCTACAGCTATTCGCTGCGCCGGACCCACCGGCGCGTCCGGCAGACCCTGGACGTGGCCGTCGCGCACCGGTTCGCCACCCAGCCGGCCAGCGTGCTCGCGGGCACCTCGGACGCCGCCGGCGAAGCCGCCCTGGTGCGCGAGCCGTCGGCCGTGCGCGGTGCGCTGGTCGAGTTCGCGCTGCACCCGAAGCGGTTGGCGATCGCGGCCGTGACGATGTTCGTCGCGGTCATCGCGGTGACCACCGTCTTCGAGTTCGCCTCCGGCCAGCCGCTGTCGTCAACGGTGACCGGCAAGCACGGCTCCGGGGTCAGCATCGGCGGTGGCAGCTCGCACCGGACGCTGCCCACGCCGAGCTCGCCGCGGACCGCCACCCCGTCGCACCCGGCCGGATCGAGTCACAGCCCGTCCAGCACGCCGAGCGGCCCGAGCCCGACCGTGACGGTCACGGTGACGCCGAGCGGCAGCGAAGCCCCCAGCCAGAGCGCCCCGGGCCAGAGCCCGGCGCCGAGCCAGAGCGCGCCCGGCCAGGGTGCCAGCTCCGCGCCGGCACCGACCGGCTCGGCCTCCGGTGGGGTGACGCCGGCCGGGTGAGCCGGCGCGTGACACAGCCTGGGCGGTTCGCTCGCCAAGGTCACGGCAGTCGCATAGGTTGCCTACGTGAGCACAGTGGCGGAGGAGACCTCGGTCGACGTGTTGATCGTCGGCGCCGGACCGGTCGGATTGTTCGGCGCGTACTACGCCGGGGTGCGCGGGCTGACCACCGCCGTGCTCGACTCGCTGCCCGAGCCCGGTGGGCAGATCACCGCGATGTACCCCGAGAAGGCGATCTTCGACGTCGCGGGCTTCCCGGCGATCCGGGGCCGCGAGCTGGTCGCGAACCTGGTCGCCCAGGCGGCCCCGTTCGAACCCGGCTACCTGCTGGGTGAGCAGGCGGTGGGCATCGAGCGGGGCGACGCCCTGGTGGTGACCACCTCGTCCGGCAAGCGGGTACGAGCCCGGGCGATCATCGTGACCGGCGGGATCGGCACGTTCACCCCGCGGCCGCTGCCCACCGGCGAGGAACTGCTCGGCCACGGCGTGGTGCACTTCGTCCCCGACCCGGCCGAGTACGCGGGGCTGGATGTCGTCATCGTCGGCGGCGGCGACTCGGCCGTCGACTGGGCGCTGCTGCTGGAGCCGATCGCGAAGTCGGTGGCCCTGGTGCACCGCCGCGCGGCCTTCCGGGCGCACCCGCACTCGGTGGAGGTGCTGCGCGAGACCTCGACGCGCATCATCACCGACGCCCAGGTCAGCGACGTGCTCGGTGACCCGGTGCACGCGGTGCGGGTCGCGGTGCGGGACGAGTTCCACGAGCTGCCCTGCGACCGGCTGGTCGCGGCGCTGGGCTTCATCGCCAACCTCGGCCCGCTGCTGGAGTGGGGAATGGAGATCGTGCAGAAGCGGCACATCGTCGTCGACACCACGATGGCCTCCAGCGTGCCGGGCATCTACGCGGCCGGTGACATCTGCGAATACCCCGGCAAGGTGCGGCTGATCGCGACCGGATTCGGCGAGGTGGCGACCGCGGTGAACAACGCGGTGGCCTACCTCGACCCGTCCGCGTCGGTGTTCCCGGGTCACCTGTCCGACTACGCCCCGCCGGGTGAGATCGGCGCCCCGGGCACGCCCACCACCGTGCCGGCCAGCACGTCGTGATCATCGGGGTTGGCATCGACGTCGTCCCCATCGAACGGTTCGAGTCCGCCTCGGAGCGGACCGCCCAGCTCATCGAGCGCCTGTTCACCGCCGCCGAACGGGTGACCGGGCACGGCGCGCCCCGCAGCGCGGAGTCGCTGGCCGCCCGGTTCGCGGCGAAGGAGGCGGTGGCCAAGGCGCTCGGCTCACCGGGCGGCATGTCCTGGCAGGACTGCGAGGTGCTGGTCGACGATCGGGGGGCGCCGTCGCTGACGGTGCGCGGGACGGTGGCTGCCCGCGCCGCCGAGTGCGGTGTGACGCGCTGGCACGTCTCGCTGTCGCACGACGGCGGCATCGCCTCGGCCGTGGTCGTCGCGGAGGGTTGAGCGGATGCGGGGGATCTGGACCACCGAGGAGATCCGGGCGGCCGAGCGGCGGGTGATGGCCGGGTTGCCGGCCGGTGCGCTGATGGCACGGGCCGCCCGGGCCGTCGCGGTGACCGCGTGCGGCCTGCTCGGCTTCTCCTACGGCGCCCGGGTGCTGCTGCTGATCGGTGCCGGCGACAACGGCGGCGACGCGCTGTACGCCGGCGCGGAGCTGGCCCGGCGCGGGGTGGCGGTGCAGGCGGTGCTGGCGACCGAGAAGACCAGCCCGGCTCCGCTCGCCGCGTTCCGGGCCGCCGGCGGCCGGGTGGTCCCGCTGGCCGGGGCGGCGCCGGCCGACCTGGTCATCGACGGGTTGGTCGGCATCGGTGTGCGAGGCCCGCTGCGGGAGCCGATGCTGCCGCTGGTGGCCCATGCCCGGGATCGCCGGGTGCTGGCGGTCGACCTGCCCTCGGGGGTCGACCCGAACACCGGCGCGGTCGCCGGGCCGGCGGTGACGGCGGAGGTCACCGTCTGCCTGGGCGCGTACAAGCCCGGCCTGCTGGTCGGTCCGGGCCGGCTGCACGCCGGGCGGATCCACCTGGTGGACCTCGGCATCGCCGGCGAGCTGGGTGAACCTGCGCTGCGCCAGCTGGAACCGGCCGACGTCGCGGTGAAACAGCCCGGGCCGACCGACGACAAGTACACCCGCGGCGTGGTCGGGGTGGCGGCCGGCTCGGCGGCCTACCCGGGGGCGGCGCTGCTGTGCACCGGCGCGGCGCGGCTCGGTGGGGTCGGCGCGGTGCGCTATGCCGGGCACGCGGCGGCCGAGGTGGTGCGCCGGCATCCCGAGGTGCTGGTCACCGACACGGTGGCCGCGGCCGGCCGGGTGCAGGCCTGGACGGTCGGACCGGGCCTCGGCGACGGGCCGGACGCGGTGGCCTCGCTGGAGGCGGCGCTGGGCGCGGACGTCCCGGTGGTGGTCGACGCGGACGGGCTGAACCTGCTCGCCGAGCGGCGGGAGTGGCTGGAGCGGCGCACCGCGCCCACCGTGCTGACCCCGCACGATCGGGAGTACGAGCGGCTGTTCGGCGAGGTCGGCGACGACCGGATCGCCGCCGCGCGCCGGGCCGCCGAGCAGTCCGGTGCGGTGGTGCTGCTCAAGGGCTACGCGACGGTGGTGGCCGAGCCGGACGGCACCGGCTACCTCAACCCGACCGGCGAGCCGGCGCTGGCGACGGCCGGCAGCGGGGACGTGCTGGCCGGGCTGACCGGCTCGCTGCTGGCGACCGGCCTGCGGCCGGGACTCGCTGCGGCGATGGCCGCGTACCTGCACGGCCGGGCCGCGGCCCGCGCGGCGCTGGAGGGACCGGTGGTGGCCGGGCATCTGGTCGCCGCGCTGCGCGCCGAGCTGGCGGCCTGAGGTTCAGCCGCCGGCGAGGGTCGCGCCGATGTCCGACATCGTCAGCACAAGGCGCTGCTGGGCCACCGGTGACCGGCCGGATTTGAGAGACTGGACGGCGTGCTCCGATCCGAGGCTGTCGTCGACCTGTCCGCGATCACCGGCAACGTGGCGACCTGCCGGGCGGGCACCACGGCCGAGGTGATGGCGGTGGTCAAGGCCGACGGCTACGGCCACGGCCTGGTGCCGTCCGCCCGCGCCGCGGTGGCCGGCGGCGCGAGCTGGCTGGGCGTGGCGATGCTGGAGGAGGCGCTGCAGCTGCGGGCGGCCGGCCTCGGCCAGCGGCTGCTCGCCTGGCTGTGGACCCCGGCCGAGGTGGAGCAGTTGCGGGCCGCGCTGGCCGCCGACGTCGACGTGTCGGTGTCCAGCCTCGGTGCGCTGGAGCTGGTACGGGCGGTCGCGGCCGAGCTCGGCACGCCGGCCCGGATCCACCTCAAGATCGACACCGGGCTGTCCCGCAACGGGGCCACCCGGGCGGACTGGCCGGAGCTGGTCGAGTCGGCCGCGAAGGCCGCGGCGGCGGGGCTGGTCGTGACCGCCGGCGTCTGGAGCCATTTCGTGCACGCCGACTCGCCGGGCCACCCGACGACCGCCCGGCAGATCGAGCGCTTCACCGAGGCCCTGGCCACGGCCGAGCGGATCGGCGTGGTGCCCGAGGTGCGGCACCTGGCCAATTCCGCGGCCACCGTCACCCTGCCGCAGGCGCACTTCGACCTGGTCCGCCCCGGCATCGCGGTGTACGGGCTGTCGCCGGTGCCGGAGCAGGGTGACTTCGGGCTCCGGCCGGCGATGACGCTGCGCAGCCGGCTGGCAAACGTCAAGCGGGTGCCGGCCGGCGAGGGCGTCAGCTACGGCCACCAGTACCGGCTCGAGACCGACAGCACCCTGGCCCTGGTGCCGCTCGGCTACGCCGACGGGGTGCCGCGGGCGGCGACCAACCGGGGCCCGGTGGCGATCGGCGGCCGCCGCTACACGATCAGCGGGCGGGTCTGCATGGACCAGTTCGTGGTAGATCTCGGCGACGACGGGGCGGCCGAGGGCGACGAGGTGGTGCTGTTCGGGCCCGGCGCCGCCGGTGAGCCGACCGCCCAGGACTGGGCCGACGTGCTCGACACCATCCACTACGAGATCGTCACCCGGGTCGGCGCGCGGGTGCCCAGGACGTACGTCGGCGGACCGGCCTGATGCGGGTGCGCACGGTGCCCGCCGTCGTCGGCGGTGCGGTCGGGCTGCTCGGTGCGGCGACGGCGGCGGGCCTGACCCGGCAGCGGCGCGCGGTGGCCAGGGACCGGGCGCAGATCACGCCGCGCTCGGCGGCGACCCTGCACGCCCCGCCGACCGATCGCGAGCGCCGGGTGCAGACCGACGACGGGGTGGCGCTGCACACCGAGGAGGTAGGGCCGGCCGATGCCCCGCTCGCGGTGCTCATGGTGCACGGGTACGCACTGAGCCTGCAGTCGTTCGTCCTGCAACGCAAGGCGATTCACGATTGCTTCGGCGACCGGGTGCGGATCGTGCTCTACGACCAGCGCTCGCACGGCCGGTCCGGCCGGTCGCCGGCCTCGGCCTGCACCATCGAGCAGCTGGGTCGCGACCTGTACGGCGTGCTCGACCAGCTGGTGCCGGCCGGGCCGGTCGTGCTGGTCGGGCACTCGATGGGCGGCATGACGATCATGGCGCTGGCCGAGCAGCATCCCGAGCTGTTCGGTGACCGGATTGCCGCGGTGGCGCTGATCAACACCTCCTCCGGCGAACTGCGCACCGTGACCCTGGGGCTGCCCGGCCTGCTCGCCCGGCTGCGCGGGCCGGTGCTGCGCGGCGCGGCCCGCAACGTCGCGCTGGTCGAACGGGGCCGAGCGCTGGGCAAGGACCTGGCCTGGGTGATCACCAAGCGGCTGAGCTTCGCCGACCCGGACGTCCCGCCGGCGGTGGTCGCGTTCTGCACCAACCTGATCGCCGGCACCCCGGTGGACGTGGTCGCCGACTTCTACCCGACCCTGATGGCGCACGACGGGCGGGAGGGGCTGCGCGGGCTGGCCCGCTGCGAGGTGCTGGTGATCGGGGCCGAGCACGACGTGCTGACCCCGCTCGGCCACTCCGAGGCACTGGCCGCCGCGCTGCCGCACGCCCGGCTGGTGGTCGCGCCGGGCTCCGGCCACCTGCTGATGCTGGAGCATCCCGGCATGGTCGACCGGCCGCTGCTGGACCTGGTGGAATCTGCCTATCCGGCGACGGCGGTCGCCGCGAAGGCCAGGACGAGAAGGGCGGTGCAGCGGTGATCGTGCTGCCGACACCGGCGGACACCCACGCGTTCGGCCGGCGGCTGGCCGAGGTGCTCCGGCCGGGTGACCTGCTGGTGCTGGTCGGACCGCTGGGCGCGGGCAAGACCGCGCTGACCCAGGGCATCGGCGCGGGCCTCGGGGTGCGTGGCCACGTGGTGTCGCCGACGTTCGTGATAGCCCGGGTGCATCCCGGCGGCCGGCTGCCGCTGGTGCACGTCGACGCCTACCGGCTCGGCTCGCTGGACGAGGTGGACGACCTCGACCTGGACGTGTCGGTGACCGACTCGGTGACCGTCGTCGAGTGGGGCGCCGGCCTGGTCGAACAGCTTGCGGACGCCCGGCTGGAGATTGTCCTGCAGCGACAGCCCGACTCGGAGGTGAGGACGGTCGAGCTGCGCCCGTTCGGTGGCGATTGGGCCGAGCGGATCGGCGCAATACCGGCCGACGCGGCGACGGCCTGACCGCCCTACTACGCTGGTCGGCGTGCCTGCCCTGGTCATCGACACGTCCTCCGCCGCGGTCACCGCGGGCGTGGTGGACGGCGATCGGGTGCTCGCCGAGCGGGTGACGGTGAACGCCCGCGCGCACGCCGAGCTGCTGGCGCCCTCGATCCGGGACTGCCTCGACGAGGCCGGCGTCGGCCTGCGCGACCTGGCCGCGGTGGTCGCCGGGGTCGGTCCGGGGCCGTTCACCGGGCTGCGGGTCGGACTGGTCACGGCGGCCTCGATCTGCGATGCGCTGGGGATTCCGGGCTACCCGGCCTGCTCGCTGGACGCGATCGCCGCGGTGCACGCCGACCGGCCGCGGCTGCTGGTGGCCGGTGACGCCCGGCGCAAGGAGGTCTACTGGGCGCTCTACGAGCACAGCCGCCGGCTCACCGAACCGGACGTGAGCAAGCCGGCCGAGCTGCCGGCCGGGCTGGCGGCCACCGCCGCCGTCGGTGCCGGCGCCGAGCTGTACGCCCAGGTGCTGGCAGTTCCCGTCCTGGCCGGGGGATTCCCGACCGTGCGCGGCCTCGCCGCGGTCGCCGCCGACCGGCTGCTGGCCGGCGCCGAGGGTGAGCCGTTCGTCCCGCTGTACCTGCGCCGGCCGGACGCGCAGGTGCCGGCCGCGCCGAAGCCGGTCGGTGGCTGATGGTGACGCTGCGACCGATGCGCACCACCGACCTCGACGCACTTCTGCCTTATGAGAAGGACATGTTCGGCACCGAATCGTGGTCCCGGCAGGGCTACCTCGACGAGCTGTCCGACACCGAGCTGCGCTACTACCTGGTGGCCGAGCGGGACGGCCGGCCGGTCGGCAGCGCCGGGTTGATGACGGTGGGCGAGACCGCGCAGATCCTCACGGTCGGCGTGCTGCCGGCCGAGCGGCGGCGGGGCATCGGCGAGCAACTGGTGGTGGCGCTGGTGGCCGAGGCGCGGCGGCGGGCGGCCGGCGAGGTGTTGCTGGAGGTGCGGATGGACAACGACGCGGCGCGCAAGCTCTACGAGAAGCTGGGCTTCGCGGCCATCGGAACCCGGCGCGGCTACTACGACCAGGGCCGGGTGGACGCGGTGGTGATGCGCTGTGCCCTCTGAAAAGACACTGCGCTCTGATCAACCCTTGGTGCTCGGCATCGAGACCTCCTGCGACGAGACCGGGGTGGGCATCGTCCGGGGCACCGAGCTGCTGGCCGACGCGGTCGCCAGCAGCGTCGACGAGCACGCCCGGTTCGGTGGCGTGGTGCCCGAGGTGGCGAGCCGCGCCCACCTGCAGGCGATGGTGCCGACGGTGCACCGGGCCTGCGCCGAGGCCGGCGTCCGGCTGGCCGACCTGGACGCGATCGCGGTGACCGCCGGACCGGGGCTGGCCGGCGCGCTGCTGGTCGGCGTCGCGGCCGCCAAGGCGTACGCGCTCGCGCTGGACAAGCCGCTCTACGGGGTCAACCACCTCTCCTCGCACGTCGCGGTGGACCTGCTCGACAACGGCCCGCTGGACGGGGCGTGCATCGCGCTGCTGGTCTCCGGCGGGCATTCCTCGATCCTGCAGGTGCCCCGGGTGGGCGGCGAGGAGCTGACCGAGCTCGGCGCCACCATGGACGACGCGGCCGGCGAGGCTTTCGACAAGGTAGCCCGGTTGCTCGGGCTGGGTTTCCCTGGTGGACCGCTGATCGACCGGGCCGCCCGCGAGGGGGACCCGGCGGCGATCGCCTTCCCGCGCGGGCTGACCGGCCCGCACGACGCACCGTTCGACTTCTCGTTCTCGGGCCTGAAGACCGCGGTCGCGCGCTGGGTCGAGGCCCGGCAGCGCGCCGGCGAGCCGGTGCCGGTGGCCGACGTCGCCGCCTCGTTCCAGGAGGCGGTGGTGGACGTGCTGACCGGCAAGGCGATCCGGGCCGCCCGCGAGGCCGGCATCGATCAGCTGCTGCTCGGCGGCGGGGTGGCCGCCAACTCGCGGCTGCGCGCGCTGGCCGCCGAACGCTGCGAGAAGGCCGGCATCCGGCTGCGGGTGCCAAGGCCCGGGTTGTGCACCGACAACGGCGCCATGGTCGCCGCGCTCGGCGCGCAGCTGGTGGCGCACGGCGCGCGGCCGTCCGAGCTGGCGATCCCGGCCGACTCGGCGATGCCGATCACCGACGTGCTCGTGTAAGGAGGCTCGATGGCGACCGTCATGTGGGAGATCCGGGCGGCCGAAGGGCGGCTGGACGAGCTGCTCGACTGGGCGCTGGGGCGGATCGACCGCTCCGCGCGGGTGTATCGCAGCAATGCCGGCGAGCCGCGGATGGTGGTCATCGACGGCACCGGGCAGGCCGCCCGGCAACTGGCCGACCCGCCGGTCGAGCTGATCGCCCGTCCCGCCCACTTCTGGGAATTCTCGCCGGTTCGCAACGGCTGAGCGGGGCCGGCGCATCCTAGAAGGCGTGGCAGCGTCACGGCCGGCGACCGACGAGCAGTTCGCCGATTTCGTCCGGGCGCACACTGCTGCCCTGCTCAAGACCGGGTACCTGCTGACCCGCGACGCCGGCGATGCCGAGGAGCTGGTGCAGGACACCCTGGTCTGGCTGTATCCACGCTGGCGGCAGGTGCTGGCCGCAGAACACCAGCTGGCCTACGTCCGCAAGGCGGTGGTCAACCGGTTCCTGGCCGGCCGGCGGCGGATGTCGGCGACCGAGGTCCGCTACGACCCGACCCTGGAACGGTTCACCAACCAGCCGGAGGGGCGCGACGCGACCGCCGACGTGGACGCGCGGCTGGCGATCTGGCGGGAGCTGGGGGCGCTGTCCGAACGGCAGCGGGCCGCGATCGTGCTGCGGTTCTTCCACGACCTGCCGGACGACGAGGTGGCCCAGGTGCTCGACTGCCGGGTCGGCACGGTGCGCAGCCTGATCAGCCGGTCGCTGAGCGTGCTCCGGCGGACCGGCTCGTTCGCCGACGACGGGGTCGGCTCCAGCTACCTGAGGAACGTGCGATGAGCGAGCGGGCGGGCAAGGACGGGATGAGCGGGCGGACGCTGCCGGAGGAGCTGCACTCGGTGCTGCTGGCCCACGCGCTGCAGGCCCCGGATCCGGACGACACCATCCACCGGGTGCTGGCCGCCACCAGCGTGGCCGGGCCGCCGCACCAGCGGCGCGGGCGGCCACGTCACGGCAGGCTGCTCGTGGCCGCGGTCGTGGTGGCCGCGCTGGCCGGTGCCGGTGCGCTGGCCGAGCACCGGCAGTCCGGCCGCGGGGTGAACCGGGCGGCTGCCCCGCCGAGCAGCGCCGGCCCGGACGTCCAGCAGGTTCCGGGCCACACCGCCGGCCGCGCCCCGCTCGGGCCCAACGTGCTCTCGCCGGGCGCGGTGCCGGACCGCCAGCCGTCGGCACCGGCGAACCCGCCGGCGCCGGCCGGGTTCAGCTGTGCCGCACTGCCCGGCAGCCGGCTGGACATCGGCTCGTCGGCGGCGACGGCGACCGGGTTCGTCTACGACTTCCGGTGCCTGACCGCGGACGGCCGCCGGTCGGCCAGCACGGTGGTCGCCTACTCCGGGACGGCCGGCGCACTGGTCCAGCAGGCGGTGCTGGTGCCGGCCGCGACCGGTGCCCAGGTCGATCTCATCCGGGGCGCCGGCCAGGGCGTGGTGGTGGACATGCTGGCCGCGGACCGGTCACTGCTGCAGTTGCGGTTCACCGGCATCGACCACCTCCGCTTCAACCAGGACGCCGAGCTGCTCGCCCCGGCCTGCGTCGCCGCCGACCTGACCGCGTCGCTCGGGCCGGCGGGCAGCGCGGCCTCCTCGCCGCCCGGGCAGCCGGCGCCCGAACTGCTGCGGCTGACCAAGCGCACCAGTGGCATCTGCGTGCTGTCCGGCTTTCCGGCGGTGAGCGCGGCCGGCCAGCAGGCGTGGCCGACCTTGCGCGGGCCGGCCGGCGGCACGGGCTGGCCGGCGCCGGAGATCGTCCAGGTGGCCCCGAGCGAGACGGTCTCGGCGCTGGTGGAACCGGGCTCGGGCTGTGTGAGCAGCACGGTCGCCGTCACGCTGCCCGGTGACGTCAGCCTCGGCGAGCTGGCCGCCGGGTTCGGGCTCTGCGGGGCGCAGGTGCACCCGATCGTTCCGAACGAGCGTGGCTCGGACTGACCGGCTGCAATGCTTTGCCGGTGAGGCGTGTCGTGCTCGGATGTGAAGGTCGTGCACTACCGCCAGACCGGCGGTATGCAACGGGTGACGGTCCGGTCGGTGCTCACCGGCCCGGCCGGCGGGACGCCGCAGCCTTCGGCTCCGGCGCTGGTGCTGCACCCGGGCTCGTCGGCCTATGCCGCGATCGGCTCCGACCCGGTTGCCGGGCAGTGTGCGGTGCCCCAGCTCGCCGCCTCGCTGCCGAATGGGGTGCAGCTCGGCGCGATCGACTTCGCGGCCTGCAGCGTCGTCAGCTACCCGCTGCTGACCGCGCCGAACGGCAGCCAGGCGCACCCCGAGTCGGAGGCCCCGCCGCTGGCCCTCAGCGGCACCTGCGGCGTCACGAGGACGCCGGTGGCAACCTGCTGATGATCGCCGAGCAGCAGCCATCGCCCGGGCTGTCGGCCGGCACGATGCGGGTGAGCACGGGCCACCCGGCGTCGGCGCTGGTCGACTGGCAGCCGGGTTCCTGCTATCCCGACGGCCACCTGCAGCTGGCGCTGGGCGGTGGCGGGTACGGCTTCGGCACGCGGATGGGCCGGTTCTGCGACCTGCAGGTGCACCCGTTCGTGGCGGGTTCCACCGGCACCGGCTGACCCGGTTCGCAACAGGCAGCCGGTCCGGGGTGTCATAGGGGTATGGCAGACCCGGCGGAGTTCGCGACGTTCGTGCGCGTGCACAGCACGGCCCTGGTCTCCTCGGCCTTCCTGCTCACCGGTGACCGGGTGGACGCGGAGGAGCTCGTCCAGGACACCCTGGTGCGGCTCTACCCGAACTGGGCGCGCGTCGCCCAGGCCGACGTCCCGCTGGCCTACGTCCGGCGGTCGCTGACCAACAACTTCCTCAACGGCCGGCGGCGGCGCTCGGCCGGCGACGTGCTGGTGGCGGACCCACCGGAGACCGGCTACGAACCCGACCTGGGCGGCCGGCTGTCGGACCGCGAGCTGGTGCGCTCGCTGCTGGACCGGCTGCCCGCCCGGCAACGCGCGGTGCTGGTGCTGCGCTTCTTCGAGGAGCTGGACGACGGTGACATCGCCGCGATCGTCGGCTGCCGGCGCGGGACGGTGCGCAGCATCGTCAGCCGCAGCCTGCAGCAGTTGCGGCTGGACACCGAGCGGCGAGCGGCCAGCGGCCAGCCCCGGCAGACGAATGGAAACCTGCGATGAGCGACGAGCGTGAACTGTCCCGCCTGATGCGCGACGGCATGGCCGCCGAGGCGCGCCGGGTGTCGGCCGGCGCCGAGTTCACCGAACGGGTGATCGGCACCGCCCTGGCCCTGGAACGCACCGAGCCGGACTGGAGCGAGCAGCGCCGGCCGGGCTGGCGCAACTGGGTGCTGCCGGTCGCGGCGGCGGTGATCGTCGGGCTGCTGGTCGGCTCGGTGCTGATCGGCACCTCGGTGCTGCACTCCTCCCGGCACTCGCCGGCCGCGGGGCCCAGCCCGACCCCGACGGCGCCGGTGCCGACCACCTCGGCGCCGACCCCCACCCCGGCGCCGTCGAGCACCGGGATCACCAGCCAGCCGCCGTCCTCCCAGCCGGCCGGTCCGGCTGGCGGCCCGGTGCCGGTCGGCTTCCGGCCGTACGACCTGACCTGGGTGAGCGACGACGAAGGCTGGGCGCTCGGTACCGCGCCGTGTTCGAACGCGCCGTGCACCTCGATCGTCCGCACCACCGACGGAGGCGCGCACTGGGTGGGCATCCCCGCCCCGCGGGCGTTCCTGGCCGGCGTCGACGAGTGCGCCAGCGCCTGCGACCTCGTCGCCCACCTGCGCTTCGCCACCCCGCTGATCGGCTACGCCTACGGCTCCGACGCTTTCTACCTGACCACCAACGGCGGCACCAGCTGGGCCCGCCAGCCGGGCTTCGCCTACGCCCTGGAGGTCACCGGCGGCTCGGTGCTGCGGGTCACCGCGCAGGCCGCGAACTGCGCGCCCGGCTGCCAGTTCCAGGTGCAGCGGGCGGCCGTCGGCGGCACGTCCTGGCAGGATGTCCGGCTGCCCGGTGAGCCCCGGCAGGTCGGCGTCGACCTGGCGGTGAACGGCGGTTCGGTTGCGCTGGCCAGCTACGCCAACCCGGCCGGCGGCGCCTCCAACGCCAGCGCGGTGCTGTTCACCTCCCGCGACGGCGGGCTGAGCTGGCGGACCGTCGGGGAGCCGTGCCCACGCCGCGGTGGCACCGAGTACGACACCGGCTCGGTGACGGTGGCTGCGGACGGGTCGGTCAGCGTGCTCTGCCGGCCGCGCGGCCAGGGCTCGGCGGTGACGCTGACCGCCCCCGACGGCGCGCACTTCAGCGCGGGCCAGCCGCTGCCGGACCCGGCCGTCGGCGGCCTGGTCGCGGCGACCTCGGCGTCCGGGCTGTTCGTGCTGACCGCCGACCGGTTGTACCGCAGCACCGATGGTGGCCGGCACTGGAGCGCGGTGGCCGGTGGCCCGGCCGGTGGTTCGGCGATCGGCTTCGAGTCCGCCACGGTCGGCCGGGTCGCCGGCGGCAACCAGGTCTGGACCACCACCGACGGCGGTCGCAGCTGGCACCGGCACGTCTTCGGCTGAGCCACCCACCCGGTGTTGAGGGCTGGCACTCTCATAGCTAGAGTGCTAGCTGAAGGTGCGTGGCTGGCACCCGCGACGACAGCCTCCGCCGGAACAACCGACATTTCGAATCCGCACGACCGAGATTTGACCCCGAAGGAGGGGAGCTGATCGTGACCGCCACCAAGGTCAACATCAAGCCGCTGGAGGACCGGATCGTCGTCCAGGCCCTGGAGGCCGAGACCACCACCGCGTCCGGCATCGTCATTCCGGACACCGCCAAGGAGAAGCCGCAGGAGGGCACCGTCCTCGCCGTCGGCCCGGGCCGTGTCGACGACAAGGGCAACCGCATTCCGGTCGACGTCTCCGAAGGCGACGTCGTGCTGTACTCCAAGTACGGCGGCACCGAGGTCAAGTACGCCGGCCAGGAGTACCTGGTGCTCTCGGCCCGCGACGTTCTCGCCGTCATCGAGAAGTAACTCCGGCACTCGAAACGCCCCGGCTGCGCCTACCGCGCGACCGGGGCGTTGTCGGTTGACGTCTGTCTTCAGAGAGGAAGATTTCCGCAATGTCGAAGATCCTCAGCTTCAACGAGGACGCCCGCCGCGCGCTCGAGCGCGGCGTGGACAAGCTGGCGGACACCGTCAAGGTCACCCTCGGCCCGCGCGGCCGGAACGTGGTGCTGGACAAGTCCTTCGGCGCTCCGCTGATCACCAACGACGGCGTGACCATCGCCCGTGAGGTCGAGCTGGCCGACCCGTTCGAGAACCTGGGCGCCCAGCTGGTCAAGTCGGTCGCCACTAAGACCAACGACGTGGCCGGCGACGGCACCACGACCGCCACCGTGCTCGCGCAGGCGCTGGTCTCCGAGGGCCTGCGCAACGTCGCCGCCGGGGCGAACCCGGCCGGCCTCAAGCGCGGCATGGACCTGGCGGTGGACGCGGTGTGCGGCGCGCTCGACAAGGCCGCGACCCCGGTCGAGGGCGAGCAGAGCATCGCGCACGTCGCCACCATCTCGGCCCAGGACGCCCAGATCGGCCGGCTGATCGGCGAGGCGATGACCAAGGTCGGCAAGGACGGTGTGATCACCGTCGAGGAAGCCAACACCCTGGCCACCGAGCTCGAGTTCACCGAGGGGATGCAGTTCGACAAGGGCTACATATCGCCGTACTTCGTCACCGATCCCGAGGCGCTGATCGCCTCGTTCGACGACCCGTACCTGCTGATCACCACCCAGAAGATCAGCGCGATCGCCGACATCCTGCCGCTGCTGGAGCAGGTGATCCAAGCGGGCAAGCCGCTGGTGATCGTCGCCGAGGACGTCGACGGCGAGGCGCTGTCGACCCTGGTGGTCAACGCCATCCGCAAGACGTTCACGGTGGCCGCGGTCAAGGCGCCGTACTTCGGCGACCGGCGCAAGGCATTCCTGCAGGACCTGGCGATCGTCACCGGCGGCCAGGTCATCTCGCCGGAGGTGGGCCTGAAGCTCGACCAGGTCGGGCTCGACGACCTCGGTCGGGCCGGGCGGGTCGTGGTCACCAAGGACCTGACCACCGTGACCCACGGGGCGGGCGCGCAGGCCGACATCGACGGCCGGATCGCCCAGATCCGGGCCGAGATCGAGACGACCGACTCCGACTGGGACCGTGAGAAGCTGCAGGAGCGGCTGGCCAAGCTCGCCGGTGGGGTCGGCGTGATCAAGGTCGGTGCGTCCACCGAGGTGGAGCTGAAGGAGAAGAAGCACCGCATCGAGGACGCGATCGCCGCCACTCGCGCCGCGGTCGAGCAGGGCATCATCGCCGGCGGCGGCGCGGCCCTGGTGCAGGCTGCCGGCGCGCTGGACGAGCTGTCGCTGTCCGGCGACGAGGCGACCGGCGTGAGCATCGTCCGGCGGTCGCTGTCCGAGCCGCTGCGGTGGATCGCCAACAACGCCGGCCTCGAGGGCTACGTGGTGGTCAACAAGGTGCAGGAGCTCGGCGTGAACGAGGGCCTGAACGCGGCCACCGGCGAGTACGAGAACCTGCTCGCGGCGGGCGTGGTCGACCCGGTGAAGGTGACCAAGGCCGCGCTGTCCAACGCGGCATCGGTCGCTTCGCTGGTGATCACCACCGAGTCGGCGATCGTCGACAAGCCCGCCGAGCCGGAGCCCGCACACGCCGGGCACGGGCATTCGCACGGCCACGGGCACAGCCACTAGCAAGAACCGCTGTAGGTAGACACCGCCGGGCACCGGAGCGCATCGCTCCGGTGCCCGGCGGCGTTGTCGGGTGTCCCGTCGCGGCGGAAGCTGCGCTTGCTCGCGCGGGCGATTCGCGAACACGGTTCCGGCGCGGACGGCTATCGGCGAGCAGGGCGCGATTCGTGCATGGTGCGTGGCGGCGGCGGGCATGGTGCTGGGGGCGTGGCGGCGGCGGGCATGGTGTCGGCGGGCATAGCGGCGGCGGGCATGGTGTCGGCCTGCACGGTATCGGCGGGCATAGAGGAACCCCCGCTCGTATCGTCCGCAATACGAGCGGGGGTTCCTTCACCGCCCAGCAAAGGCTGGCCGGAGTCATCGGGCGATCAGCTGGCCTGCAGCCTGATCAACTGGGCGCGCTCCTCGGTGGACTTGCCGCCCCACACGCCGTAGGGCTCACGGGTCCGCAGAGCCCAGTTGAGACAGTCCTGGGCGACCGGGCAGCTCGCGCAGACCTCTTTCGCGGCCCGCTCGCGGCGGAGGCGGGACGGCCCGCGCTCGTTCTCCGGATGGAAGAACGTCGCCGAGTCCAGGCCGCGGCAGGCGCCGCTCATCTGCCACTCCCAGTCGGCCGCTCGTGGCGCCGGCAAGCGCGAGATGTCAGCCATCGCTACCTCCCGAGATCGTCCCCGTGCTGTGAGAACTGCGCCTTCGATCCGGTCAACGAGCCGTCGACTGGTAGGTAACGCGCAGTTACCGCATCCCCGGAAAAATTTCGGCGTGGATAGATTTGCCCGCTTTTACAAGTGTTTGGCGCACCGTTCGGGTGGGTACGTAGTACGTGCCGATGGTGACCACGAGGCACGGAGCGATGGGGTCGCCGCGCCTGGCCGCGCGCCGTCGAACGGACGTGTGCGCTGGTCCCGTCGAGCCGCTCACGCCTGCAGTCGAGCCGCTCACGCGACTGCAGCGGCCCCGGTCGTTGCAGCCATGGCGGTAGCCGTTGCGTCCATGGCGGTGCCGGGTCGGCCGCTGACCAGCTGTGGTGCGAGGATCGGCGCAGGTTCAGGGGCGGTGCTGGTCGGCCGGCAGGTTCAGCTGCGGTGGGCCATCGCGTCGGTGAAACCCCGGGCGTAGTCCCAGGTCACGTACGCCTCGGGCATCGGCTCGGCGGCCGGCTCGTGCACGCCGGTGCGCCCGTAGCCCAGCAGGCTGCGCAGGTTGGCCGCCATCAAGGCCCACGAGAAGTAGTGCTGCTCGCCGCAGTCGCCGCAGTCCACCACGATGCCCCGGATGTCGTGCGGGCTCAGGGTCGCTTCGAACTCTGCCAGTTCGGCCAGGTCGGCGGCGATCTCCTGCCGGTCCTGCTCCGTCAACGGCTCCACCGGGTCCAGATCGTCCAGAAGGCTCGACGGATCGTTCGGATCGCCGAGGAAGGGGTCGACCGGCCCGCCGTGGGGGTCCGAGAAAGAGTCGTGGGACGTCACCCCTCAAAGGTAACGCCCCACGTCCTCCTCCGGACAAGTTACCGCCTAGTTTCGCCCGAGCGGCCCCGGTGCCCGGGCGGCGGCCTGAGCCGGCCGCCGCCCGCCGGTCTCAGAGATCCGCGATGGCCTCCAACGGCCGGGTCCGGGCGGCCCGGGCCGCAGGCCAGAGCGAGGCGAGCACCCCGACCACGGCCGCCAGCAGCAGCATCACGACCGCCTGGGTCATCGGGACCGAGATGGTGCCCAGCCCGGCATCGCGCAGCGTCCGGACGAACAGCGAGCCGAAGACCAGCCCGAGCGCGACCCCGACGATGGCGCCGAACAACGCGATCAGCGTCGATTCCAGGTAGATCGTCCGCCGGACCTGCGCGCGGACCAGGCCGACCGCGCGAAGCATCCCGATCTCTCGGCGTCGCTCGACCACCGAGAGGGCGAGCGTGTTGATGATGCCGAGGACCGCGATCACGATGGCCAGGGCCAGCAGGCCGTACAGGATGCCCAGCAACTGGTCGATGGTGCGTGCCCGGTCGCCCTTGAACTGCTCCTTGTCCTGGACCTTGACGACCAGGTAGGGATCGGTGGCGTGCGTCAGGTCGGCACGCAGCGCCGCCAGGTCGGCGCCCGGCTTCGCGCGCACCAGGACCGCGTCGTCGAGCCAGCGAGGCTGCGGGGTGACCTGCCGGTAATAGTCGCCGGAGACCAGCCAGCTGTCGAACAGCGGATTGGACCGGAAGGTGCCGGTCACCGTCAGCGGCGCCGGGGCGCCGTCGAGCGTGGTCGCGGCGACCGTGCTGCCGAGCGCCCAGTGATGACTCTTCGCGTACTCGTCGGCCACCAGCACGCCGTGCGCGCCGACCTGCTCGCTGCCGCTGGTCAGGTGCAGCGAGACCACCGAGGAGAGCCTGCCGTCGAAGCCGGTGCCGTTCACCGTCTTGCCGTCCAGCTTGGCCTGCACCGGGTAGATGGGCACCACGTCCTGCACCCCGCTCACCTGCGACACCGCGCTGGTGGCGTGGTAGGGGACCCCGAGCGAATCGGGGCCGGTCAGCGCGTAGTCGGCGGTGACGTCGTTGTCGACGACCTGATTGACCTGTGCCTTGGCCGAGGCGCCGAACACCGCGATCGCGCTCACCAGCATCAGGCCGAGCGTCAGCGCGAACGCGGTCGCCGCGGTACGCCGGGGATTGCGCACGGCGTTGGTGCGCGAGAGCCGGCCGATCGCGCCGAACGGCCCGGCCACCACGGCGCCGACCGTGCCGACCAGCGGCCGGGACAGCGCGGGCGCGCCCAGCAGCACCCCGACCACCACGAGAAGGGCACCGAGACCGACCAGGCCGGCCGCGCCGCCGCCCGGGTGCATCGTCGAGCCGCCCGCCAGGGCAACGGCCCCGGCCAGCCCGATCGAGGCGCCGAGCCCGGTGCGGAGCCGCAGCGAGGAGCCGGTGGAGGCGTACTCCTGGCGCATGGCGGCCACCGGCGGCGTCGCGGCTGCCCTCCGGGCCGGGGTGTAGGCGCTGACCATCGTCACGAGGACGCCGACCAGCAGCGCGACCACGATCGTGCGGGGCTGCAGCTGCAGCGGCCCGGACGGCAGCCCGAGCGCGAACGCGTTCAGCAGGCTGCGCAGGCCGTAGGCGAGCCCGACCCCGGCGGCGATGCCCAGCACGCTGCCGGCCAGGCCGACCACCGCCGCCTCCAGCAGGACGGAGCGGTTCACCTGCCGCCGGCTCGCCCCGATGGCACGCAGCAGGGCGAGTTCCCGCAGCCGTTGGGCGACGATCATCGAGAAGGTGTTGTAGATGATGAACGTGCCGACCAGGAGCGCGATCGCGCCGAATGCGAGCAGGAAGTAGTTGATGAAGGTGATCGCGGTGGTGACGTCGTCCTGGGTCTGCTTGGTGACCTCGGCGCCCGTCTTGTAGGTCAGGCCGGGCACCTGCTGCTGCAGCCGGTGCTTGAGCGCTGCCTGGCTCAGCCCGGAACCGGCGATGTTGACGGCGTGCACGTGGGTACCGTCGCTGAAGAGCTGCATGGCCTGGTCCCGGGCGAACAGGGCACCCACGTAGCCGCCGGTGTCCGAGCTGGTGTCGTACACGCCGGTCACCGTGACCTCGACCGCATCCCGGCTGGGCACCAGGATCTTGGTGCGGTCGCCGAGGCCGAGCTTGGCGAGCTTCATGGCGCCCTTGTTCAGGGCGATCTCGCCCGGCGCGGCCGGCGGCCTGCCCGACACGAACCGGTAGGCGGGCCCGACGCGCTCGACCTCAGGAGAGTACGCAAGCCCCTCGGTGGGCGCACCGCCGCTCCGCACCGGCTTGCCGTCGGCCGCAAGCATCACGATCTGGCCGCTGACCTGCGGATCGACCGCCCGCACCCCGGGCACCGAACGGAGCCGGGAGAGGTCGGAGGTCGGCACGCCGGCACCGTTCTCGTTCGGCCCGGTGACCTGGACGTCGACGCCCTTCGCGACATCGGCGAACAGCCCGTGGAAGGTGTGCCCGAGGGTGTCGGTGAAGACGAAGGAGCCGGTGACGAAGGCGGTGCCCAGCACGACCGACAGCACCGTGAGCGCCAGCCGGATCTTGTGGGCCGCGAGATTGCGCAGCGACACCGTGCGCAGGGCGCTGCGGCTCACGGCTGGAACTCCTCGAGGTTCTTCATGCGGTCGAGCACCCGGTCGGCGGTCGGGTCGCGCAGCTCGTCCACGATCTGGCCGTCCGCGAGGAACACCACCCGGTCGGCATATCCGGCGGCGCGCGGATCGTGGGTGACGATGACCACCGTCTGCCCGAGGTGGGTCACCGAGTTGCGCAGGATGGACAGCACCTCGCCGGACGACCGGGAGTCGAGGTTGCCGGTGGGCTCGTCGCCGAAGATGATCTCCGGCCTGCTGGCCAGCGCCCGGGCGCAGGCGACGCGCTGCTGCTGCCCACCGGACAGCTCGGCCGGACAGTGCCGCAACCGGTCGCGCAGGCCGAGGGTGTCGATCACCGATCTCAGCCACGGCTCGTCCGGTTTGCGCCCGGCGACATCCATCGGCAGCGTGATGTTCTCCAACGCGGTCAGCGTCGGCACCAGGTTGAACGCCTGGAAGACGAAGCCGATCCGGTCGCGGCGCAGCTGGGTCATCTTCCGGTCAGACAGGCCGGCCAGCTCGGTGGTGCCCAGGGTGACCGAGCCCGACGTCGGCGAGTCCAGGCCGGCCAGGCAGTGCATCAGGGTGGACTTGCCGGAGCCGGACGGCCCCATGATCGCGGTGAATTCCCCGCTGGCGAAGGAGACGGAGACGTCGTTGAGGGCGTAGACCTTCGTCTCGCCCATGCCGTAGACCTTGGTCAGGCCGTGAGCCCGTGCGGCGACCTCCCGCTCCTGGCCCGACGGGGCCGGGGACTGCAGGGTGCCGGAGGGGCTGATTCCGGACGGTTTCATACTGATGTCCTTCGCGTTCGAGGTGCGGCTTATCCGATGTCGTCACGACTCTGTCCGAGCGGTCCCGCCGGCGGCAGTGGGGAGCACCCTGAATCGGCCCTGAGATTTGTCACGGGTAGCTCAGGGTCGGGCCCCGACGGGGCCTGCCGGCATGCGCGGGCCGGTCCGGGCAGGGATCGGAGTCGCCTAGAATGAGGCATCGGCATCCGAGGAGTTCGCGTGACAAGCCACCACCCCGAGTCCCCGTCGGCATCGATCGATGCAGCGGGGGTGCCCTCCCCGTTCGCAGTGCTCGGCCTGACGTTCGACGACGTCCTGTTGCTGCCCGGCTCGACCGATGTGATCCCGAGTGAGGTGGACACCACCTCCCGGCTGTCCCGCAACGTCGCGCTGCGGCTGCCGCTGGTCTCGGCCGCGATGGACACGGTCACCGAGGCCAGACTCGCGATCGCGATGGCGCGGCAGGGTGGCATCGGCATCCTGCACCGCAATCTGGCGATCGAGGAGCAGGCGCAGCAGGTCGACCTCGTCAAGCGGTCCGAGGCGGGCATGGTCACCCACCCGGTCACCACCTCGCCCGACGCGACGCTGGCCGACGTGGACGCGCTCTGCGCCCGCTACCGCATCTCGGGCCTGCCGGTGGTCGACCAGGACAACCTGCTGGTCGGCATCATCACCAACCGGGACCTGCGCTTCGAGACCGACTACACGCGGCGGGTCGCCGAGGTGATGACCCCGATGCCGCTGATCACGGCCCAGGTCGGGGTGCACAAGGACGTCGCGCTCGGCCTGCTGGCCAAGAACAAGATCGAGAAGCTGCCGCTCATCGATGCCGGTGGCCGGCTGCAGGGCCTGATCACCGTGAAGGACTTCACCAAGAGCGAGCGCTACCCGCAGGCGACCAAGGACCCGTCCGGCCGGCTCCGGGTGGGCGCCGCGATCGGCTTCTTCGACGACGCCTGGAAGCGCGCGATGGCCCTGGTCGAGGCAGGGGTGGACGTGCTGGTGGTCGACACCGCCAACGGGCACGCGGCCGGCGTGGTGGAGATGATCAAGCGGCTCAAGGCCGATCCGCTGGCCGAGCACGTCGACATCATCGGCGGCAACGTGGCGACCCGGGCCGGCGCGCAGGCGCTGGTGGACGCGGGCGCCGACGGCGTGAAGGTCGGGGTGGGGCCGGGGTCGATCTGCACCACCCGGGTGGTCGCCGGCGTCGGCGTGCCACAGGTGACCGCGATCTACGAGGCGTCCCTCGCCTGCCGGCCGGCCGGTGTCCCGGTGATCGGTGACGGGGGCCTGCAGTACTCCGGTGACATCGCCAAGGCGCTGGTGGCAGGGGCTGACACGGTGATGCTCGGTTCGCTCCTTGCCGGTTGCGAGGAGTCCCCGGGCGAGCTGGTGTTCATCAACGGCAAGCAATACAAGTCCTATCGCGGCATGGGTTCACTCGGCGCCATGCAGACCCGCGGACGTGCCAAGTCCTACTCCAAGGACCGGTACTTCCAGGGGGACGTCGCCGACAACGACAAGCTCATCCCGGAGGGGATCGAGGGTCAGGTGCCGTACCGGGGTCCGCTGGAGGCGGTCGCCTACCAGTTGATCGGTGGCCTGAGGCAGTCGATGTTCTACGTCGGTGCGCATTCCATCGACGAGTTGCAGCGGCTCGGCCGGTTCGTGCGGATCACGGCGGCCGGCCTGAAGGAATCGCATCCGCACGACATCCGGATGACGGTCGAGGCGCCGAACTACCCCAACAGCTGAAGGGCGTCCGGCTTCGTCGAGTTCCTGGCGTCATGGCGGAAAGGCTAGGCCCGCCGGACCGCGTCCGGTGCGGCCGAACGACGTCCTGTGGATAACCCGGTCAGGGATCGGCCGCGCTGTGGACAACTTCTGCCGAGCAGGTCCGGGCTGGCTAGCGTGGTGCCCATGTCGCACCTCGCACCGGATCCGCACCACCTGACCGCCGGCCGTGCCGGCGGACTGCCCTGCCGGGCAGGCGGGCGTTCGCGATGCTGATCGCCCAGCTCAGCGACACCCACCTCAGGGTCGGTCCGCTGGCCGGTGATGCGGCGGGTCAACTGCACCGGGCGCTGGGACGGGTGCTGGGGCTCAGGCCGGTGCCCGACTGCGTGGTGGTGACCGGCGACGTCGCCGACACCGGTGCGCCGGAGGAGTACGAGGCGTTCCGGTCGGTGGTCGCCGGATTCCCGATCCCGATCCACCTGGCGGCCGGCAACCACGACAGCGCCGCGGCCATGGTCGAGGCCTTCGCCGGCACCCCGTTCCTCGGTGGCGGCAGCGCCAGCAGCTACGTCGTGGACTACCCGTCCGCCCGGCTGATCGTCCTCGACAGCTCGGTGCCCGGTGCCCTCGGGGGCACGCTCGACGACGGCCAGCTGGCCTGGCTCGACCGCACGCTGGGTAAGCGCAGTGAGGTGCCGGCGTTGGTGTGCCTGCACCATCCGCCGATCGCGGTCGGAATCGCCTTTCTGGACGGCATAGGGCTGACCAACCCCGAGTCGCTGCAGCCGATCGTGGCCGCCCACCCGAACATCCGCCGGATCCTCGCCGGTCACGTCCACCGGACCATCACGGGCAGCTTCGCCGGGGTTCCCGTCACGATCGCGCCGAGCACCTACCGGCAGGCGGTCCTCGCACTCGACACCGAGGAACCCACCGGCTACGCGCACGAGCCACCGGGTTTCCTGCTACACCTGGTCACCGGTGGGGACTGCGTGACGCACCTGGTGCCGACCGTGCTGTCCGGCGATGTCGTCGGACACTTCTGACCCGGCCTGGCTGGGAGACTCGGACTCGAACCGAGACTGCACGGCTCCAAAGGCCGGCGGGCTGCCGATTACCCCATCTCCCATCGGATGCCGCAGGCCCGCGGGCATCCGAGTAGCTGAGCTTACCCACCGGCGGGTTCCCCGCTGCGCACACCAAACTTACGCTGCCGTAGGTTACGCTTGCGTAGCCTCTGGAACCCCGGAGCGCGCGGGCTATGAAGCCTCTGTGATCGACCGAAGGGCCACTCACCATGACCTTGACCGACGACCAGACCGCGATCCACTCGCTGCAGGACACCCAACCGGGCGGCAAGCCGATGATCGAGGGCACCAAGCGGCCGATCGAACAGGTCCTGCTCTACCTGTTCGTCATCGTCCCCTTCCTGGCGCTCATCGCAGCGGTGCCGATCGCGTGGGGATCGGGGATCGGGTGGTCCGACGTCGTCATCGGGCTGGTCTTCTACGTGATCTCGGGGATGGGCATCACGGTCGGCTTCCACCGCTACTTCACCCACGGCTCGTTCCGGGCCAACCGGGGCCTGAAGATCGCCCTGGCGCTCGCGGGCTCCCTGGCCATCGAGGGCCCGGTCATTCGATGGGTGGCCGACCACCGGCGGCACCATGCCTTCTCCGATCGGGAGGGCGACCCGCACTCGCCGTGGCGCTTCGGCGACTCGGTCGGCGGCCTGGCCAAGGGCTTCTTCCACGCGCACATCGGCTGGCTCTTCGACCCGGAGCACACGAACCAGGACAAGTACGCCCCCGACCTGCTGGCCGACCGCGACCTGGTGCGGATCGACCGGCTGTTCCCGACGCTGGTCGCCGTCAGCCTGCTCGCGCCGGCGCTGCTCGGCGGCCTGGTCACCTGGTCCTGGACCGGTGCGCTGACCGCCTTCCTGTGGGCGTCGCTGGTGCGGGTCTGCGTCCTGCACCACGTCACCTGGTCGATCAACTCGGTGTGCCACATGGTCGGGGAGCGCCCGTACGCGTCACGGGATCGTTCGGCCAACTTCTGGCCGCTGGCGATCCTGAGCTTCGGCGAGTCCTGGCACAACAGCCACCATGCCGACCCGACCTGCGCCCGGCACGGCGTCGACCGCGGGCAAATCGACGTCTCGGCCCGGGCGATCCGGTGGTTCGAGAAGGCTGGTTGGGCCACCGCGGTGCGCTGGCCGAAGCGGGACCGGTTCGACAAGCTGGCCGCGCGCCGCGCCGCCGAGCGCGACGCGGCCTGACCCCGGCGGCCTGACCCCGGCAGCCTGGTTCAGGTGACGGCGGCGCGCTGGGCGTACCGGCCGTCGGTGTGGCTGCCGTCGGCGAGCACGCTCTCGAGTTCGCCGAGCGCCCGGTACACGTCGGCGTAGCGCAGATACAGCGGGGTGAACCCGAGGCGCAGCAGATCCGGTGCCCGGAAGTCGCCGATCACGCCCCGCTCGATGAGCGCTTGGCAGACCTCGTACGCGGCCGGCATCCGCAGCGACACCTGTGAGCCACGGCGGGCATGCTCGATCGGCGTCACCACCGTCACCCCGAAGTCGGCCAGCCGGTCCTGGGCGAACGCGATCACCAGGTCGGTCAGTGCCAGCGACTTGCGGCGGATCGCGGCCAGCGAGACCTCGTCGAACACCGACAGCGCGGCTTCCAGGGCGGCCATCGACAGCACCGGCGGGGTGCCGATCCGGGCTCGCTCGATGGTGTCGGCCGGCACGTACCGTTGCTGCAGTTCGAACGGCGACCGGTGCCCGTGCCAGCCGGTGAGCGGCAACTCGGCCGCGGCGAGGTGCCGCTGCGCGATGTAGAGGTAACCCGGCGCGCCCGGGCCACCGTTGAGGTACTTGTAGCTGCAGCCCACCGCGAAGTCGGCCCGCACCTCATCGAGGGCGACCGGCAGCGCGCCGGCGGAGTGGCACAGGTCCCAGAGCATCAGCGCGCCGGAGCGGTGCACCTGCTCGGTCACCGTCGCCAGGTCGAACAACTCGCCCGTGCGGTAGTCGACCTGCGAGAACGACACCACCGCCACGTCGTCGTCGAGCTGGCCGGCCAGTTCCGAGGGGTGCAGCCGGCGCACCCGCAGGCCCAGCAGGCCGGCGACCGCATCGGCCAGGTACTGGTCGGTGGGGAAGCCGCCGCCGTCGGTGAGGATCACCGAGCGCCCAGGCCGCATCCGGCAGGCCGCGGTCAATGCCTGGAACAACTGGACCGAGGTCGAGTCGCCGCAGATGACCTGCCCGTCCGCCGCGCCGATCAGCCGGCCGATCCGGTTGCCGACCCGGGCCGGCAGCTGCCACCAGCCGTGGACGTTCCACGAGGTGATCAGGTCCTGCCCCCACTGCCTGGTGACCAGGTCGGTCACCGCCGGCAGCACCGCGGTGGGCAGCATGCCCAGGGAGTTGCCGTCGAGGTAGACGACCGGGTCCGGCACCTGGAACCGGGCCCGCACGCCGGCCAGCTCGTCCTGCTCGTCCGCCAGCAGCACCTGGCCGGGAACCACCGTCTCAGAGGACACTGCGCACCTCCCACAGCTCGGGAAACAGCGTGGACTCGACGGTGCGCCGCAGCCAGGCCAGGCCGGCCGAGCCGCCGGTGCCGGGCTTGGTGCCGAGGATCCGCCGCACCGCGGTGTAGTGCACGTAGCGCCAGCGGCTGTGCCGTTCGGACACCGCGACCAGCGCCTCGGCCAGGTCCGCGAGCGGATTCACCCCGTCCCGGTCCGCGTACACCCGCTGCCAGGCCGCCACCACCGCGGGCACCGACTCGGCCCACGGCTGCCGGACGTCCCGGTCGAGGACCGCGGCCGGAATCGGCAGGCCCCGGTGGGCCAGCAGCCGCACCGCCGCGTCGTAGAGCGACGGCGAGTCGTAGGCGGCCTGCAACCGGGCGTGCACCTCCGGCATGCCGGCGTGCGGATTCAGCATCCGTTCGTTCTTGGCACCGATCAGGAACTCCAGCTCACGGTAGCCGAAGGACTGGAACCCGGACGCCTTGCCCAGCGAGTCTCGGAACCGGTTGTACTCCGACACCGACATGACCGAGAGCATCTCCCACGAGGCCAGCAGGGAGTTCTGCGTCACCACCGAGCGGCGGAGGGCGGCCAGGGCGGCATCGAGGTCGTCGGCGAGCAGCCCCCGCAGCGCAAGCTGCCAGTCGTGGCGCAGCAGGCTGAAGTGCAGTTCCATGATCTGGGTGACCAGGATGAAGGTCACCTCGAGCGGCTCGGTGGTCTGCGGGTGCACCAGGCCGGTGAGCACGTCGGACTCGGTGTAGGCCACGTACGGGGTGCGGCCGGCGTAGTCGAGGTCCGGCGCGCCGGCCTCGCCGGGTGCGGCCAGCGCCCGGGGCTGGGTCTCGGTCATGGGCACATCCTCGCAAGAGCGGTCAGCGACCGGCCAGGTCGGTTCCGGAGCGGCGGTCGCGGGCGGCACACCGGCCGAGGCGAGGGATGCGAGCCCGCGGGCTGGAAGAATGGGCGGGTGACTGAAGGCAGCAGATCCGGCTCCCACCGGCCGCGGGTGCGGATGACAGGCAAGGAACGGCGCGAGCAACTGCTCGACGTGGGCCGGGCGCTGTTCGCGGAGAAGGGCTTCGAGGCCACCTCCATCGAGGAGATCGCTGCCCGGGCCGGGGTGAGCAAGCCGGTGGTCTACGAGCACTTCGGCGGCAAGGAGGGCCTGTACGCGGTGGTGGTGGACCGGGAGATGCGATCGCTGCTGGACGCGATCACCTCGGCGCTGACCGGTGACAACCCGCGGGTGCTGGTGGAGCAGGCCGCGCTGGCCCTGCTGACCTACATCGAGGAGCAGACCGACGGGTTCCGGATCCTGGTGCGCGACTCGCCGGTGGCCACCTCGACCGGCACCTTCTCCTCCCTGCTGAACGACATCGCCAGCCAGGTGGAGTACATCCTGGTGCGGGAGTTCGGGCAGCGGAAGCTCAACACCAAGCTCGCCGGCATGTACGCCCAGATGCTGGTCGGCATGGTCGCCCTGACCGGCCAGTGGTGGCTGGAGGTGCGCAAGCCCAAGCGCGAGGAGGTCGCCGCGCACCTGGTCAACCTGGGCTGGAACGGCCTGCGCGGGCTGGAGGCCAAACCGCGGCTCTCTCTGGAGTCCCGCGAAGCCCGCTGACCGCGTGCCGAGCCGCCGGAATCACGCCGGTGAAATTCACAATCCGGTCCTGAAAGCGGTTCAGGAACCGGCCGGCCGTCCGATCAGGACACCGTGTCCATCAGGTCGCGCCGGGCAGCCCGGCGCTGTGGCCGCTCCTCGCCCCGGTCGATGCGGTCGGCGGTGCTGGCCGTCTGCCTGACCGGGAGCCTCGCGGTGGCGATCCCGGCCGGGCTGCTGCTGGGCCACGACGGTCTGGTCGTGGCCGGGGCCAGCCGGGACCTGGCGATCCCGGCGCCGCGGCTGGTGAGCTGCCTGAGCGGCCATCCGATCAAGGACCGCCAGCTCGGCCGCGGGGAGTGTGTCCGGCTGGTCGGCAGCGGGTTCCTGCCGCAGGAACTCATCCTGCTCACCGAGTCGCGCCGGCCGGGCTGGCGGACCTACCTGCGCGCCGATCCGCTCGGCGGGTTCAGCTACCGGTACCTCGTCGCCGCGACCGCCGCCCCGGGTGCCGACGTGCTCACCTTCGTCGGCACCGACCGCTCCCGGCCGGTCTCGGCGCCCTCGGCCGCGTTCTGCCGGTTCACCGTCTCGAACGGATAGCGGCGAGCGGGACAGCGGCGAGCGGGACAGCGGCGACCGGGACGGCAGCGACGGGACAGCTCCGGCAGGGCTTCACGCCAGGTCGGAGAGCTCCAGCCAGCGCGACTCCGTCCGGTCCTTCTCCGCCAGCAGTTCCTGCAGCTCGGCGGACAGCGCGCTCGTCCGGGCGAAGTCCGTGGCGTGCGCGGCGAGCTCGGTGTGCAGCTCGGCCTCCCGCTGTTCCAGCTTGCCGAGCTGGCGCTCGAGCCGGGTCAGCTCCTTGCGGGCCGCGCGCAGCTCGGCCTGGCTCGGCGCGGCCACCCCGTCCCGCGAGCTGTCGCCCGGCGACGATCCGGCACCAGCACCAACACCACCGCCAGTACCGCCAGTACCAGCAGAGCCGACCGTCCCGGCACCGGAACTGGCGGCTCGCAGCTGCAGGTACTGGTCGACGCCGCCCGGCAACGCGGCCAGCGAGCCGTCGCCGAGCAGGGCAACCGTGCTGTCGCAGATCCGCTCGATCAGGTACCGGTCGTGGCTGACCACCACCAGGCTGCCCGGCCAGGAGTCCAGCAGGTCCTCCAACTCGGCCAGGGTGTCGGTGTCGAGGTCGTTGGTGGGCTCGTCGAGCAGCAGGACGTTCGGCTGGCCGAGCAGCAGCCGGAGCAGTTGCAGCCGCCGGCGCTCCCCACCGGAGAGGTCGCCGACCCGGGTCCACTGCCGCTGGTTGGCGAAGCCGAACCGCTCGGCCAGCTGGCCGGCCGACTGCTCCACCCCGTCGATCACCGCGCTGCCGCGGACCTCGGTGACCGCCTCGATCACCCTCAGGTCGTCCGGCAGCTCGGTGACGTGCTGGCTCAGGTGGCCGGCCCGCACGGTCTGCCCGATCGTCACCCGGCCGGCGTCCGGCCCGAGCTCGCCGGCCAGCAGCCGCAGCAGGTGCGTCTTGCCGGAGCCGTTCACCCCGATGATGCCGATCCGGTCGCCCGGGCCGACCTGCCAGGACACGTCGTCGAGCAGCTCCCGGCGCTCGGTGCCGGAGCCGACGGCCAGCGACACCCGTTCCAGGTCGTAGACGGTGCGGCCCAGCCGGCGGGCCGACAGCGCCTTCAACTCGACCCCGGTGCGCGGGGTGGGGACGTCGGCGATCAGCGCCTCGGCCGCCTCGATCCGGAACTTCGGCTTGGAGGTGCGGGCCGGCGCGCCGCGCCGCAGCCAGGCCAGCTCCTTGCGCAGCAGGTTCTGCCGGCGCGCCTCGCTGGCGCTGGCCTGCCGGTCGCGTTCGGCCCGGGCCAGCACGTAGGCCGCGTATCCGCCCTCGAAGCTGCGCACCACGCCGTCGCCGACCTCCCAGGTGCGGGTGCAGACGGCGTCCAGGAACCACCGGTCGTGGGTCACCACCAGCAGCGCGCCGCGCCGCCGGTTCAGGTGCTCGGCCAGCCAGCCGACCGCCTCGACGTCGAGGTGGTTGGTGGGCTCGTCCAGCACCAGCAGTTCGGTCTCGGCGACCAGCGCCGCGGCCAGCGACACCCGTCGCCGCTCGCCGCCGGACAGCCGGTCCACGCCGGTGTCCAGGCCGAGCGCGGCCAGCCCCAGCCCGGCCAGCACCTCGCGCACCGCCGCGTCGCCGGCCCAGACGTGCTCGGCCGCGTCGCCGACCACCACCTCGCGGACGGTCGCCCCGACCCGCAGCGCCCCGGCCTGGTCGACGGTGGCGATCCGGGTGCCGCCGGTTCGGCTCACCCGGCCGGTGTCCGGCGGCTCGGTGCCGGTGATGGTGCGCAGCAGGGTCGACTTGCCGCCGCCGTTGCGCCCCACCACGCCGATCCGCTCGCCGGTGCCGATGCCGAGCGAGACGCCGTCGAGCACCACCGTGGTGCCGTAGCTCTTGCCGACGTTCTCCAGGTTGACCAGGTTCGCCATCAGGAGCCGGCCTCGACCGTCGGGGTGTGCCCGCTGGTCACCGCGACCGCGAACCTGCAGTCCGCGGCCAGCTGTTCGGCCAGCTGCCGGGCATGCCCGGCATCGGCGGCCAGGAACGCGCAGGTCGGGCCCGAGCCGCTCACCAGGCCGGCCAGCGCGCCGGCGGCCTGGCCGGCCGCCAGGGTGTCGCGCAGGTAGGGGGCGAGCGCCAGCGCGGCCGGCTGCAGATCGTTGCGCAGCAGCGGCGCCAGAGCGGCGGGGTCGCCGGCCCGGACCGCGGCGAGCAGGCCGTGGGCCAGCACCGGGTCGGGTGCGGCCGGCGGCTGCCGGTCGAACTCGGCGTAGACGGCCGCGGTGGACAGCTGCCCGGCCGCGGCGGCCAGCACCCAGTGCAGCGCCGGGGCGACCAGTGGCTGCAGCAGCTCGCCCCGGCCGGTGCCGCGGGCGGTGCCCCCGGTCAGCGCGAAGCTCACGTCGCTGCCGAGCCGGGTGGCCAGGGCCAGCAGTTCGTCGGTGCCGGTGTCGAGCTGCCAGAGCGCCCGGCAGGCCAGCAACGCCCCCGCCGCGTCGGCCGACCCGCCGGCCAGCCCGGCGGCGACCGGGATCCGCTTGTCGATCACCAGCGTGCCGGTGGCCGCGCGGCCGGTGTGCGCGGCGAGCAGCGCCGCCGCCTGCCAGGCCAGGTTGCCCGAGTCGGCCGGGACCGTGCCGGCCTCCGGGCCGTGGACCTCGAGCCGGAACCGCTCGGCCGGGCCGGCGGTCACCGTGTCGCACAGGTCCAGCGCGGTGAAGACGGTGTCGAGGGGGTGGAAGCCGTCCGGGCGCCGGGCGCCGACGGCCAGCCCGAGGTTCAGCTTCGCCGGGACGGAGACGGTGATCCGGGCCGGGGGCTGCACGTCGGAACATGCTAGTCGGGCCGGTCGGCCCGGCCACCGGCCGTGGCACCCGATTTCGACGGCGCCTGCCAGGCTTGTAGGATCACTGGGTTGCCTCGGCGAGGGAGGCCGGTTCCGGCCGGCCACCGAACTTGACGCGGTGCTTGCCAGCACTGCCGTCGAGCGGATCGGCCGACGGCGGCGATGAGGCAACACCGCAGGCACAATCGCATACGTAGGTCGCGCGCCGATGCATCGCGCAGGCCTGTCTACCCGCAGAACGAGGAGTTTTCGTCGTGTCCGAAGTACGTCTGGCAGCCGCAATCCGTACCGATTTCGGCAAGGGTGGGGCGCGCCGTACCCGTCGCGCCGGCAAGATCCCGGCCGTGATCTACGGACACGGCGCCGACCCGAAGCACGTCTCGCTGCCCGGCCGGGAGTTCGTGAACGCCGTCCGGCACGGCGGGCCGAACGTGCTGCTGTCGCTGTCCATCGACGGCGACGAGCAGCTGGTGCTGCCGAAGTCGATCCAGCGCCACCCGATCCGTGGCGAGTTCGAGCACGTCGACCTGCTGGCCGTCCGGCGCGGTGAGAAGGTCACCGTCGACGTGCCGCTGTCCATCACCGGTGACATCGCCCCGGGTGGCCTGCTGAACGTCGAGCACGCCGCCGTCACGCTGGAGGCCGAGGCCACTCACCTGCCGTCCGAGATCGAGCTGTCGGTCGAGGGCCTGGAGATCGGCGCGCAGATCACCGCCGACGACCTGACGCTGCCGGCCGGCACCACGCTGGTCACCGACCCGGCGATCCTGCTGGTGAGCGTCACGACCGCGCCGACCGCCGAGGACCTCGAGGCCGAGGCCGCCGAGGCCGCCGAGGAGCTGGGCATCGTCGAGGAGAAGCCGGCGGAGGAGGCTGCCGAGGCGGCCGCCACCGAGGGCACCGAGGCCGAGTAGCACCGCAGCTTCACGAAGGCCGGGATTGCCGATGGCTGACGATCGATTTCTCATCGTCGGGCTGGGCAATCCCGGCCCTCGCTATGCCGCCACCCGGCACAATGCCGGCTTCTTCGTGCTCGACGAGCTGGCCAACCGGATCGGCGCCGGCTTCAAGGCGCACAAGAGCCGGGCCGACGTCGCCGAGGGGCGGCTGGCCGGGCACCCGGTGGTGCTGGCCAAGCCGCGTTCGTACATGAACGAGTCCGGCGGCCCGGTCGGCCTGGTCAGCCGGTTCTTCAAGGTCGGGGTGGCCTCGACCATCGTCGTGCACGACGAGCTCGACCTGCCGTTCGGCGCGGTGCGGCTCAAGCGGGGCGGCGGCGAGGGCGGTCACAACGGCCTGCGCTCGATCAGCTCGGTGCTCGGCAGCAAGGACTACGTCCGGGTGCGCTTCGGCATCGGGCGGCCGCCCGGCCGGCAGGATCCGGCCGACTACGTGCTGCGCGAGTTCGCCGCGGCCGAGCGCAAGGACCTCGAGTACCTGATCGACCGTGCCGCCGACGCCACCGAGGCCGTGGTGAGCGCCGGCCTGGAAGCGGCGCAGAACAGCTTCCACGCCTGACGCGCCGCGGCCTGCGGTCCGGGGCAGAATGGGTGACCACACCGCCCCCGCGCCCCACGCAAGGAGTCGCCGATGCGCGCCCCCGCCCGCCGCCTGCTCGGCCTGGCCACCGCCGCCGCCGTTGCCGGACTGTCGCTGGTCGCGGTCCTCGCCCCGCCCGCCGCCACGGCCGCCACCGCCCCCCCGCAGGAGGTGATCACGGTGCAGGCCAGCTCGGCGAACGCGACCACCGCCCGGCTCGACACCTGGCAGGCATCCAGCCGCGGCGGGTACTGGCACCGCGGTGGCCCGGTGCTGGCCTACGTCGGCGAGCTCGGCATCGGCCAGGCGCACGAGGGCATCGCCCGCACGCCGGCCGGGGTCTTCACCCTCACCCAGGCCTTCGGCAACCAGCCGAACGACGGCACCACCCTGCCGTACTTCCAGGCCACCCGGGCCGACTGGTGGGACGGCGAGTCCGGCACCCCGGCTTATAACACGCACGTGCACCAGGTGCCCGCCCCGGGCCCGAACAGCGAGAACCTCTACGACGCCGGCTACGTCTACTCGCACGCGGTGGTCATCGACTACAACCGGTTCCCGGTGCACGCCGGTGCCGGGTCGGCGTTCTTCCTGCACGTCACCAACGGCCAGCCGACCGCCGGCTGTGTCGCGGTGGCGGCAGGCACCCTGACCGCGATCATGCGGTGGCTGACGCCGGCCTCGCACCCGGTCATCTCGATCGGTGTCGGCTCGGCCGCGACCGCCATCATCGCGAACGCGAACGCGGCGGCGGCCAGGCACAACCCGTACGGGCACGTGGACTCGGTGACCGGCGGCGCCGGGATGGTCAAGGCCACCGGCTGGGCCGCCGACCCCGACAACACCAGCGCGCGGCTCTACGTCGATGTCTACGTCGACAACCGGATGCGCGGCCGGTTCACCACCGGGGTGCCCCGCCCGGACGTCGCGGCCAAGCTGCACACCGGCCCGGATCAGGGTTATGCGATAACGGTGTCCGGCGTCGCGGCCGGCAGGCACACGGTCTGCCTGTACGCGCTCAACACCGGGATGGGCACCGCGAACACCAAGTTCCTGCCGTGCGCGGTGGTGACCACCGGCTGAGGCGTCAGCCGGCCGTGACCCGGCGCTCGTGGTCCAGCAGCCACTGCTTGGCCGCGAGGCCGCCGGCGTACCCGGTCAGCGCGCCGGTGCTGCCGACCACCCGGTGGCACGGCACGATGATCGAGATCGGGTTGCGCCCATTGGCCAAACCCACCGCGCGCATCGCCTTCGGGTTGCCGAGTTCGGCGGCGAGCAGGCCGTACGTCTGGGTCTGCCCGAGCGGGATCGCCAGCAACCGCTGCCAGACCCGCTGCTGGAAGTCGGTGCCGGCCGGGGCCAGTGGCAGCTCGAAGACGGCCCGGTCGCCGGCGAAGTACTCGGCCAGCTGCCGGGCCGGCTCGGCGAACGCCGAGTCGTCGCGCTCGCCCGGCGGCACCGGCAGCCGGACGTGCTCGGGCGTGTAGAGGCCGGTCAGCCCGGCCTCGTCACCGGTCAGCAGCAGCCGGCCGACGGGTGATTCCAGATAACCGTGGAACATGCGATCTTCCTTCGTTCGTAGCCGGATCCGGCGCGCGCCGTCAGTGCGGGAGCGCCCAGAGGTGGTGGGTCAGGTAACTGCGCCACGGAGCTGCCGCGACCGGGTCGAACGGAGCTGCCGCGACCGGGTCGGTTGCGTTCCTCCCCAGCCGGGCGGCGGCCTTGCGCACCCCGAGGTCGGTTGCCAGGTAGACGTCCGGATCGCCGATCGCCCGCATCAGCAGGTAATCCGCGGTCCACGGCCCGATGCCGGGCACCGCCAGCAATCGGGCTCGCACCTGGTCGCGGTCGGCGCCGGCGTCGAGCGTCAGCTCGCCGCCGGCGACGGCCGTGGCCAGCGCCACGATGGTCCGACCACGGGCGGCCGGCATCGGCAGCTCCGCCGGGTCGGCGGCGGCCAGCGCGTCCGGGGCCGGGAAGAGCCGGCCGGCGGCAGGCTCGTCGAAGGCCGGCTCGCCGTACCGTTCGGTGAGCCGGCCGAGCACCGTGCGCGCGCCGGCCACCGAGATCTGCTGGCCGACCACGGCGCGTACCGCCATCTCGAATCCGTCGACGGCGCCGGGTGAACGCAGCCCGGGGCGCTGCCGGACCAGCGGTGCCAGCAACGGCTGGCCCGCCAGCACGGCGTCCACCGCGACCGGGTCCGCGTCGAGGTCGAGCAGCCGGCGCAGCCGGGCCACGGCGGCGCCCAGGTCGCGCGGGTCGGCCAGCCGCAGCCCGGTCCGGACACAGCCGTCGCCGGCGGTGAGGGTGGCCGCGCCGGCGCCGTGCGGCAGCCGGAGGGTGCGCCGGTAGGTCGTGCCGTCCCACGACTCGACTCCCCGGATGGCCCGCGCCGCAAGGAATTCCAGCGTGCGGTCCAGCGCCATCGGCTGCCGGTGGGCCAGCCGCAGTTCGAGCGCGCCGGGGGCCGCGGCCCCGCCCGAGCGGCGCTGCCGTAGCTGGGTGGGGGTGGCGGCGTAGACGCCCAGCACGGTGTCGTTGAACTGCCGGATGCTGGCGAAGCCGGCCGCGAAGGCGATCTCGGACGCGGCCAGGTCGGTGTTCTCCAGCAGGATCCGCGCGGTGTGGGCCCGCTGCGCGCGCGCCAGCGCGAGCGGCGGGGCACCCATCTCGGTCACCAGGGTCCGGGTCAGCTGGCGCTCGGAGTAGCCCAGCCGCCGGGCCAGCCCCGGCACCCCCTCGCGGTCGATCACCCCGTCGGCGATCAGCCGGACGGCGCGGCCGGCCAGGTCGGCGCGGGCGTTCCAGTCCGGCGAGCCGGGGGTGGCGTCCGGGCGGCAGAGCTTGCAGGCGCGCAGGCCGGCCCGTTGCGCGGCGGCCGCGCTCGGGTAGAAGTCGACGTTGCGCCGGTGCGGGGTGCGCGCGGTGCACGAGGGCCGGCAGTAGATGCCGGTGGTGCGGACGCCGGTGTAGAACGTCCCGTCGAACCGGGCGTCCCGGCTCTGCACCGCGCGGTACGCGGCCTCGGAATCGATCGGCATGACTAGCAGTCTGCCCGCCCGCCGGAGCGGCTGCTAGCGGGATTCGGACAGGCCGGTTGCCGCCCGTCAGCCGGTGTTGCGCAGCCCGGCGGCGACCCCGTTCATGGTGAGCAGCAGCGCCCGGCGCAGCTCGGCCTGGTCCTTGTCGCCGCCGCCGTCCCGCTTGCCGGACAGCTGCCGGACCCGGGCGAGCAGGTCCACCTGGGCGTAGGAGATCGGGTCCAGGTAGGCGTCCCGAACGCTCAACGTCCTTTGCAGCAAAGGCTGGTTGTCGAGCAGGTACTGCTCGCCGGTGACCCGCAGCAGCTCGTCGACGGTCAGCTCGTGCTCGGCCCGGACCAGGTCGAACAGCCGCCGCAGCTCACCGGGCACCAGGGTCGAGACGTAGTGCGAGGCGATGTCGAGGTCGGTCTTGGACAGCGTCATCGCCACGTTGGAGATGAACGTGCGGAAGAAGTGCCACTCGGCGTGCATCTCGGCGAGCACCGACTCCAGGCCGGCCTCGCGGGCCGCCCTGAGGCCGGAGCCGACACCGAACCAGCCCGGCACGATCTGGCGCGACTGGGTCCAGCCGAACACCCACGGGATCGCGCGCAGCCCGGTCAGGCCGCCGCCGGAATCGGGCCGGCGGGACGGCCGGGAGCCGATGTTGAGCGAGCCGAGCTGCTCGACCGGGGTCGAGGCCAGGAAGTAGTCCGGCAGGCCGGGGTCGTCGACGAAGGACCGGTAGGCACCGAACGCCGCGTCGCTGACGAGTTCCATCGCGCGGTCCCAGCTGCGCAGCTGCTCGGCGCTCTGCCGGGGCGAGGTGTGCAGGCTGGAGGCCCGCAGCACCGCGGCCACGGTCAGTTCGAGGTTCTCCCGGGCGAGTTCCGGCAGCGCGTACTTGTCGCTGATCACTTCGCCCTGCTCGGTGAACTTGATCTCGCCGGCCAGCACCCCCCACGGCTGGGCCAGGATCGAGTCGTAGGTCGGGCCGCCGCCCCGGCCGACCGTCCCGCCGCGGCCGTGGAAGAGCCGCAGCCGGACGCCGTGCCGGGCCGCCACGTCGCGCAGCGTGCGCTGGGTCTTGTGGATCTCCCACTGCGAGGTGGTGATGCCGGCGTCCTTGTTCGAGTCGGAGTAGCCGAGCATCACCTCCTGCACGTCGCCCCGCAGCCGGACGATCAGCCGGTAGGTCGGATCCGAGAGCAGCTCGTCGAGCACCTCGCCGCTGTGCCGCAGCTCCTCGACGGTCTCCAGCAGCGGGACGAAGCCGATCCGGGCGAACCGCTCACCGTCGCCGGCCGGCCCGCCGTTGCCGTGCACGTCGACCAGGCCGGCCTCCCGGGCCAGCACGACCGCGGCCAGCACGTCGTCGGCACCCATCGTCATCGAGACGATGTAGCTCTCGATCACGTCGCTGCCGTAGGTGTCCAGCGCCCGGCGGATCTCGGCGAAGACGGCGAACGTCCGCAGCCCGGCCTCGTCCAGCGGCGGCGGGGTCTGGGCGAGCGGGCGGCGGTTGGCCAGTTCCTTCGACAGCAGCCGGCGGCGGTAGTCCCGCGGCAGGTCGGCGTAGAGCCAGTGCTCCTCCTTGAGCCGGTCGATCAGCTGCCCGACCGCCTGGTGGTGCGCCTCGGCGTGCTCGCGGATGTCGAGGGTGGCCAGGTGCAGGCCGTAGATCGCGACGGTCCGCTGCACCCGGGCCAGCAGGCCGTCGGCGATCAGGCCGCCGGCATGGGCGCGCAGCGAGTCGCCGAGCAGCGCCAGCTCGGCCAGCAGCTCGGCCCGGCCGAGGTAGTCCCGGCCCGGCACGTGCGCGGTGCCGGCGGCGATCCGGGCCCGGGTGTTGAGCACCTTCTGCCGGATGCAGGACAGCTTCAACCGGTACGGCTCGGAGGAGTTCACGGTGCGCAGCCGCGGGTCGAGCTCCGGCAGGTTGACCAGGTCGGCCGAGATCGAGGCGGCCAGCTGCTCGGTGACCCCGACGATGTCGGAGGACGAGGAGAGCTCGGCGATCAGCTCGTCGATGTTGGCCAGGGCCGATCGGGCCGCCACCTGGTGCTGCAGCGCCAGCACGTCGCGGGTGACCTCGGCGGTCACGTTCGGGTTGCCGTCCCGGTCGCCGCCGATCCAGGAACCGAAGCTCAGCGGCCGGGCGTCCGGGTCCAGCCGGCCACCGTGCCGGTGCAGCTCGGCGGCGAGGTCCACGGTCAGCTCGGGCAGCGTCTCGTCGATCAGCTCCTGCAGGTAGTAGACGGCGTTGCGAGCCTCGTCGATCGGGGTCGGCCGGTGCCGGCGCAGCTCGTCGGTCTGCCAGATCAGGTCGATGATCTCGGCCAGCTGGCGGTCCTGCCGGCCGCGCGCGGCGGTGCCGGGCTCGGTGGGGGTGGCCAGCACGTCGGCCAGCCGGCGCAGCTTGGTCAGGATCGACCGGCGGCTGGCCTCGGTCGGGTGGGCGGTGAAGACCGGCCGGACGGCCAGGCCGCGGACCGCCCGGCTCAAGCCGTCGGCACCGGCCCGGTCGGCCACCGCCGCCACGGAGCTTGCCAGCCAGCCCTCCTCGGCCGGGCGTTCGCGCAGGCTGCGCACCCGGTGCACCTGCTCGGCGACGTTGGCCAGGTGGAAGTACGCCGAGAACGCCCGCACCAGCGCCGCGGCCTGGTCGGTGGGCAGCTCGGCGAGCAGGCCGCGCACCTCGTCCCGGGCGGCGTGCCGCTCCTCGGTGGTGTCGGCCTCCTTGCTCAGCTTGGTCAGCGCCCGCACCCGTTCGACCAGGTCGAGCAGCGGCTGGCCGTGCTGGCGGACCAGCGACTCGCCGAGCAGCTCGCCGACCCGGCGGACGTCGCGGCGCAGCGCGCTGTCGTCGTCGCTGGCCTGGGGCTCGCCGATCACGTCCTCGGAGAATGTGCGCACCATCACTCCAGGGATTTTCCCCCACCCATCAGGTGGGACGGCCGCGGGGACACCGCGACGGCCATTCGTGCCCGACGTCCGGATGGCCCGGTGTTCGGTGACGGTGCGCAGCCGGGCCGTGACGGTGCGCCGGTCGAGGCCGCAGGCCGGCGAAAAATACCTTGCGGTCCCTGGGAATTTAGCGCTTCCCAAACAGAGACCTCACCGGCTATAAACGTCTGGTCGCAGCGTCGGTCGGGGGAACGACAAGCGCAGCCAGGCCCCGGCCGTCCGTCATGACGCGGTACAACACGATTCGTGTCCGGGGCGGCCTGGCGAGGTGCCGAGCCGGCCCGGGCACACAACAGGGCGTACCGAGACTTTCGTGTCGGCGGGCCCATACGGGGGAATTGATGTTGACTGGTGGCATCGATCTTGTCGACAGCGCTGCATCCCGAGTGTCCGGGACCGGAGAGGAGGCGAGCGTGGTCTCGGCGGTGAGTTCCCAGGGGCCGTCCGGCGTTCGCTCCCAGGCGGGAGCCGCGGCCCCGGCCGTCCCCGTGCCCGGCCGGCCGCGCCGGCCGATGGCCCGCCCGGCCGCGCCCGCCGCCGTGCCCGCGGTCGAGGGCGGCCGCCGCTCGCCGTGGCTGCGCCGCTACCGGCGCGGGCTGGTCCTGCTCGACCTGGTCGCCGTCACCGTCGCCATGGTGTCGTCGTACCTGCTGCGCTTCGGCGCGACCAGCCACCCGGTCGACCTGCTGCTGCTGGTCGGGCTGCCGCTGACCTGGCTTGCCCTGGTCTGGCTCAACCACGGGTACGAGGCCCGCTTCGTCGGGGTCGGGGCCTCGGAGTTCCAGCGGATCTTCAACGCCTTCCTGCAGCTCACCGCGGTGGTGGCCTTCGCCTCGTTCGTCACGCACGCCGACCTGGCCCGCGGGTTCGTGCTCGTCGCGCTGCCGCTGACCCTGGTGCTGGACCTGGTCGGCCGCTACACCGCGCGCAAGTGGCTGCACAACCAGCGCGCGGCCGGCCGCGCGATGAAGTCGGTGCTGCTGGTCGGCGACGCCGACGCGGTCGCCAGCTTCACCACGGTGCTGACCCGCGACCGGCACGCCGGCATGCGGGTGGTCGGCGCCTGCGTCCCGTCCGAGGCGATCGCCGAGACGCGCACCGTCGAGGCCCTGGCCGAGGTCGAGGTGCCGCTGCTCGGCGACGTCGACTCGGTGGTCGGGGCCGTCCGCTACGCGCGCGCCGACACGGTCGCGGTGGTCTCCTCCGGGCGGATCGGCCCGGAGAAGCTCCGCTGGATCTCCTGGCAGCTGGAGGGCAGCGACACCGAGCTGGTGGTCTCGCCCGGCCTGATCGAGGTGGCCGGCCCGCGGCTGCACATCCAGCCGGTCGCCGGCCTGCCGCTGCTGCACGTGGAGGAGCCGGAGTTCACCGGGTTCCGGCGGGTCTGCAAGAGCGGGTTCGACCGGTCGGTGGCGGCCACCGCGATGCTGCTGCTGTCGCCGCTCTACCTCGGGCTCGTGCTGGCCATCCGGCTGTCCAGCAGCGGCCCGGCGCTGTTCCGCCAGGTGCGCGTCGGCCGGGACGGCAAGCCGTTCACGATGCTGAAGTTCCGCTCGATGTACGTCGACGCCGAGCAGCGGCTGGCCGCGATCGCCGGGCAGAACGACCACGGCAGCGACGGCGTGCT
The DNA here is from genome assembly GCA_035507775.1 of Jatrophihabitans sp. GTDB lineage: Bacteria > Actinomycetota > Actinomycetes > Mycobacteriales > Jatrophihabitantaceae > Jatrophihabitans_A. The sequence goes on from DATJNU010000021.1 coordinate 63,237, forward strand.
GTTCAAGATGCGCAACGATCCCCGGGTCACCCCGGTGGGCCGGCTGCTGCGCAAGTTCTCCCTCGACGAGCTGCCCCAGCTGATCAACGTGGTCAACGGCTCGATGTCGCTGGTCGGCCCGCGGCCGCCGCTGCCGAGCGAGGTGGCCCGGTACGAGGCGCACGTGCACCGGCGGTTCCTGGTCAAGCCCGGCGTCACCGGGCTGTGGCAGGTCAGCGGCCGGTCCGACCTGGCCTGGGACGAGTCGGTGCGGCTCGACCTGCGCTACGTGGAGAACTGGTCGATGGCCAGCGACCTGCAGATCCTCTGGAAGACGGTCTTCGCGGTCGTCCGGGGGACCGGGGCGTACTGATGGGTGGGACGGCCCTACCGCGGTCCGCCCGGACCGCCGTGCGGCCGTTCCACCTGGTGCCCGCACCGGTCCAGCTCGTCCTGCGGCGGCCGGCCGGCGGCGCGCGAGATCACGGTGCCGCACCGGCAGACCCAGCCGGCCGGCCGGGCCGGGTTGCCGAGCACCAGCTGGTAGGCCGCGACCGGCCGGGTGACCACCGCGCCCGCGCCGACCAGGCAGTACTCGCCGAGGGAGTTGCCGCAGACGACGGTCGCGTTGGCCCCGATCGAGGCGCCGGTCCGCACCGGGGTCGGGGTCAGCTGCCAGGCCCCGGTGGCCCGCGGGTTGAGGTCGTTGGTGAAGACCGCCGCCGGCCCGACGAACACCTCGTCGGCGAGTTCCACGCCCTCGTACACCGAGACGTTGTTCTGGATCTTGACCCGGTCGCCGATCCGGACGCCGGCGTCGACGAAGACGTTCGCGCCGATGTTGCAGTCCCGGCCGATCACCGCCCCGGCCCGGACGTGCGCCCGCCGCCAGATCCGGGTGCCGTCCCCGATCCGGACGCCGTCCTCGATCTCGGCACTGGGGTGAATCACCGGGCCGCCGCCCGACTCGATGTCCATGGCTCTCCAGCTCGCCGTGCCGACCGGTCGCGACAGATGCTAGGCGACCGGCCGGCCGCCCCGGACGGGGCCGGATACCGGGGCGGTGGCGATGCCGGGCCCGGAAGCGTTGTCACTGTCTGTCAGGGCCTGGTAGCAGAGTGCTATTCACAAGAGATTTCCCTTGTGAAAGCGGACAAAAATCGTCGTAAGAAGGCCGTGCGACGACTTGGTTTGGATGTACAACGGCCGTTAAGATTCGACCCGCGAGCCAGTGCGCGGCTGGCCTGGCGAGGTCGTACGGGGGAGTTCTCATGCAGGTCAACCGTCTTCTGCACCGGCGCTCGGCGACCGGCGTGACGCCGACCGGTACCCGCCGCTCCCTGGTGGGTGCGCTCGTCCTGGCCCTGGCCGCCGGGCTCACGCTGGTGGCCACCGGCGCGGCCCCGGCCGCCGCGGCCGGCGGCTCGACCTGCGGGGCGAACATCAACGTGATCGCCTGCGAGAACACGCTGCCCGGCACCCCCGCCTCGGTGTGGGACATCAGCGGGGCCGGCGACAGCACCATCCAGGGCTTCGCGACCAACATCAGCGTCAACGCCGGCAGCCCGATCAGCTTCAAGATCAAGACCAGCACGCAGTACACCATCGACATCTACCGGCTCGGCTACTACGGCGGCAACGGCGCCGCGCTGAAGGCGTCCAACGTCAGCCACGTCGCCCCGGTGACCCAGCCGACCTGCCTGTCCGACAGCTCCACCGGCCTGTTCGACTGCGGCAACTGGTCGGTCTCGGCGACCTGGAACGTCCCGTCGACCGCGGTCTCGGGCGTCTACATCGCCAAGCTGACCAAGACCGACGGCAGCGGCGGGGCCAGCCACATCACCTTCGTCGTGCGCAACGACGCGAGCACGTCCGACATCGTCTACCAGACCTCGGACGAGACCTGGCAGGCCTACAACCGCTACGGCGGCGCGGACTTCTACACCGGCTCGACGGTGGACATGTGGGACTCCAAGTCCCGGGCCCGCAAGATCAGCTACAACCGGCCGTTCGCCACCCGTGACGACTCCTCCGGCCGGGACTTCCTGTTCAGCAACGAGTACCCGACGATCCGGTTCCTGGAGCAGAACGGCTATGACGTCACCTACCTGGCCGGGGTCGACTCCGACCGGTACGGCTCGACGCTGCTGAAGAACCACAAGGTGTTCCTCTCGGTCGGCCACGACGAGTACTGGTCGCAGGCCCAGCGGAACAACGTCCAGTCGGCCCGCGACGCCGGCGTCAGCCTGATGTTCCTGTCCGGCAACGAGATGTACTGGCACACCCGGTTCGAGCCGAGCATCGACGGCACCAACACCGCGTACCGGACGCTGGTCTGCTACAAGACCACCTGGGACAACGCCAACACCGATCCGTCCGGGGAGAACACCGCGACCTGGCGAGATCCGAGGTTCGCCTCGACCACCGCGGCGAACGTGCCGGAGAACAACCTGACCGGCACGATGTACATGTCCAACACCAGCGACTTCCCGATCACGGTGACCCAGGCGCAGGGCAAGACCCGGCTCTGGCGCAACACCGGGCTGTCGTCGATGGCGGGCAGCTCCACCTCGCTCGTCCCGCACACCGTCGGCTACGAG